>CALHMG010000248.1 GCA_938034705.1 uncultured Gammaproteobacteria bacterium
CGATAGCGAACAGCGTGGCTTGTCCCAGACCACGTTCAAAGACGGCCTCGACAAAGAACACTCGACCGCGAGGGCGCACTAGAGCCTGATAGTCCGCTGTCGACAGCGGTTGGACGGAGTCATCTCGAAGCAAACTGGCGCCAATCGCCAGCGATACAGCCGAAGCGAGTCCCCAAACCAAAATGAGCAGAGGGATCGATTCGGGAAGTACGGCGATCGACCCTAAGAGCACCAAGAACATCCCCAAATCGCCAGCGGTGGCGATTGTCGGAACAGTCGCGAATGCCATGAAACGCATTGCGTCATGACATATAACGACCGGAATGACAGCCGCAACGGATAATGCAATCCATGCGGAAGCCCACCCGAGGTTCCACGCAACGGCTGCATACGAAATCGGTGCGATCGAGAACAACGCTCCGAACACAAAGTGCGTCCTTAGCGCAGGACGAAGATAGTGCCCGCCTGATTGATCGGCAGTTCGCAAGAGTAGAAGCGGTTCCGACAGCCCGGCCCTCGTAAGATCCAGCGAAAACCGAATGAATGCCACTGCGAGTGAGAACATTCCAATTTCAACCAAGTCAAAGTAGCGGACCACGGCTGCTGCGAGCAGAAAGTTCGACGCGCTAGATATGCCCTGATCGACCACGACAGCGCTACCCGAAAGCATATCCGAGAGTGGCTTCGGCCTTTTAGGGTGCACCCAGCTCAATCGGCACTCAGGGTGCCCTCTTGAGTCGTTCGGCCCACCATGTGGGCCCAAGCGACCCATCAGCGTTTTGCAGAGACAATTTAAAGGTTCGAGTGGGCAATTTGGCTCATGTGCTAGTCGCTTTGGCCGACCAATACAAAATGCAACCCTTCTCCAAAGTCGCCCAGCACCTGAGGCACGAGAATGCTTGAGGTTGAGGTCATCCACCCATCGGCGAACGAATCGCATCTCGTTGGCCTCCGTTCAGCGGCAGACATTCTCGGGATCGACATCCGCATAAAGAACATTGGACGTGTTCGGCCTGCGTTCCCAGTCCAGCGAGCGCCTGTCAGAGTCCTCTGTTTCGGGCCATGGGACTACCGCTTTCCGCTATTTGTAGGACGAACGAAGCGATCGATTCTTTATACGTCGTGGCCCGTATGGGACTCGAACTATACGCCGCGCCTACCAGAGGCAAAGCTCAGGATGGTTCGTGAGAAGTGGCGTCAGGCCATCGAGTCCGAAACGGTCATTGTCGCAGGAACCGGCGAGAACGTTACGAACGGCGTTCGGTCAGCCTACGAATTGCGACAAGAACCCGTTGCGGTCGGGCACACCATCGATCTGCGCTTCCATAACATTCACCAAGGCTCATACTCAACGTCGCCGACCTTAGGGTTCGTATCGCGAAGCGGCACCCAAAAGGGCCTAAACAGAGCCATCGAAGTACTCAACCGCTCGTGCGCATCGTCTCTTATCGTTGCCGGCGAAACCAGCCATAACCATAAGAGCTTCTCGCCGGAAATCGATCTACGCGGAAGACTCAGTAGCGAGCAGATGGTGCAGTTCGTCAATGACATCGACGTTCTTCTTCTTCCATCATCTCGCACCACTAGGTGGGAAGAGTTATTCGGCATGGCTGCCGCAGAGGCAATGGCTGCCGGTAGGCCAGTCATCGCGACAGCTCATGAGGGACCCCTCACGCTTTTGCGCGGAGAACTGCGGCGCTATGCCGTGGCCGAATCATCATTCGCAATAGACGGGGCAAAGATAATTGATGAGCTCGCTAATGACGCTGAACTACACGAGAGCGTTGCCGACCTAGCCAAGTCGATTGCAAGCAATTTCTTGCCCTCCACGGTCGCAACTCGGTGGGTAAATGTCCTTTGCCGGGCCATCAAAGAAGCTGGAGTAATACTGTGAGCGTTCCCAAACCCGAATACTACTGCCGCCCACGAACTGATCTTGTTGGCCTGTCTCAGAACCGTGCGGTTCCAGTACTTGAACTCGGGTGCGGAGCAGGAGCAACTGCCGAACTGCTCCTGCAACGCGGTGTCGCCAGCCATGTGGATGGGATAGAACTCCTGCCCGAGGTGGCGGAATTGGCTGGCAAACGAATGCGGTCGATCACCGTCGGGGACATCGAAAAAATCGACCTGGGAGAGGCAGTTGAAGGAAAAGGATATCGCACCGTAGTTTGCGGTGATGTCCTAGAACATCTAGTCGATCCGTGGGCCGTACTAGAGAACCTCTCAAATCATCTCGATAGTGGTACGGAAGTTCTAATTTCCTTACCGAACATCAGGAATCTACGTGTGCTAGTGCCTCTCCTTGTAAAGGGAGAGTTTCGATATCGCCCACAAGGAATCCTCGACAAAACCCACCTTCGGTTCTTCACTTACGCGTCCATGCGCGAACTCATCGAAGGAGCCGGGCTTCGTATCGACTTCGAAATTCGTCAGTACGCCGGCGCTGTAAGGCACAAAAAGCTCACCCACATAAGCCGACTTTTCGGACGATTGCTCGTCGATCAATACGTGTTCAGGTGTGAAAAGGCATGACCGCAGATACACACCCGTCGCTTCAAGTCCTGCTCGGCACATTCAACGGCGAGAAGTTCCTTCACGAACAACTCCGAAGCCTCGCCGATCAGACCTTCTCGGACTTCGAGGTACTCGTCTCGGATGACGCTTCTACAGACGGAACCCTAGACGTCATAGAGAGTTTTCGACCTCTACTAAGAATTCGACAACTCCCGTTGCGCTCCAATCTTGCCCAGGCTAGGAGCGCTCGGAGGAACTTCGAGTACCTCATCAGCTCTTCTTCAGCGAGCCTCATCGCACTATGCGACCAGGATGACATTTGGGATGCAGACAAACTTCAACGGATGCTAGACGTAGAACGAAAGGCGTCCTCGCGCGAAAAAGTTTTGTTCTACTCCGACGCACGAACAGTCGATCGCGACGGCCGTACCCTTTCTCCGTCGTATTTTCGGAGTGCCCGAAAGGACCCTCGGCGTAACGATCTGCGCCAGGTACTTGTAGAGAATGTGGTGTCTGGCAACATGTCTCTGATTCGAGGCGAGTTCGCTAGGTCCGCGATGCCGTTGCCGGAGGCCTCTCCTGGGCACGACTGGTGGCTTGCTGCAAGGGCCGCAGCGGTCGACGGCCTTTGCTACATCCCGTGCCAACTCGTCAGCTATCGACAGCACGGTTCGAATGAGGTCGGAGTTCCGGCACTCTCCCTTCGGACGCTGACGGCCGAAGCAAGGTCCATTGCAAAAAGGTCGAATAGACAACTTCGGATCCAGCACAAGATCAATCAAGCCGAAAGCCTCGCTCGTTTGCTCGACGACCACAAGGGTCCAGCTGCTGCGCTTGGAGCGATTCCTAACCAGAAGAAGATTAGCCGAGTGCGAACCCTGGCAAGTTACGGGCTTTGGCATTCAAACCTCATTCGCAACCTTGCTTTCGTTGCTCTCGTTTGAGACATCTTCCTCAGACCCACGTTCGGAGAAAATGACTATGTGGCGCGACGCAACCGCTACGAATTCGGCGCTAAGCGTTTTGATAATTCTGATCAGCCTGATGCAGCTTCGTCTCCTGAGCGCTGCGCGGAAAACCTATCTTCACCCAGCGGTACCGCTTGCCATCGCTCAGCTCCTGATATTCGGCGTTGCACCGCTCTACCGCGTTCTCTCCGACGCTGAACCAACCGTCCCGTTTATCGTGCCAGCATCTGTGACCCCCGGGTTGGTTGCCGGCTTGCTGTTTGCCACTTCAACAACGTTTGCGATCGTACTGCGCACCTCACTGGACCGCCCGTACTCTAGGATTGATCTGACGATTCGCGATTCAAACCGACTACCCACGTCGGATTCGCGGTTACAGCCAAGCGAATCGGTACTCGCCCTTGCAGTAACGCTAAGTACGTTAGCGGCCGTCGCAGCTACGGCGCAGAACATCCGCAACTCCGGCGGGCTTAGGGTCTTCCTTGCTGGCCGGTCAGACAACGTGGCCGCTGAAGGCATAATCGGCTATTTGACCTACTCGCCGATGTTAATCACCGCTGCAATAACGGCAGGATGCATTCTCAGGCCGCGAAAGTTCTCTCCGCTCCTGCGACTCTTCGTAGGGTTCGGGATGATTGTCAGCGTTGCGGCATTCCTGCCACAGGGTGCCCGCAGATTTGTCATCCCGGCAATAGCGGTTCCAGTCGTCGCGAGAATTGCGAAAACCGACATGCGCGTATCGAGAAAGAAGGTCTTCTTGGCTCTCGGTCTTGCCTTTTTGATTCTCGGCACAATT
>CALHMG010000249.1 GCA_938034705.1 uncultured Gammaproteobacteria bacterium
TGGAGATCATTCAGGAGCGCCTCGAACGCGAGTACAACATTGAGCTGATTACCACAGCGCCGACCGTTGTCTACGAAGTCGAGTGCACTGACGGCGAAGTGCTGCTGGTAGACAACCCGTCCCAGCTCCCTGAGCGGCCGCAGATCGCCGAGATTCGTGAGCCCATGATTGTGGCCCGCATCCTGACGCCTCAGGATCACGTGGGTTCGGTCATCACGCTTTGCATAGAGCGTCGTGGTGTGCAGAAAGAGATGAAATATCTTGGACGCCAGATCGTCATCGAATTTGAAATGCCTCTGGCTGAGGTCATTCTCGATTTCTTCGATCAGCTCAAATCGGTGAGCCGGGGTTTTGCGTCGCTCGATTATGAGTTTATTGAAAATCGTCCCGCCGACATGGTCAAGGTCGATGTGATGATCAATGGCGAGAGAGTGGATCCGCTGTCCGTGCTTGTGCACCGGGAAAACAGTCAATACCGCGCGCGTGAACTGGTTCGAAGAATGCGTGAGCTGATTCCGCGTCAGATGTTTGACGTCGCCATTCAGGCGGCAATTGGCGGTAAGATTATCGCTCGAGAGACGGTCAAGGCGCTTCGAAAGAACGTGACCGCGAAATGCTACGGCGGTGACATCACGCGCAAACGCAAACTGCTTGAAAAGCAGAAAGAAGGCAAAAAACGCATGAAGCAGATAGGCTCCGTGGAGATTCCGCAGGAAGCATTTCTCGCTGTGCTGAGAGTAGACGGAGAGTAACGTTGCACGCGTCAGGGTTAGTCAGCATTGATCCGCGTTAACCCGTTTTTAGGAGTGGCGACGTTAATACATGGAAAGGGCCGACAGGTACTAAGAAGCTGATATGGATTTTGCACTGATACTGCTGATCGCAATGATCGTCACAGGAGCGCTCTGGCTTCTGGACAAAATGTTCCTGGCACCGCTGCGTAATCGAAAGTACGTTGCTGCTGTCGAAGATCAGGGCGGCGACAGTAAAGTGGTCGCGCGACCGCGTGTGCCCATTCTGATTGAGTACGCGCGCGCACTGTTTCCCGTCATTGCTCTGGTGTTTGTGCTGCGGTCTTTCATCGTCGAGCCTTTCAGAATTCCCAGCGGATCGATGATCCCGACGCTGGAGATTGGTGACTTTATTCTGGTCAACAAATTTATCTACGGACTGCGTCTGCCAGTTGTGAACAAGAAAGTGGTCGGCATCTCGGAGCCCGATCGCGGTGACGTCATGGTGTTCAGATTTCCCCAGGATCCAAAGATCAATTTCATCAAGCGCGTTGTTGGATTGCCGGGTGACAGTGTCGTCTACGACAAGAAGCGACTGTTCATCAACGAAAAGCCTGTTGCCTACGACAATGGCGAAGAATTCAGTCTGACAGAGTCCGGAAACCGGAAGATCACGGCAGATCGGTTTGCTGAAGAGTTCGATGGCGAAACGCACAGCATTATTGTGGATCGCAATCAGGGTTCACCGCGCCAGGAGTTCAAGGTGCCGGCGGACAGCTACTTTGTCATGGGTGACAACCGGGACTTCAGTAACGACAGTCGTGGCTGGGGTTTTGTGCCCGAGGCCAATATTGTCGGTAAGGCATTCTTTGTCTGGTTCAGCATGGACAAGGGTGGCGGCGTCGACTGGGCGCGTATCGGCAACGGTATCGACTAGACGCCACAAGGGTTCCTGGTCGACCCCTGATCGCCCAGCAGCGGGCGCTCCTGCCGCAAACGGGCGGGTAAATGTCCTAATTCAAGCCAGTCGCCCGGTGAAACCGTTGATCTGCCCTGATGACCCGGGTTTTCCAGCAGAATTTCTGAGCTTTGCTATGCTTTTTTTAAGTGGCGTTAATCACGCGCCACCCAGGTATTCACGCATCAATTCTCAGGAGTATCAGTCAGATGCGCTCTATGAAAAAGCAGGCCGGAGTCTCGATTCTCGGGCTACTCGCCGTCGGTGTTCTAATCATTTTCGTGGCCTACCTCGGCATGAAGCTCGTTCCCGTCTACATGAACAACATGAAGATTGCCAACGCGCTTGAAGATGTTGCCGAAGAGGCGTCGATCGACAAAATGAGCCGCAGGGACATATCCAATCGCCTGGAGGCCCGCTTTGACACGGACTTCATCAAGCATGTCAACGTGCACGAAGACCTCATCCAGACCAAGGAAGATGGCGTGACCGAACTGCGTCTCGACTACGCCACAGAAGTCGAGGTGATGGGTAATTTGAACGCCATCATATACTTCGAGAACGCGTCGTACTTCTGACCGGTCGACGCGCTTCGCTGGCGGGTTTCCTGACAGGCGAAATTTTGAATCGCAGTCTCTTTTGGCGCACAATGCGCCGATGGAACCCGCCAAAAAGCTTGAGGCCGCGATCGGCTACGAGTTCGCCGATCAATCGCTGCTGACGCGTGCATTAACGCACCGCAGCAAGGGCGCTGCCAACAACGAACGCCTCGAGTTTCTGGGCGACAGCTATCTTGGCTTCGTTGTCGCCGATCTCCTCTTTGAAGCCTTTCCTGATGCGCCCGAGGGCGTGCTTACACGATTTCGTGCGTCTCTGGTTAACCAGGGCTCGCTGGCGAAACTCGCGCGCGAACTCAAGCTGGGCGAGTTTCTGCTGCTCGGTCCAGGTGAACTCAAAAGTGGCGGCTTTGATCGTGATTCGATTCTGTCTGATGCTTTTGAGTCGATCGTTGGCGCGATCTACCGCGACGGTGGCGTTCACCCGGCACGCGATTTCCTGACCCGATTGTACCGGCCGATTATCGCCGAACTCGACGCCAGTCGTGATGACAAGGACCCCAAGACCCGGCTGCAGGAAGTTCTTGCGGCGGTTGGCAAGCCCGCTCCGCGCTATGACGTCACCGAGATCACCGGGCCGCCCCATGACCGTCGCTTTACCGTAAACTGCTTTATCAAAGAGGTGGACGAACCCTTCAAGGGTTTTGGTCGCAGTCGACGACAGGCAGAGCAGGTGGCCGCGGCGTTGGCTCTTGAGCATCCTTCAATCATTGCCGGAGTGGCGTCGTGACCGATGAATTTCAAAGTGGCTTCGTGGCGCTCGTTGGCCGTCCCAACGTGGGCAAGTCGACGCTGCTTAACAAGCTGGTAGGGTCCAAGGTCAGCATCACCTCCCACCGGCCACAGACGACGCGTAATCGTGTTGTCGGCATCGTCAACGGTGAGGGCTGGCAGATTGCGTTTGTGGATACGCCCGGCATCCATCGGCCGGGGCGCAAGCGATTGAACAAGATGATCAATCAAAACGCGCTGGCCGGCGTCGAAGGTGTAGATGTGGTTGCCCTGATGATCAGCGCCGACGGCTGGCGCAAGGGTGATGAACCCGCGCTCGCGGCCGCGCGAGAAAGCAGCGCCAAGCGGTTTCTGCTGATCAACAAGGTCGACACCGTCAATCAGAAAGAGGCCCTGTTGCCGCTGATGCAGGAGTCGGTCGAGAAACTTGCCTTTGACGAAATTATCCCGGTGTCCGCCACGCGAGGTACCGGAACAGATGTATTGATCGAGACCCTGGTCAAATACATGCCGACGCTGCCTGCCGGATATCCTGAGGATCAGATCACCGATCGCAATGTCCAGTTTCAGAGTTCCGAGCTCATTCGCGAGCAGCTTTTCAGGCAGCTTAATGACGAAGTGCCGTACGCCACAGCGGTCACCATCGACGCGATGGAAACCGTAGAGCAGGTGCTGCACATCGACGCTACGATCTGGGTTGAGAACGACAGCCAGAAGCCCATTGTCATTGGCAAGGGCGGCGAGCGACTGAAGCGTATTGGCAGCAACGCCCGCGCGGGCCTTGAGCGCATCGTTGCGGGCCAGGTTTACCTGCAGGTGTGGGTCAAGGTTCGCAAGGGCTGGGCCGATGACCCCGGGATGTTGCGCGAACTGGGTGTCTCGGATGACCTCTAGGGCCCCACGCTAAGACTCATGCGCGTTCAGCATCAGCAGTCCTATGTGCTTCGAACCCGGGCGTGGTCCGAGTCGAGCTGGATTGTTGATCTGTTCTCGCGAGACTTCGGTCGCATTGGATGCATTGCCAAAGGCGCGCGACGACTGAAGTCCAGAACCCGTCCGTATCTGATGCCGTTTCAGCCGCTTGAGACGGGCTGGTCCGGCAAGGGTGAACTGCCGACCATGACCGCGGTTGAGGGGACGACAAAGCCGCCCAAGCTCGACGGCGAGCGGCTCCTGTGTGCGTGGTACATGAACGAACTGCTGCTGCGTCTGTTGCCTCGACTGGATCCGCATCCAGCGCTTTATGATCACTACTCCGAGGCCATCAACGCCATAGCAACCGAGGAGGCCCCGGACATCGTGCTGCGGTGGTTTGAGCTCAAGCTTCTTGAAGAGTGCGGCTACGGGCTGATGCTGGACGCCGAAATATCTACCGGCAGCACGATTGAAGATGGCGTTCGCTACAAGTATCTGGTTGATCGTGGCCCGGTGTTTGCCGACCGCGTCGCAGACTCTGCATCCGGGGAGGCGGCCGAGCGTTACGTGACGGGTATGGTTGACGTCCACGGCGCTACGTTGAATGCGCTAGCGGCCGGGGATCTCAGCGATCGCGCGGTAAGGGGCGAGGCCCGTTCGTTGCTGCGGGCGGTGATTGATCGGCAGCTTGACGGGCGACCGCTTAAAACCCGTCGCGCCCTTCGCGCGTTGCGCACGCGGCTTGAAGACGCTTCTGCCTGAGGCGACTACTTTTTGCGGTTGGGCGTGAAGCCTGCGGGCAGGTCGCCCATATCGCCTTCACCAAACAGAAATCCCACCATGTGCTTTTCGATGGTTTCGATGGACTCCGGATCAGCGGTGTTGATGCCGTTTTCGTTGATGATCGCGACGAGCCGCTCAAGCCACTGGGTCCAGGCTTCGGCCGAAACGTTCTCGTAGACTCGCTGGCCGAGTTCGCCCGGGTGGGGCGGTGCCTCGAGGCCCTCGGCCTCTCGTTTGAGCACCGGGCAATTCACCATTCGGGTCATCGACAAATCTCTTGAAATCAGTGTGTGAAAGACCGCAGTTTACGCTGCGTGGCCGGTTTTTGGGGTAAGAATATTTGAATCCGGCGCGCCCAGACCGTATAACAGTTACAGGGCGCACGGCGTGCACAGACGACTGCCCAAAAGGGCACAAAAAGTGCGGATTTAGCCGCCTCCTGCAGGGCGACCGATGCACCCGAACTGACACACCAAACGAGACAGGAATTGAAAAGATGGGCATGGCTTACGACGCGACGATCAGCGAAACAGCACTCTCGGTGACCGAGGCTGCCGAAGGCAAGTTTGCCGAACTCGTTGAGGACGCCGATTCCAGCATTCTTGGTGTGCGTGTGTATGTGGCCGGCGGCGGTTGCAGTGGCATGAACTACGGCATGACGTTCGCCGAAGAGCACACGGCGTGGGACAGCGTTCGCGAGGGCACAGGGTACAGGCTTTATATTGACCCGGTGGCGCTTGCGTACATGGACGGCGCTGAAATCGACTACGTCGATGACGGTATCAGCGCGACATTCGTTTTTAATAACGTCTTTCAGGCCGTTGGCGGCTCTGGCGCCTGCGGCGGTTGCGGCGCGGCCGGACACTGACGGGCAGTCATTCCAGGTCCCTTGACGCGTGTTTGACGCACGCGAGTCCATGCTGAAGGCGTCGCCAGCGGCGTCACGGGACTGCATTGCGCTGGTCGCTACCCCCGGAAGCTATCGCACCAATTCTTTTGGCGCTGCGGTCGCGGCACTCGGGTTTACGCCACTCATCATTACGTCCGCTAACGCGGCTGCCGTGCCTCCCGGCACCATAGGCATCGCTGCGGATATTGGCGACTTCCAGTCCATCGTCGCAGCCATTGAAACCAGGCCAGGCATTGAGCGCATTCGCGCCGTGATCGGTATAGACGACGGTACCGTCGAGGTCGCGGCACGCGTCGCGGCAGCGCTTGATCTGCCCCACAATCCTCCGGATGCCGCGCGCGCGACGCGCGACAAATCGCTCTCGCGGATCTGTCTGTCCCAGGTTGAGGGGCTGTCGGTACCGCGTTTCATGCAGATCGATCCCGGTGACGCTTCACGTGATGTGAAACCGGCGTTCGAGCCACCGTGGGTGGTCAAGCCGACGACCATGTCAGCAAGCCAGGGCGTGATTCGAGTCGATACGCTCGACGCGCTGCCGGCCGTCGTGGATCGCGTTCGCGCAATCGCGGCTCGGGGCGGACACGGTGATGCCCCGATCCTGATTGAACAGTTTGTGCCCGGGTTCGAAATCGCTGTTGAGGGCATGCTGGTCGACGGCGTGTTTACCGAACTGGCTACCTTCGACAAGCCAGAGCCTCTTGACGGACCGTATTTTGAAGAGACGTACTACATTACGCCGGGGCGCTTCGAGGCTGCTCGAGGCTTTGAGATTTATGCCACGGTCGCCAGGGCATGCAGCGCGCTCGGTCTCGTCATTGGCCCCGTGCATGCCGAGCTGCGTGTGGACGGCGATCGCCTCTGGATTCTGGAGGTAGCCGGGCGCACGATTGGTGGCGACTGCGCCGGCCTGTTTCAGGTCGCAACCGACATCGCGGTGGAGAATCTTGTCATCAGCACGGCTGCCGGGTCTGCGCCAACTGCAGGCAAGGTGGAGGGCGCCGCGGGCGTTTTGATGATCCCGGTGCCGGCAGCGGGCATTCTTCGCCGGGTCGAGGGGATTTCGGCGGCTCGGGATGTACCCGGAGTGCTCGACGTTCGCATCGATATTCGTGACGGGTACGAGATGGTGCCGTGGCCCGAAGGTAATTCATATCCGGGGTTTATCTTCGCTGCCGGTGAATCCCCTGACACCGTGTATGCATCGCTTAAACGAGCTCATGAGGAGCTCAAGTTCGTGCTGGCTCCGAGTCTGCCAGTACAGGTCACAACAAAAACGGCGCCCTGAAAGGCGCCGTCTTGTACTGCGTTTTAAAACGATCAGAAGGGCACGTATCCGCCAATGGATATCGCGCTCTGGTCGTTAGCGGCAGTCGCACTGTTGCCAGTGAGTTCGATTTCAACATTGGCGCCGCGCTTCAGGCGCATGCCAAGACCGACACCGTAACCAAAAGACGTGTCACGAGAGTCCGCAGCCTTTCGGCCGCTTTCTTTCAGGCTGACGCGTGTGTTGGCCAGTCCGACTTTGGCTTTGAAGTAGATGTCGCCAGGCGTGCGATAAGCGACGTAACCGGCGAGGCCGCTGGTTTTCCACTCGCCGTTGCCGTCGAGCTGTGAGCCGTCGTCGACCGTGCCGTGAGCTTCCAGTTCAACCGAAACGCGGCCACTTTCCATAATTGGGCGGGTGAATTCATAGCCGACCATGACGGTAAGTGTCTGAGCGTCGCCAAAGTGGTCAAAACCATTTTGGACGGTTGCTACCTTGCCGCCTACGAGCCAGTTGCCATTTGCCGCCTGGCCAAACCAGGTAGGGGCCTGAGCGACTGCTGGACCTGCTGTTGCCAGTCCTGCGGCCATTACCAATCCCGTCAGCAGACGCAGATATCCGTTCATTGTGAAGCTTCCTCGCTTTACTTT
>CALHMG010000250.1 GCA_938034705.1 uncultured Gammaproteobacteria bacterium
GTGAAGATTCCGGTGGGAGCCACGATCGCCTATTCGGTCCTGACGCTCTACAGCCAGACACCGAGCTCGCTGACAGAAAACAAAGACACGAATATGATTATTCGTGCGGATGACGATGGCAACTCAAAGGCTATCAACAGCGGCAGCAAAAACCTGTCCAACAGAACACAGACGACCGCGTCTGTCGCCTGGGACGGCATCGCCAAAGCGAACGACCGACGTCAGCCTCTGAAGACTCCAAACCTGGCCGAGGTTATTCAGGAAGTCGTCGACCGCGGCGACTGGTCCGAAGGTAACGCTCTGACTCTGATGATCCAGGGTGACGGTCGCCGTCGGGTTTACAGTTTCAATGGCGCCGACGACGAAGGACAGCGCAACTTCGCACCTCAGCTTGAGGTTTACTACACATTCCCGGGACAGGCTCTGAACACGGTAGAAAAAGAAATTACCTACACGTATCACACGGCCTACCAGTACTTTAATACGATCATTACGAGCTCAAGCCGCGTGCCTGGCCCCTACTTCAGCACAAGCTATCCCAATGTCGACTGGGGTCTGCAGTGGCGTGATATCAACATCCCAAAGAACGCAATCATTCTGGGATCAGAAGTCGAGTTCAAAAACTATTCAACCTGGTCGTCCTACAACGGCGATCTGGCGAACGCGGTGTTCCGACTGGAAGACAGCTCGTACATGTTGAACTTTTATTCAACACGCTTTACCACCAAGGTTTCGGGCCGACAGCTGGTTTCGGATCCGTCAACTTCGTCAGGCTATCTCGAAGCGCTATGGCGCTATCTGCCTGGCTTTGGCACCGATGGCTTTGGCAAAAAGGCGGTCAGCTGGGACATCAGTAATCTGGTTCAGTACCAGGTCAACCGCAGCGACTGGGCTCCGGGCAAGCGCATGACGCTTGTCGTATCCAACCCTCACGGCAATACGCCACAGGGTCGCCGCCGCTATGCGACTGCACCTAACGCACAGGACGTTGATGGTCCAATCCTGCGTGTATGGCACACCATGCCTCTGTCGACGACGACAACGATCCCTGGTGAAGACCAGCGTGTCGGCGTGCGACTGCGCAACGTGGATATCCCACAGGGCGCCACGATTACCGAAGCGTATCTCGACTTCACGTCTTCGGGCGGGTCTACCGGCGACGCTCAGTTCCTGATTCAGGGCGAGCTTGATCCTAATGCAGAGACTTACAGCAGCGACGGTTCAACACCAAGCCTGTCAGCCCGTAGCGTCACTGGCGCCACCACCGGCTGGGAATCACCGGCCACGCTGAGCAACTGGACCCAGGACAACGAGATCCACACCACTCCGGACGTGGGCGCGATCGTGCAGGAAATCGTCGACCAGTCTGACTGGTGCGGGGGTAACGCCATGAGCTTTCTGCTCGACACAGCAGGAGCCGGCAAGCGAATTTTCAAGTCATGGGAAAACGACCCGACCAAAGCACCTGTGCTTCGCGTGAAGTACAAGCTTGAAGGCATTGGCCCTGGCGAAGGCTGCACACGAAAGACTGTTACCAAACAGGTTTTCAGCGGCAACGACGACGGCACCGAGTGGCTCAAGTACAACTCGATGACCGACAACGGCACGACTTTGAATCTTGGTCGCCTCGCAGGCGGTTCGTCTCAGCATAACGACTACGCACAGCTGGTCGGTCTGCGCTGGGGCGGCATGCAGATCCCGACCAACGCCGACATTATCGAAGCCAAGGTGACTCTGTACGCCAAGTCCAGTTCCGACAGCGAAAGCGTCAACTGGGAAATCTGGGGCGAGAGTCCGGGCAACGTCAATGATCCAGCAGGAAACTTTGACTGGGTGAACAAGAAGATCAGCGAAAGAAGCGTCACTCCGGTGAGCGTCAACTGGTCTCACAGCGATCTCTGGAATGTTGACAAAGCCGCACAGGAGTCGCCTGACGTGACTTCAGTGGTTCAGAACATCGTCAATCAGCCAGGCTGGCGCTACGGTGACCCGATTGTATTGATCATTGGCGGCACCGGAAAACGAAACGCCTACTCCTTTGACGGTGATCCGGCAAAGGGAGCGAAGCTCTCGATCAGCTACAAAGCAAACCTTGGCGACACGCCTGAGGTCAACACGGTCCGAACCGTGCGTGATGTATTGATCGAAACCGTGGACGGCCTTTCCGCTTTCGGCAGCACGCCGCTTGTGGACAGCTACTGGGAAGCGGCTCGTTACATGACCGGCATGGAAGTACTGTTCGGCAAAACGCGTGGCGCGGGTAAAGCATTCTCGGCCAATGAAGTGAAGCCTGGCACGTGGACGCTTAACGAAGCGCACTCACGTTCAGTCAGCCATCCCGAGTCGTGGACAGGTGGCACCATTCGCCATGATGTTGGCGCGTGGGGTAACTGTTCCGAAACGTACTACCCTGGCTGTGTCGATGAACCAAGTCAGTGTTCAGCCGCGAACCCGGGTCACTACTCGTGTCGTACGGAGTACATTGACGGTCCTGCAACCTACATTGAGCCGGATATTGCCAACTGTACCGGTAGCCACATTGTGCTGCTCACAGACGGTGTACCCAACAGCCCACACTCACACTGGTCTGGTGGTAACCCAGACGGCATCCCTGAAACTCTTGGGCTCGCTGAATGTAACAACGAAATTCCGTTGATCGATGCGGACGGTAACGTCATCAACCCAACAACCGACGTTCGTGAGCTCAACGCTTACGGCGGCGAGACATGCGGTAAGGACCTTGCCCTGTGGCTGGCCGAAACCGACCACGACGACGACGTCGCTGGCGTTAACGGAATCAAGACACACACAATCGGTTTTAACCTGCCGTTCAACCTGCCTGTCGATCCTGACAATCCAACGGATTCGAATGCCAATACGAACGCCCAGAACAAGGCGGCTATTGAATTTCTGAAAGAAGTTGCGAACCAGGGCGAAGGTGAGTTCTACACGGCTGGAAGTACTCAGGAACTGGTTGAAGCGTTCAGCACAATTCTTGCTGACGCGATTCGTGAAGAAGGTTCGTTTACGGCGCCTTCTCTCTCGGTCAACTCGTTTAACCGCTTGTACAATCGCCCTACCGCCTTCTTGACGACTTTTGAGTCCAACAAGAAAGCGATCTGGGACGGCAACATCAAGAAATTCCGCGTTTGTCCATTCTTCGACAATCCGACCGTCTGTGAATTCGGTCAGCTGATTGACGTGAACGACAACGAGGCAGTTATCACGAACACCAGCAGCGACAACTTTGGCATGCTGCGAACTGACCTGGCGGACGTCTGGGACGGCTCAGGCCTGTCTTCAGCGCGTGCGGTTGTCGAAGGTGGCACCGGCGCGAACGTCAAGGGCTGGCAGGACCGCGTGGTCTACACCAGTCTGCCTGATACCGCCGCAAACACCGGCACCGCGACCAACGTTCAGGGCACACCTCTGATTGCGTTGAATCCGGTGCGCGACATGCAGACGGGTGACCGGGATGACATTCGTGTCGAGCTTGCTCAGCACGGCCTGTGTGGATCCGGCGCTGTGGTCGATGAAGACTGTCTTGATCGCATGGTCAAGTTCATGATGGGTGCTCGCACCAAGCCAGACTCACAGACAATATCTGCGTCTGTCCTGGGCGGCGTCAATCTTGGCGAAAACCGCTGGCCGATTGCAGATTCACTGCACAGTCAGCCGGTAGTAATCAGCTACGGCGCACACGCCGACACTGACGACGAAAACAATGACGGTGACACTACTGAAGAGATTCCGCTGTCCAAGGTGATGTGGGGTACCAACGACGGTGCGATCCACTTCATCGACGAGACAACCGGTGAAGAAGAATGGATTTTCTATCCAAATGAAGTTCTGAGCCGAATGGAAACTGTCGAAGAAAACGCCGACACATCTGACCACAACTACGGCATGGATGCGTCACCGGTGACTCGTGTATACGACGACAACGGCGACGGCATCATCAACCCGGCAGAAGGTGACTTCGTTCACGTCTACATGGGCATGCGTCGCGGCGGTCGAAGCATCTATGCAATCAATGTGACGCCGGATTCGACGATCACAAACACGTCTCAGCGAGTGATTGAGCCAAAGCTTCTTTGGACAATTACTGGCGAAGACGCGGACGGTAACGCAACCGAGGGATTCGAGCTGCTGGGTCAGACCTGGTCGACTCCACACCCGGTTCGTCTGCCAGTGAAAGATGCTAACGGCAATATCGACACACGTGTTGTGCTGATCTTTGGCGGCGGTCACGAATCGACCGGCAAAGACAACTTTGAATCACCTGCAGATGGTGCGGCATGGAACCACGGCGGCAACGCCAACGGCAACGCCATCTTCATGGTTGACGCAGAAACTGGCGAACGTCTCTGGGCGGCCAGCGGACCTGTCAGCGACACGGTTGGCGCGTCTGACATCGAAGATCCCGAGATGAAGTTCAGCTTCACCGCGGATCTGACGCTGATCGACGGCAACCATGACGGCTTTATCGATCGCATCTATGCAGTCGATCTGGGCGGTCAGGTTTGGCGAGTTGACCTGAAAGCTGACCTTTCAGACTCAACTGTTGGACGACTTGCGGTTCTTGGACACGCACCTGACGTCGACGGATCCGGCTCGGTAGACCGACTGCATTCGCGTCGCTTCTACTATGCTCCGGCCGTGGCCCAGGTACAGGATTCAGACTTCAGCGATGGTGACGGACGTTACGACGTAGTTGCTGTCCTGAGTGGAAACCGTGCGGACCCGCTGGATGAAGAAGTTCTAAACCGAGCCTACGTGCTTCGTGACTACCTCGTTGACGACACGATCGCCAGCGGTGGAACAAACTATCCGTTCTGTAACCCTGCCGGCGCGGGTTGTGCACAAGGCACGCCTTACAACGACCAGTCTGCAGGCGGCGCGAGTGCTCTGTTTGATGTTTCTGACGTCATCGTCAACGCATCGAACACCGAAGACAGCGCAACCGCTACTCAGCAAGGTGATCTGTCTACCATGCGCGGCGCACATGGTTGGTTCTTTGATCTCACCATCGACACGGGCGAGAAAGGCTTTGCTCCGATGACGATCTACGATGGCAAGATCTACTTTCCAACCTTCGTACCGCCGAAGGAAGAAACAGATACGAGCGTGATAACCGAAGAGGACTGCACGGTCTCGATTGGTACGTCATATCTCTACTCAGTCGACGTTCTGACCGGTGCTCCGGTGAACGCAGCCTGGATGGGTGATGACAATACCGCTCTGGAAACTGACGATCGAGTCATGGAAATCGGCGACGGTCCATCTGGACAGGCTGTCGTAATCCGACTTGAGGAAGGCAGCACGGTTCTGGTACCTCACAGTGGCGGCGCCCCGACGGCCCAGGATAGCTCCGCGGCTGCCCGTCCGCCCAAGACATTCTGGTATCAGCAGTAAAACGCAGCTTCTGACAGCGACCGGGACACCCCGGTCGCTGTTGGAAGAGCACCTTGAACCAAAACAAAACTAATCATGGAAGATCAGTCATGATGTACACAGCACCAATCAGAAAATCGAAGGGCTTCACGCTGATAGAGCTGATGATCGTAGTTGCGATCATCGCGCTGCTGGCGGCCATCGCGATCCCGTCGTACCGCGACTTTGTGGTTCGATCCAATCGCACCGAAGCCAAGGTTGCGCTGACTGAACTGGCCAACCTGCTGGAAAAGCACTATTCGGAAATGGGGTCCTACGCGACCGATTTTGGTGACGACAAGGCCGCCGGAGAGGTCAACTATCGCGACGCCACCGACAAGTACTATGAACTCGAAATCGATTCCGACGGCTCAACCTATACCCTCACCGCGACCGCGCTGAACAAGCAGTTCGACGATGACGAAGACTGTCAGGAGATCACCCTCTCCCATCTCGGCGTCAGAACACCGGCCGAGTGCTGGAGCAAGTAGGGACGGACGTGAACGACCGGACGGCACCCGATGGGCGCCGCACTGATCCACAAGCTGCGGAAGTCTTAAAAAAAGAAGCCGGACACGTG
>CALHMG010000251.1 GCA_938034705.1 uncultured Gammaproteobacteria bacterium
GGGTTTTTCTTTCCAACGGCCCGGGTGATCCGGAGCCGTGCGATTACGCGATCAAGGCAATTGGCGAAATCGTGGAAACCGACATGCCCGTTTTTGGTATCTGCCTCGGTCACCAGCTGCTCGCACTGGCGAGTGGTGCAAAAACAATGAAGATGAAGACCGGACACCATGGCGCCAACCACCCGGTTCAGGACATGGATACCACCCAGGTGCTGATTACGAGTCAGAACCATGGCTTTGCGGTGGATGAAGCGTCGACTGGCGGCAATCTGCGCATTACCCACAAGTCGCTGTTCGACGGCACCGTGCAGGGAATTGCCCGAACGGACAAGCCGGCATTTTCGTTTCAGGGTCATCCGGAAGCGAGCCCCGGCCCCCACGACGTCGACTATCTGTTCGATCGATTCACAGACCTCATGACCCAGCACAGCCCGAACCGGAGTGGTGCCTGATGCCAAAACGTACAGACATAAAGACAGTTTTGATTATTGGCGCAGGACCGATCGTGATCGGCCAGGCGTGCGAGTTTGATTACTCCGGCGTTCAGGCGTGCAAGGCGCTCAAGGAAGAGGGTTATCGCGTTGTTCTGATCAACTCCAACCCCGCGACGATCATGACGGACCCTGAGTTCGCAGATTCAACCTACATAGAGCCCATCGAGTGGCAGGTGGTTGAAAGAATTATCGCCGCCGAAAAGCCGGACGCGCTGCTGCCGACCATGGGTGGCCAGACTGCCCTGAACTGTGCGCTGGATCTGGCACGGCACGGTGTGCTGGAAAAGTACGGCGTCGAGATGATCGGTGCGACCAGAGAGGCGATCGACAAGGCCGAGGATCGTGAACAGTTTCGCCAGGCCATGGACGCAATCGGTCTTGAGACTGTTCGCGGCAAAATCGCGCACTCACTGCCCGAAGCCGAGGAAGTGCTCAAGGACATCGGATTCCCGGCCATTATTCGTCCGTCGTTCACCATGGGTGGCACGGGTGGCGGTATCGCCTACAACAAGGAAGAATTTGCCGACATCTGCCGTCGCGGACTGGACGCATCGCCCACGACCGAGCTGCTGATCGAAGAGAGCATCCTCGGCTGGAAGGAATACGAAACCGAGGTTGTCCGTGACAAGGCCGACAACTGCATCATCGTCTGTTCGATCGAGAACCTTGATCCTGTCGGTGTGCATACCGGCGACTCGATTACGGTAGCCCCGGCCCAGACGCTGACCGACAAAGAGTGGCAGATCATGCGGGATGCGAGTCTCGCGGTGCTGCGCGAAATCGGTGTTGAAACCGGTGGATCAAACGTTCAGTTCGCTATCGACCCGAAAGACGGTCGCATGATTGTGATCGAAATGAACCCGCGAGTTTCACGCTCTTCGGCCCTGGCCTCAAAGGCAACGGGCTTTCCCATTGCGAAGGTCGCAGCGAAACTGGCGCTTGGGTTTACGCTTGATGAACTCTCAAACGACATCACGGGTGGCGCGACACCGGCATCTTTTGAGCCAACGCTCGACTATGTGGTGACCAAGTTTCCCAGGTTTGATTTCGAGAAGTTTCCTGAAGCCGATGCGGTGCTCACGACCCAGATGAAATCCGTTGGCGAATGCATGGCTATCGGCCGGACCATTCAGGAGTCACTGCAAAAGGCGATGCGCGGTCTGGAGATTGGCGCAAACGGTTTTGACTCTCGAATCGATCCATCGGCGGATCCGGAGCAAACCCGGCGTGACCTGATCAATCGACTGCGTGTTCCAAAGGCAGATCGTCTTTGGTATCTCGCCGATGCTTTCAGAACCGGGTTCACGCTCGAGGAAATCTTCGACATCTGCAAAATCGATCCGTGGTTTCTGGCAGAAATTGAAGACATCATTAAAACGGAGTCCGAGATCGCTTCAACCAACCCGTTGAAGATCGACAAGGCGCTGATGCGCGAGTGGAAGCGCAAAGGCTTTTCGGACGCACGTCTTGCCGACATCATGGTCATGAGCGAAGACGCGGTTCGCGTCATGCGCCATGAGCTTGGTGTCAGACCCGTTTACAAGCGCGTCGATTCCTGCGCCGCTGAATTCCCGACACCAACCGCCTACATGTACTCGACCTATGAGGAAGAGTGCGAAAGTGAACCGACCGACAACAAGAAGGTCGTTGTGCTCGGCGGCGGACCTAACCGTATCGGTCAGGGTATTGAGTTCGACTACTGCTGTGTCCATGCGTCCATGGCGCTGGGCGAAGACGGGTACGAGACCATCATGGTCAACTGTAACCCCGAGACGGTGTCGACGGACTACGATACTTCGGACCGCTTGTACTTTGAGCCACTGACTCTGGAAGACGTTCTGGAAATTGCGCACGTGGAAAATCCGTGGGGCGTAATTGTCCAGTACGGCGGGCAGACGCCGCTTCGACTGGCGCGGGATCTGGCGGCAAACGGTACGCCTGTGATCGGAACCAGCCCGGAGTCTATCCATCAGGCCGAGGACCGGGAGTTTTTTCAGAAGCTCCTGAACGATCTGGATCTGCTGCAGCCACCTAACCGCACCGCCAGCAGCAACGCCGAAGCGCTGTCGTGCGCTGGCGAGATCGGCTATCCGCTGGTTGTGAGGCCAAGCTATGTGCTGGGCGGGCGAGCGATGGAGATTGTGCACAGCAATGAAGATCTTGAGCGCTATCTCAACGCAGCTTTCAAGGTATCCAACGAATCACCGATTCTGCTTGACCGATTTCTTAACGACGCTATTGAGGTAGACGTTGACGCGATATGCGACGGCAAGCAGGTTGTCATCGGCGGGATCATGGAACATATCGAAGAGGCCGGCGTGCACTCGGGCGATTCGGCCTGCAGTCTGCCGCCTCACTCGTTGACGGACGCGATGCAGGAGCGTCTGCGCGACCAGACAGAACGCATGGCGCTTGCTATTGGCGTAGTCGGCCTTATGAATGTGCAGTTCGCCGTCAAGGGCGATGACGTTTATGTGCTTGAGGTCAATCCACGTGCGTCGAGAACGGTGCCGTTCGTATCAAAAGCAACCGCACGGCCGCTGGCGAAAATCGCCGCTCGCTGCATGGCGGGGCAGTCGCTTAAGGATCAGGGCGTCACCGAGCAGGTCATTCCCGACTACTACAGCGTCAAGGAAGCCGTGTTTCCGTTTACCCGCTTTAACGGCGTCGACAGTATCCTCGGCCCCGAAATGAAGAGCACCGGCGAGGTGATGGGTACCGGATCAACTTTCGGTGAGGCGTTTTTTAAAGCCTCAAGCGCTGGCAAATACCACATTCCCGAAGGCGGTAACGCCTTCATCAGCGTCAAGGACGGTGACCAGGAAGAGGTGGTGGAGATAGGCCGCTATCTTTCGCAAAATGGTTTCGAAGTCTACGCAACACGCGGCACGGCTCGCGTTCTGGATGCCAAGGGCGTCGACGTAACCGTGGTGAATAAGGTGGCCGAAGGGCGACCGCATATTGTCGATATGATCAAGAACGGCGAGATGGATCTGATCGTCAACACCACTGAAGGCGCTCAGTCCCTGAAAGACTCGTTCACCATTCGGCGCGCGGCGCTGCTTCAGTCGACGACGTACTACACGACGATCGCGGCGGCGCGAGCATCATGCGCCGCGCACGAGACGGCGTATCGTGAAAAAGCGGTGGACACCGTCAATCGTCTGCAGACGTTGCACGGGAACTCAGCGCCCTGACGCCGAAAAACCGACGGTTTGACGCCATCGGACGTCGAAATAACGAATTGTGCTGGCAACTGTACCCAGTGTTTGACTAACATTGAGATATGGAACGAGTACTACTGACCGCCGGAGGCGCGGAACGACTGCGTGCAGAGCTGAAGAAGCTCAAGAGCACTGATCGACCTCAGGTTATTGCGGCGATCGCTGAAGCACGTGCACACGGGGATCTCTCGGAGAACGCCGAGTATGAAGCCGCGCGTGAGCAGCAGGGATTCATAGAAGGGCGGATCAACGAGCTGGAGTCGAACCTTTCGATTGCCGAGATCATCGACCCGGGCAAAGCCGCCAAGAGCGGTAAGGTCGTCTTTGGCTCAACTGTGACACTGTTCGAAGAGTCGTCGGACAGCGAGGTCCAGTATCAGATCGTGGGCGACCTTGAGGCTAATCTTGAGGCCGGCCAGATCTCTCTGGGCTCACCGATCGCCCGGGCGCTTATCGGGAAGACCGATGGCGACGAGGTGGTTGTGAAGACACCCGGCGGCGATCGCAACTACGAAGTGCTCAGCATCACCTACGACTGATTACCGCCCCGCCAGTGGCGGGACGGGCAGTTCATTCTGTATCCGCAGTTCCGACCCGAAAAGCTTTTGTGATCCTGTCGCCCGTATCTAGAAATACAGCGACAGGTTTCTGTGATTGGCCTGGCACGATGCGACGTACTTGGCCTGCTGTTCCGGCAGCTTTGGCAGCGAACGCAGTCCCAGGGTGCCACGTATTTGCTCCTCGTAAGCGTTCAGTGGCTCAGCCAGTTCGGCGCGAGCGCGATTGCGCCACTTCAGATCACTTTCAAACGCGGCGATAGCCTTGTCGAGAGACTTCTGGGCTTTGTCGGCATCAGGCTTTTTGGACTTGAGCGCTTTGCGTACTTTGCTCAGTTCAGACGTCACTGTTCTGGCGCCGGCAAATTCGTTCATCTCGGCGCGCAGCGCCGAAATAGCCTCTACCGCTTTTTCCGGCGACTCGTTGCTGATGATGACCTTCAGGCCTTCAAGTTTTGAACGAGTGCCTTCGAATCCAGCAGTGGCGTTGATCGTATCGACGAGCTCTCGTACCGGCTTGTAAGAATCGTTGGCAGCGGTTCTGAACGTGGTCCGTGACTTCTGTTCGGCCTTGAGGATCTTTGAGAAATCATCGCGTCGGTCTTCCCATTCCGCAGGGATGCTCTTTTCCAGTTCCACCGCTTGCGCTTCGAGTTCTTCAACTTCAGCTTTCAGCGTGATGACACGGCTTTCGGCGATTTCGCCGGAACGGGAGCTGCGATCCAGACGCTTCAGGATCTCATCTTTGTGCGCGCGCAACTTTCGTATTCGCTTCTGGATGCTGCGAACCTCCACGTGAAGTGGTTTGTAGTCTGGCGAAGCGGCATCGGTAGCCTGAGTCCGGGTCACGACGTCATCGAGAAGATCAGGTGCCTTTTCGGCATTGCTGAAGCTCTTGTCGATGGACTTCTGGAGCTTCTTCGGCAGGTAGCTGAAATCGAGACCGCTGGCGGTGGCGATGCCGGCTCTGATGTCCGCACCGTTTTCGGCGAATTCACCGATGGTGTATTCGTCGATGCAATATTGCAGGCGTGGGTTGACCGGCGGCGGTGAGTTGTCCGACAGCAGCGAGACTCGGCTGGGCAGCCAGTTAACAAGCCAGGGCGATGAGGCGACGATCGCCAGCGCAATGAGCTGAAGGCAGATAAACGGGATGACACCCTTGTACATCTGAATTGTCTTAACCGCAGCAGGCGCGACACCTCGCAGGTAAAACAGCGCGAATCCAAACGGCGGCGTCAGGAATGACGTCTGGATATTCAGGCCGATCATGACGCCAAGCCAGACCGCGGTGACGTTGGCGCCGGGGTCCATAAGCAGGATCGGGGCGACGATGGGTACAACGACAACGGCGATTTCAATAAAGTCGAGAAAAAATCCGAGCAGGAAGATAACCAGCATCACGATGGCGAACTGAACCCAGAAGCCGCCGGGCAGACTCGTCAGGAACTCCTTGACCAGTTCTTCTCCACCAAACGCGCGAAAGGCCGCGGTCAGCATTGCTGCGCCAAGCAGGATGATGAAAACGAGCGAGGTCGTTTTGGCGGTCTCGATCATTACGCCGTGCAGCGTTTTGTCGGTGATCAGGGTGCGGTAAAGGCTCCAGAGGAATCCGGTGAGGAAAACTGCGACCGCGATACCGGCGACCGTCGCCCACATCACGTCCTCGGACGTCTTCATGTTTTTGATGTTGACCGGGTTGGTCTGGGCAACAAACATGATCGTTACCAGGCCCACCAGCGCGATTATCAGCGGCACATAGGTGCGTGGCTTGTCCTCAAACAGTCGGTAGCCCGCCATGATGGTTGCACCAACGGCGCCGATTGCACCGGCCTGGTTGACGGTGGCAATGCCCGCGATAATTGATCCAAGGACGACAAAGATCAGCGTCAGCGGCGGGATCAGAATCATCGACACGCGGCCGAAAAACCGCACGTCCATCTTGCCGTCGTACTTCACCGCTGGCGCCGTCTTGGGCTTGAGGATCGCCAGAACCAGCACAAACGTCATGTACAGGCCCACAAGAATCAAACCCGGCACCAGCGCGCCAAGGAACATTTCGCCAGCACTCGTTGAGCTGACGTCGAATGCGGACGGCATCGAAATGTCGCCTGTGGCTTCTTTATACAGCGCTTTGCGGCCGGTGCTGGCCTGATCCGTCGCGCTCGCCAGCTGGTCGGCAAGAATGATCAGCACGATGGAGGGCGGGATGATCTGCCCCAGCGTGCCGGAAGCGGCAATTGTTCCCGATGACAATGAATTGGAGTAGTTGTTGCGCATCATCGCGGGCAACGAGATGAGGCCCATGGCGACGACGGTAGCGCCGAGAATACCGGTGGTCGCTGCCAGCAGCGCGCCCACAAAAATTACGGAAATGCCCAGGCCGCCAGGCACCGGTCCAAACAGCTGGGCCATGGCGACCAGCAGGTCTTCGGCGATCTTTGATCGCTGCAGCATGATGCCCATGAAGACGAACAGCGGTATGGCGATCAGCGTGTCACGTTCAACTTCCCAGTAAACGCCGCGCAGGTTGGTTACCCCCGCGCTGAGCCACTGACTCGGGCCGTCCTGGGCGAAAAATGCATCCGGACTTCCGGCGAACATCCAGCCGCTGAGTGCGGCGAGCGCGATTGTGATGATTGCCGAGCCGGGGAGGGCGAAGGCCACCGGAAAGCCGGAGCCGAGTGCGGCGGCCATCAGAATGACGAGGAGTGCGAGAAATAAGAGTTCCATAGTTATATGTCAGCCGATTGCGCCACGTCAGTGGCCAGGGGCACCCTCCGGTTGTCGTTTATCCGGATCGCCCCGCCAGTCTGCTACGCCTTCGAGCATGTAGCCCGCGAACTGCAGCATCATTGATATCGCGAATACGCCCAGAAAGCCCGCCATCAGATACTTGATGTACATGCCGAAGCCCGACTGTGAGACTTCGAACTTCAGTAGCGCTGAATTAATCACGCTGGCTTTACTCTCCATGCCCATCATCAGTATGACAATGCACAGACTGATTCCAAGAAGGACCGAGCCGATGGCATTGACCATCCCTTTGCGTTTTTGCTTGAAGCCGGCGTAAGCGACGTCGACGCGAACGTGCCCTTCCTCTATCAGCGTGTACGCTGACGCGAACAGAAACAGCCCGGCGTACCAGAACCGCACGATGTCGCCCATGAGCGCCTGCTCGTAGGAAAAGATAAAGCGACCGATGACGATTTGCAGCTCAGCCAGTACGACAAGCAGGGCGAGCCAGTGAAAGCCCAGTGTGCGCGTGAACGCAGCAACAACCATGGCGAGTGCTATCAGTGGCAGATGTACGAACTGGCCGCGCCAGACTGAGCGGCCGAGCTTGGTCGCGATGTCGTCGCCAACCAGCGCAGGCAGAAGCTGTTCTACCCGCAAGAATGAGATCACCATGTCTGTGACGCCGACAAAAATCGCGATCCAGAACCAGGTTCGAATGAAGTAAGCGGAGATTCTGTAGATAACGGCCGCGTCCGCTCGCAGCGTCGAGCCGCTTCGCTTGAGCGTCAGGATCGTTGCGATGCCAAAGCCCGCGATATAGATCGCCAGCTGGGCGAAAGACAATGCACCACCGTTTTCAAAAGCGCCGGGCCAGTCGCGCCAGAAAGTCAGGTAGTTGTTAAGCAGGAAAGTCCCTGTCGTGATGACGACAACCCAGGCAAGCAACCGCCAGGCGAAGAGCCAGATGCCATGGGGGCCCGTACGGGCGGATTGATCGGTTTCGGGGGAGTACGTCGATTCGGCCATGGGTTGTTTCTTGTGTCTTGCCGTGATCTGGGCCGTGAATTGGAATGTCAAAACAACCCGGCTGACTCTGTTGGAGTCAGCCGGGTCAGTTACTGAACGCTTTTATACGTCGAGTACGCGGTTACGCTGTGCGAGGTAAGCGGCGTCAGCCAGCTTGCTCCAGCCACCGGTCGTTTCACGTGCAGCGACGTAGCTGTCGTGAATACGCTTGGCAAGATCCGAGTGCTCGCGAACTTCTGCGAATACTTCAGCTGATGCCGCGCCGAAAGCGTCGAACATTTCGTCGTTGAACTCACGCAGCTCAACGCCGTGCTCGTCAACGAGCTTCTGCAGGTATTCACCGTTTTTCGCGAAGTACTCACTGATGCCTTCGTCGATTTCGGTGCTGGCTGCTGCGCGAAGCAGGCTCTGGTCAGCTTCTGTGAGGCCGTCCCAGAACTTCTTGTTCAGACCCATCGAAAGCGCTGCGCCTGGCTCGTGGAAACCAGGGTAGTAGTAGTACTTGGTCGCCTCGTAGAACTTCATGAAGTAGTCGTTATACGGGCCAACCCACTCAGTCGCCTCGATAGCGCCGGAAACCAGGTTCTCGTAAATCTGGCCGCCAGGCAGCGAAACCGGAGACGCGCCGAGTTTGGTCATGACATCGCCAGCAAGACCTGGAATACGCATCTTCAGACCCTTGAGGTCTTCGGGGCTTTCCATTTCTTTCTTGAACCAGCCACCCATCTGTACTGACACACCGCCAGCTGCCAGACACTTGAGGCCGAATTCAGCTGCGAGTTCGTCCCAGAGTTCCTGTCCACCCATGTGGTTGAGCCAGGCCTGGTGCTCCTGGTTGGTCATGCCAAAAGGAACGGTGGTGTAGAACGCCCAGCCGGGGTGCTTGCCTTTCCAGTAGTAGTCGGCTGCGTGGTAGGCCTGAGCCTTGCCGCTGGCAACTTCGTCGAACGAGTCGAAAGCGCCAACGCGTTCGCCCGCTGCGAAGTACTTGACCGTAATACGGCCATCGGACATTTCACCGATGCGCTTGGCCAGGCGCTGCGCGCCGACACCCAGACCCGGGAAGTCCCGTGGCCATGTGGAAACCATGTTGATCTCAATTTTGCCCTGAGCAAAAACCGGTGCAGCAAGAGTTGATGCGCCAGCTGCGGCGGTTGCGACTGCACCGCCTTTGATCAGGTCACGACGTTTGACGTGTTTAGTCATGTGATCCAAACCCTCTTTTGGTAGTCATTAAAAATACAAACGGACAGGGTACGGCTATTGGCTGCCGCTACCGTCCGATCGCGGAATCGTTATATTTGTAACCCCGTGAGATTACCCGAATTGGTGCGATATTCGGAGCATTCGGAGACGGTCAGGTCGTTTGATGACCGCAGACACAGGTTGTGTCCGCTCAGCCGCCTCGTGCGTGCCCCACAGTGGTGCCCTCTCCGTTAGCAGCGCGTCAGGAGGCCGCCAGGCGCTCGATGCGAAAGTCCGGGGCCGCTACGCTGAGTCCCGGCTTCTTGGGGCCACCCAGAACCACACAAAGGCAACAGCCTGCAGCACGATGAGGACACCGAACGCCGCCTTGTAGCCCGTAGGGTGAAAGCCCCCGCTGGCGGTTGTCGGCCACAGATCGATGATAATGCCGACGCCCCACTGGCAGACGAATGCTGAACCGAACACCATTACATTGAGCGCGGTGTTGGCGCGGCCCGCAAGTTCAGGCGGAAATTTCTGCGACAGCGCCGCGTAGGGCAGGACGCAGAATGCGGCAAACAGGTTGAACGCTATCCACACGTACAGCGCCAGTGACACGGGTTCGAACAACAGATAGATCTGAACGACGATGAAAAGGCCCATGCCAATGGCGCCCGTGGCGTCGGTCGGCAGGCCACGGCTGCCAAGTTTATCTGCTAGCCAGCCGATTAGCGGCCAGGCGATGATCAAGGTCACGGCCATTGCCGCGAGATAACTGCCGATGACGGGCCGATCGAGTCCCGCGATATCGCGCAACCACGGACCTGCCCACAGAGTATGCAACGCCATGAATGCTGCCTGACTTGTGAAAGACAGGGGCGCGATGCGCCAGAAGTCACGATCACTGTAGATCTGCCTTACACCGTCAATGCTTTGCTTGATGGTGAGTGGGCGCTCGGTGTTCTCTTTTTCCGGCGACACGAAAAACAGAAACGCAGCGGAGAATGCGGTGACCGCAGCCAGAATAAAGAACACGCCGCGCCAGTCGGTGAAACCCAGCGCAGTCTCGATGGGTTTGCTTGCCGCGAGGATGCCGATTCCGCCAGCCGTCATCTGGATGCCGATCACGGTTGGCAGGCGTTCTTTGGGGAACCACATGGCGAACGCTTTGAACGACGCCATCAGGCAGGCCGAGACGCCGAGTCCGATCAGCGCACGGCCGACGATCAGCCCGCCGCGACTTTCGGCAATGGCAAAGACGAATGCCCCGGCCGCAGCGATGATCAGCAACACTGATTCGGTCCGCCGTGGGCCATAGCGGTCGAGCAGCACGCCGAGCGGTAGCTGAAAAGCCGCGAATGTCAGAAAGTAGACCGCCGAAAGCAGCCCCAGCACGGAAGCATCAAGCCCGAGATCACTAATCAACTCAGGCGCAATCATCGCGTTTACCGCTCTGAACAGATACGAGAGCAGGTAGCCCAGCGCAAACGGCAGAACGATACGAACGGCGAGCCCGAAGGAGGGCATCTTTATCGGCGTATTCACGCCGCGAGTATACGAG
Organism: uncultured Gammaproteobacteria bacterium; assembly: GCA_938034705.1. Lineage (GTDB taxonomy): Bacteria > Pseudomonadota > Gammaproteobacteria > Arenicellales > CALHMG01 > CALHMG01. The sequence goes on from CALHMG010000251.1 coordinate 10,787, forward strand.
ATGCAAGCGCGCCTCGGGGGCGAATTTCACCAATCGACGCGCAGTGTAGCAATCAATACTTATTTCTTTTTGCGGCGCGCCTAGAGTGCAGCAACGGTAAAAACCAGATGCACCGCGATGAAATATTCCGCACTCAACGATGAGCCAGTCGTCTTACATTCCTACAGGCCCAGTTGGCGTCATCAGTTTCGAACAGAGGCGCGATGGTTGACCCGCCACTGTTCGACCGTTTTTCGCCTGGAGCACATCGGGAGTACCTCGATACCAGGTTTGTCCGCCAAACCGATTGTCGACATGCTCGCCGGGGTGGCGAACAATGAGCAGGCGATTTCTCTGGTCGCAGAGTTGAGAGATTGTGGTTATGTCTACTATCGTGAATTCGAAACCGAAATTCCCGATCGTCGATTTCTGATTAAACGAAACTGTTGCGGCGAGCGGATCTATCATATGAGTGTGGTGATCCAGGATTCACTAGCCTGGCGACGTCATATGGATTTCAAGCACTGTCTCGCAGCAGACTCGGACGCGGGCCGACGCTATGTTCAGCTGAAGCGGCAGCTTGAGCGCATGTACGGCACAGATCGAAAATCCTACGGTGATCTGAAATCGGACTTTGTCAGAGTCTGTCTTTCTCGAGGCCCTCGGTCCGCGGAGTCGAATCTCAGGGTAAACAGGTCAGTCCGTGCGAGGTTCTGACGCGCGCCTGAGCGCCGGTACGTTCAAAATATGCAGCGTCGCTCTTTCTGGTCCTCGAGCCACGATTTTCGCGCTTGCGAAACTGACAAACGCTTTTCCGACGCTTACTCGATCGGTACTGGTGCGGCTTGCAATTTCTTCCTGCGTCGGGCAGTTGGAGATGGTGACAGCGCTCTCTGAAGCGTCCTTTGGCAGGAGGCGAAGCAACTCCGCAGCTACACGGCTTTCAACCGTCAGCTCGTTAAATTCCATAATCCGGCTTGTGAGATCTCTTTGGCGACGTACCATCCGCTGGGCAAGATGCAAGCCGACGGTGTTTACGAGCCCCGTAACTTCCAGGAAGTCGCTTCGCGACAATGAAGCAACCAGACATTTAGAGTTGGCCACGATGTTGGCGGACCGGGGTTCGCCATCGATAGCTCCGAGTTCCCCGAACATTGTTCCCGGGCGCATCGGGTCGAAATCCACACGTCGACCCTTGGTCGTTGTGACGGTTGTGCGCGCTTCGCCCTCGATCAGAAAAAGCGTCGAAGTATCTGACTCGCCTTCGCGAATGATAGTTTCGTTTTTACGAAAGACCCGCCAGTCACACAAATCTGCTATGCGGCAAAGTTCTGAATCAGAAATAGACTTAAAAATTTCTACTCGCCGCAACAGGCGAGCCTTGTCACTCGATTGCATGTCCCCTCCAGACACTATAGGCGTGTAAAGCCAATCACCAGAACATTACGTGACGACTTTCAGATTCTTCGGCCAACCTGACAGGCGGTAATGAAAGCGCGTTGACGGGAGTGAGCGTTTCTCTATGTAGCTTTCGTTACAGAAAAAAAGAACATCTCTTGTAGCTATCGCAACAGCGCAGGTTGAGACGAATCCGGACACTGGATTCACTGCTTCGGAAAACCAAAGGTTGTCTCGGGGCATAAACGATCGAGTTATCGATCTAATTGAAACCAGCAAAGGAGTAATAGCTATGACTAACATGCTCGAAGCCACGGGCTTCTCTCCAGATGGGCCGGTAACAAGCCCTGAAGGTGAGTTCACCTATGTGGAACTGATCGATCCGGCCAAGCCGGGTAATGGAGCGCGAGTTTTCAATCCAAACCAGCCTATCGAAATTGCGATGGAATGGGAACTCCACAACGCGGCGCTTTGGCTCGCCAACAGTGCAACTGGTACATGGGACATTGAAGTCTTCGCCGAGTCCATCGGACCTGGCCCGGAGCTTCGAATCGCGGCAGGCTCGGTGCCTGTTGGCAACCCAACCGACACGAGCTGGAGCTTCACGGCTACAGTCACGCCGGGCACGCTCGTTGAAGGAAACCCGGGTTCGGGAAACCCATCGGGTGTCTACAAGCTTGTGCTGACAGCGTTCCTCAACGGCAACGTAAACGGCTTTGACGTTTGCGGATTCGCTGAAGGACCAGTGTTCAAGGTTGAAGATCCGTTCTAAGCCTGTGCTTTCGTGATAAGTCGGCCGCAATCTGGAAACAGATTGCGGCTTTATCAATTTTAGTGAACCGTTGGCGTGGACATAAAGGTAGACGCGTCACCACGGCCCAGGTTTGTAGTGAATGGATGCGTGGCAAGCTGGTCACCCTTGTTCAATACCTTGTAGCGACGCTTTTGCGAGCGCCGAAGAAGTTGGATCTTTCGGTTGCAAACAGGACACTCCCATTGCGTTTCGACGTCGTCATTAATAACGATTCTGTAAAAATGTTCGTCGTCTTGATCAATCATCTTGTCTTCCGTTACGTGAATGTAAATTTTGGGGCAATGCAGCCGGGATAGGGTTGTTCTGGGGTTGGTCCGCCAGCAAATCGCGTTCAATGCGCTCAATGAACAGAGAAGCGTTTTGGTCTTGTGCGATCTTCAGGGCGGTCTGTCTCAATTTGGCGGTTTGCGTTTCGTCTGCACGGTTAAATTCAGAAAGTATATTGGCCTTCATTCTCAGGATTTCGGCAAGGAAAAAGCGCTCGCCGCTCTTCATGCATTGTCGATGTGCCTTTTCTATCCATTCAATCGCATTAATATGGCGACACTGAAAATAGGCATCAGCCGCGACAGCATTAAACAGGCTCAATTCGATCTTTGCACCTCCTATCCGATTAAGACCATCATCGATTTGTTTGAGATAGCTGAAATCAGCTGTTTTCTGAACTTGTGCCCAGCCATGGAAGATCTGT
>CALHMG010000252.1 GCA_938034705.1 uncultured Gammaproteobacteria bacterium
TGTCCGAGTGACCTGGAATTTACTTGATCACAACGGAGGTGACGCCCCACTTTTGATTCAGCCGCATCATCTGCCGTACCTCAATGAAGTTGGTCTCGTTGGGGTTGAGCGTCAACGCGAACGTTGCCTTGCCGCCCAGTGCGTTGTTTGCGGATGTCGGTAGATAGCCACGAAACGCGTCGTTCACATAGACGGCCGCCTCGTTCGCCGTATCAATATCGTAGCCACGAATCACCAGAGTCATGTTGGCTCTGGGCGGAACGATGCTGAAACGCGCAAAGGCTTTGTGGGTGCCGTTTCCGTATTTATGGCCGTACTGGCCTTTTTCCTTTTCACCGATTCGCAACGGAATCGTCGACTGGGTGATGGATTTTACGGTGATCGTGCTGACACCCCATCGCTTGCCCGGAACGTCGCGGCGAATATCAATGATGTTGCGCCCGGCAACCATCAGGTTACGCGGGATAAGAAACCGTGACTTCTTGCCCTGGGAACGGTTCTCGCCTCGGCGCAGGTAGCCAATTTTGACGCCGTTGATGCTGACCGAAATTTCAGTGTTGGTCTGGGCATCCCATCCGCGCGCGAACAGCAGCAGGTCTTCGTTGCCTGAATTGCTGAAAAAGCCATAGCGGGCGACCGAGTAGTGATCGCCGCCGGTGGTTGTTCGATATCCGACCAGCTCGTTGTTGGCGATGTCAGGAGTCAGCCACTGGGCTATGCCACTGTCGAGGCTGCTTGCGGGGTCGCTGTCGACTATGTCCCGGATGCCATCGTTGTCGGAATCTGCGTCGGCCACGGTTGGATCCCCGCCCCAGCGATATTCGTCTATCAGGCTGATGCCGTCGTTATCGGCATCGCTCGTGTCATCGGTATTGCTGAGCGGGTCCAGGCCATACTGGTATTCCCAATAGTCAGGAATGCCGCCGAAATCGCTGTCGCGTGTAGAGATTACTTCCGTCACGTCAGGGTCGATGCCGTCGGGTATTCCGTCATTATCGCTGTCGGCTGACTCATTCGCGTCCTGGGGGAAAGCGTCAGCGTTGTCGCCGATCCCGTCGTTATCCGAGTCGGTGTGCTCGGCCGCGTTGGTTGGAAATGCGTCGGCGTTATCGCCTACACCATCGTTGTCCGTGTCGGCTGATTCCGCTGGATTGTTCGGGAATACGTCGGCGTTGTTGCCAACACCGTCGTTGTCAGAATCTTCGGTTTCGGTGCCGTCGTTCGGGAACGCGTCGGCGTTATCGCCTACACCGTCGTTATCGCTGTCGGCAAATTCTGAAGCGTCACTCGGAAAAGCGTCGGCATTGTCTCCTGTGCCGTCGTTGTCGGCATCAGCTGTTTCGCTCGCGTCGTTGGGAAACGCATCAGCGTTGTTGCCGACGCCATCGTTGTCCGTGTCCGCGGTTTCACTGGCGTCTGTTGGAAACGCATCCGCGTTGTCGCCTACACCGTCATTATCGGTATCGGCGGTTTCGCCGGCGTCTGTCGGAAACGCGTCTGCGTTATCGCCAACGCCATCGTTATCGGTGTCCGCGGTTTCGCTGGCGTCTGTCGGGAAAGCATCGGCGTTGTCGCCCACGCCGTCATTGTCCGTATCGACCGACTCGCTGGCATCGGTCGGAAACCGGTCTGCGTTATCCCCGACACCGTCGTTGTCGGTATCGGCAGATTCGCTGGCGTCGTCCGGGAAAGCGTCCGCATTGTCACCGACACCGTCACTGTCCGCATCATTAGATTCGCTGGCGTCGTTCGGAAAGGCATCGGCGTTGTCGCCAACACCATCGTTGTCAGTGTCGTTCCATTCAAATGGATCATCAGGAAACGCGTCCGCCGAATCCACGACACCATCATCGTCAGAGTCGACGCTGCTCGACGCGTCGTTATCAAGCACCGTCACCGAAAGCGGCGGCAATGACTGGTTGATATAGACGCGGCCTCCACCGCCGGTTGCGTTGCCGAAAATGACGGAAACGGACTGGTCGCCATCTTCGTCGCCATCATCAACGCCGGTCAGCGTGAGGTTGCGGGTCGTGTCCCAGTTGCTGCTGGTAAATGTCATCAAGCTGGCTGACACCGTCATTTCCGAGGTGTCGCTACTGGCTACGGAAAATGAGACCGTTTCCATCGGCGGTGAAGCGAGGCGTACGGTAACAACCTGAGTCGAGCCGTCTTCGCTGACTGACAGCCCGGTGTCCGGCGATACGACAATGCCCGGCCCTGCAACGGTAAACTCCTTTGAATACCAGACGTAGTCGGTGGGATTGCCCGCATTGGTCACACGAATCGAATAGCCGTCGCCTTCATCAACGCTCAGTGGAATCGTGTAAAAAATTCGCTTGGCGTAGATCGCTTCGCAGTCGACCTCGCCGGTGCACAGTGCACCTATGTAGTCGCCGCTGTACCAGCCGTCGCGATATTCACATGCGGATGAAGTGCAGACCGTGCCGCCGTAAGCGGTGCTGGTGTTTGTGTGTGTTCCAAGGCTGGTGACGACAGCGCCGTCCTTCATCAGGTCGATGTCCAGCTCCTCGCCGACGTGCATTTCACGACTGAAGAACATTTTGTGCTCAACGCCGCGACTGACGACTGCGTCTTCGTACGGATGCCAGATGGTGACCGTGCCCGGAGCGTAGTTCGCGATTACGCTGCTTGTGTTTCTGAACGTCCGCGCGTTATCGGCCGGCTCCACGGGGTCCAGATGGTCCACGCCACAATCGAAGGCGCCACCCGGTCCACATGTGGTGATTGACGGGTCGGAAAAGACGCCGGCACCGGATTCAAACCCGTAGGCCATGTAGGTTTTGAATGACGATGACACCACATAGCCGCAAGACCAGGCATCAAGTCCCGTGCACGTTGTGTTGTGATCGTGTCCGCCACCGAAGTTGTGGCCAATCTCATGGGCAAACGTGCTGTCACCACAGCTTCCGCCATTCCACATCGCCGAGAAGACCGCGCTGCTGCTGGTCAGCTCACCGGCGGTGTTGTAATAAGGAATAGAGCCCCAGCCGCAGTACGGATCGATTGATGACCCTGGATGCGGTCCACGCACCATCGTCACGAGGTCTGCGCTGTACTCTGCCCGCATCAGATCCAGATCCGCATACAGGCCGGTGTTGTCCTTCATGGCGCTGAGCACGTCATAGGTCGTCTCACCAACCGGTTGAGCGATTTTCTCAGCCCCGGCCAGAACCAGTTCGGCATCGATGCCGGTATTGAGGAATGCGGTATTTACGACGTCCAGCAGCGCCTGAAGTTTTGTAGCCGGCTCCGGGTATTCGTCTTCAAAATCCTGACTGTAGAGCATCAGGACATCGATCTCGGGCGTTGCGGAAGAAGACGCCCCTGATGGCCCACCATACTCGCCCAATACCTGTGGCGTCGGAGGCTCGATCTCGCGGGGATCCGTGGGCACGACGTCACTGCCACCAGGTGTCAGTCTCGGGCGTGTGCTCTCGTCAATCAGCGTTACCGTGCCGTCGCCGTTGTCTTTCACTTCCCATGCATCGGGCGCGGCCGTAATGCGTCCGTAGACGCTCGACGCGTCGAAAGTCAGCGCGATGGAGCCTGTCTGTCCGGACGTTGTGATTTTGCCCAGAAACGAGCTTGTCGTTTGCCGAATGCGGATGCGTTTGACTTCGACCACGGCTTTCGCGCCGGTCGGCAGCGTCACGGTGGCAAGGGAGCCATCTGGAAGTTGAAGAATATCGCGGTTAATACTGACCGTTGTCGTGTCACCGGGTGCGGCGTAGGTCAGTATTTCTGTCTGGGCGGCAAACGCATTGCCAGCAACCAGCAGCAGCAGGCTCACCGCTGCGCCGACGATCTTCTGTTTAAGCATGACTACCTCTTAACGATGGTGCTAACGCCCTGCTGGACGTCGCGTTCGTTAAAGCTAGTCAGGATTGAGAAACAATTGTCGATATTGGCAGGGACATAGTCCCCGCCGTGTGTCTGCGCCCGGAATCAGGGCGTTAGGCCAAAAACGACCGGGTTGTCTGCGCTAGCTGTTGCGAGAACCCCAGCCACCGTCGATAGGAAGAACACACCCGCTGACGTAGGCAGCCCGGTCGGACGCAAGAAAAGTAACGACGTCCGCGACTTCACGCGGGTCCGCCGGTCGTCCATAAGGGATTTTTTCAAAAAACTCACGCCAGCGAGACGAATCACCAAATTCTTTTTCGGCTTTGGACTCCATAAGCGTTTTTACGCGGTCTGTTTCGGTCAGGCCTGGATTAACCGCGAGAACCCGTACACCGTGGTCGACACTGCCGCCGCCCATGCCCTTGGTGAACGCCATGAGGGATGCGTTTCCGGCCGTGCCGGCAATGTATCCGAAATCTACCCGCTCCCCCGCCATGCCGATGACGTTGACGATGACGCCACGCTTACGCTCGGACATCCTCGCGAAAAACGCCCGCGTCATATTTACATAGCCAAAGACTTTAAGGTCCCACGCCTCGCGCCAGGTTTTTTCATCGATGTCGGAGATGGTTCCACCGGGGATAGCGCCCGCATTGTTGACCAGAATATCGATATCGCCGGCGGCTTTGATGAGCTTGTCAATCGACGCGCTTTTAGACAGATCGAGAGCGTGGGTCTTGACGAGTACACCGTGTTCTTCGGAAAGACGTTTCTGGGCATCAGCCAGAAGCTCTTTGCTCCGCGCGACCAGATGGAGATTGCATCCCTCTGAAGCAAAGCTCTCGGCACAGGCGAGGCCGATACCCTTTGAGCTACCGGTGATCATGACGGTTGCGCCAGCAAGATGCAGATTCATTATGGAAATACCCCTGTGAGTAGGCTTGTGGTTAGGAGTGAGCCGTAGAGCGTTATAAAGCTCCAGGCCGGCCGCCATTGTAAGCGTTCGGGGTCTACGAGTCTGCCCGCCGGCCTCCACACAGCAGAATGAGTCCGCTGATGACGATGATGGCCGCACCGATCACGGCAATCGCATCGGGAACGTCTCCAAACCAGAAATAGCCTACAACCACAGCGTAAAACACCTGCAGATACTGGATCGGTGCGAGATCACTTGCCGCGGCCCGCAAAAACGCTAGCACCAGCAAAACATCGGCGACACCCGAAAGCACGCCGTTGAGAATCAGAACAGGCCAGACCTGAGGAGCAGGCATGGTCCACGAAAATGGCACCATCAGGCTGAGCGGAATAAACCCGACAATGATCGTGTACACAACCGTATGCCACGGGTTTGCCAGTGGTGCCAGCTGGCGGCTGTTGATTTGCTGAATGGCAAAGCAGATCGCCGCGACGAAAACGAATAGCGATGCCGGATTGAACAAGCCGGTGCCCGGACGCATCACCAGCGCTGTCCCGCTGAAGCCGATGATGATGACAACCCAGTTTCGCAGTGCGACTTTTTCTTTAAGAATCAGCCACGCCATCAATGCGACAAGAAACGGTGTCGTTCCGATGATCATCGCGGTGTCCGCAAGTGGAAAATTCTTCAGGCCGTGGTATACGAACCACACGATCCCGAGCAAAGACAGTCCGCGCATCAGCTGCAGTTGCCAGTGCTCGCGAATGCTGAAACCGGTGCGCCTGAGATAAGGGATGAACGCAAGCACCATCAGCATCTGGATCGCGTAACGCCACCACGCCACTTGCGGCAGCGGTAGATACTGGACCAGATGTTTCGCACACGCATTCATCGTCACCAGCACCATAAGTGCCAGTGCGAAGATCATGATTCCCTGGTTGCGTTTGGCTGTGTTCTGTTCGGTGACTGAAGAATGCGCGACACGCGCCTTATTCATCCGGCTTGCCGCCCGGCCACACCGGCGCACCGGCAAGATCGGGCCACGCTATCGGGGCCTCGCAGGATCGCGCAGCTTCAACGGGATCGATCTCTGAATTCCACTCGGCCGCGATATACCGGTTACCGGTGGTGCCAGCCGCCTGATCTGATCCGAGCCAAACGATTGGTGGCACCATGGCGGCGGGCTGAACCAGATCGGCGCGATTAAAGCCGGCCTCTTCCGGAACCATGTCGGTGTCCGCTGGGCCACCAGGCACGACCACGTTCACCGAAACATTGTGGGGCGCGAACTCTTTCGCGTGCCCCGCAGCCATCGCCTCCATTCCCGCCTTGCTGGGACCGTACGGATGAAAGCTGCCGCGCAGCATGGTGAAGAAACTCGTCGTGACGTTGATAATGCTGCCGCGCTTGCGCTGAATCATGCCGGCGACGGCGGCGCGGGTCATGTAGAACGATCCTGACAGATTGACGTCGATAAACTGCTTCCACACGTCGGGTTCGATTTCGTCAATTGTGACCAGATTTGTCATATGGTCGAGCCTCGTATGCTGCATGCCCATCGCGGCGTTGTTGACCAGGATATCTACCGGACCCAGTGTGTTGGTTGCCCCCATGATGGCGAGTTCGCAGGCTGCGGCATCGGCGATGTCGCATTCGAATGCAGCATGACTCGCACCAAGACCTTCGGTACTGAGTTCCTCCGAAAATGCCGAGAGCGAATCGCTGACGACATCAACGATAGCTACGTTGGCGCCCGCGGCTATCAACCCTCGGGTGATTGCCTGACCAAGACCTCCAGCAGCGCCCGTAACGAGGGCGGTTTTTCCGTTCAGCAACATGGGGTTTCCTTCGGTTGGTATTGGCGCTTACGGTATCGTGTAACCGGCATCTACATCTACCAGCGACCCCGTCATATAGCTCGCGGCCTCTGATGCAAGAAATGCCACAACCCGGGCTACCTCGTCGGCCTGCCCCAGTCGTTTCATGGGTACCGTTTCAGCAAGCGCGTCCAGATCCTGCTGGGTCGGTGCACGATCTCGCCCGGCCTTGAGCATCGGCGTTTCAATTTCGCCCGGACAGACCGCGTTGACGCGAATTTTGTCGGTAGCGTGATCCAGCGCGATGGACCGGGTTATCTGGTGGACGGCACCCTTTGAGGCGCAGTAAGCCGTCTGGTTGCCCCAGACGACCTTGCCCGCGACAGAGCCAAAATTGACGATCACGCCACGTTCGGGGTCCGGTGACTGTTGAAGCATCTGGCGCACCGCCGCGCGACACATGAAAAACACCCCGTTGACGTTGACATCCATGACGCGTTGCCAGCCATCATCATCAGTATCGACCGCGCCGGCGCGCAGGATGATGCCGGCGGCGTTGACGACCACGTCCACTCGCCCAAAACTCGCGACCGCCGCGGTTACGGCAGCGTCGCTCAGCGCAGAATCGCTTACATCCCCCGGGACAGCTCTTGATCGCGTCAGCGACGCTCCGACACGTTCCAGCCCCGACTCGTCGCGATCCACGAGCACGACGTTAGCGCCGGCGGCGTCGAAAAGCCGCGCGCACGCTTCACCCATGCCGGATGCGGCCCCCGTTACGATCACCGTGCGATTTTCAAAATTCATAGCTAGTGTTCCGGCCACGAGGCGTAGGCGTTAAACCGCGCCTACGCGTAGGGGTTGAAGTTGAGTTTAAGTCCCGCGCAGTGCCACTCGGTTGCGTAAAGACGACCCAGCCCACTGGAGGTGACGTACGCTGTTTTCATATCGGCGCCGCCGAAACAGACATTGGTCACCATTACGTCACGCTCAGGCACGGGAACAACCGCCCTGACCTCTCCCCTGGGCGTCACCGCCGTGACACAGCCTGGCCCGAGGGTTGCCACGCAGACGTTGCCTTCGCTGTCTACGGCGAGTGAGTCAAGGCGCGCATAACCGTCGAACGAACGCAAAATCGCACCGACGTGAAACGGATCGTCGCTTTTCGAGATGACGCCCGGAGATTTGATGGTGTACTGACGCAGTCGACCGCCAAGCGTTTCCGCCACGTAAAGGGTGCTTTCATCCGGCGACAGACCAATGCCGTTAGCGGTTTCAAACGGATGCACCAGCGTTGTCGCATAGGACCCATCAGCGTGTGCGTAGTAGACGCCGCCGCGATCAAGACTGTCGTCATAACGCTTGCCGAGATCGGTAAAGTAAAAGCCGCCGTGACGGTCAAACACAATATCGTTCGGTCCACGCAGGTTGCGACCCTCTACCTGCGTGTAAAGCGTCTCGAATTCACCGGTGGCCAGATCGACAACCTGAATGCTGCCCGTCTCGTAATCGTCCGGTGTGCCGATAGGTCGTGTTTCTCCATCCACGATACCCCAGCTGAATCCACCGTTGTTACAGACGTAAACTCTTCCGTCAGGGCCAATGGCCGCACCGTTGGGGCCACCACCCAGATGCGCGATGACTTCGTTATCTCCATCCGCTGATATACGGGTAAGGGTCTGTCGTTTGATTTCGACCAGAATCACGCTGCCGTCCGGCATCGCAATCGGGCCTTCGGGAAACTGCAAACCGCGACAAATTTCTCTCATGTGCTTGCGACTCCTGGTTACGGTCGTGTCATTCGCTCGGGATGGCAAGATACCGCGATACGTCAAGGCGCGCACGAACGGCATCCACGAACTGAACTGCGTGCAATCCGGCATCAATCGCGCCGCGGACATTATCCTGCAGGTCATCAAGAAACAGAACTCTGCCCGGATCCACACCGATGTCGTTAACGACTTTCCGGTAGGCCGCTACGTCAGGCTTTCGCTCGCCAACGTCATTGGAAACATAGACGGTTTCAAACCTGTGGAGAATGTCGTCATAGTCAGGAAAGTGAGCCACGTGATCGACGTTAGTGTTGCTGAACGCAAATAGCCTTGCGTGGTTCGCGATGTCATCAAGCAGTCGCGACATCCCGGGAATTTCGCCATCAAAAATCGCATTCCAGCCGCGCCTGAACTCATCGACGTTCAGATCGGTGCCGATGAGCGTGTTCAGACTCTGCGTATAGGCGGCGGTGCTCAACGTGCCGCGTTCGTAATCGTAGAAAGATTCTGTGAGCTTGAACTTTGCACGCAGAGCCTTCGGATCATGGGCGCCCGGCTGTGCCCAGAGCTCAAAGATGCGATCGTAGTTCAGCTGGATGAGAACATTACCAACGTCAAAGAGCACAACGTCGACGCGCGGATTGTGCAGATCCAAGTCAGTTCTGCTCTTTGAGTTTTTCAATTTCCCGAGCCGCTTCAGGAGCCCGGGGCCCGTCCCCGAACAACGCCTGCAGGGCGGCGGACAGACAGATAAAAACGACGCCTGCAACAAGCAGATTTGTTACCCGCCTGCTGTTCGCCGGTGAGTGTTTTTCGCCGCGTGCCCGATCAAGATTCAGTGATCCGTCGTTCTGGTTCTCGGGGTCTACGGGCGCGCGTCTTCGCTCGACTGTTCGCAGGACAAACCCCACAAGGAAAAGTGCGATTCCAATATAAAGGCACGCATCAACGATCTGGATAAGGCTCATGGGTTCCTGGTATCCGTTTACTTGTCGCGCAGGCTCTGACGAGTCCTGGCCAGTGTTTCGAGTATGTCGAGTAGCAGTATGTCGCGTTCTCCCGCAATTTCGCCGACGGAACGGCCGGCCTGTTCTTCGTCGACGCCTGCGACAATTTTCTCGACAACGTCTTCTGTCAGCTTGACGTCGCTGTTGAGGGTTTCCCACCACTGTTCGTTCGGTGGCCCGAAATGATGCATGAAATTGCGCATACCGCCCTCTCCTCCAGCCAGTGCGAAGATCTGGTGTGGTCCCATCAGCGCCCATCGCAGGCCGGGGCCATAGGCAATGGCAGCGTCGACATCCTCGACGCTGGCAAGTCCCGAGTTAACCGCATCGATGGCCTCACGCCAGATTGCCGACTGCATGCGGTTGGCAAGGTGTCCGGGGACTTCGTGGTTCAGGCGAATCGCCTTTTTACCGTGGGCGTTGTAAAAATCGAGTGTCCAGTCGACCACTTCAGGTGCGGTCTCTTTTCCACCCAGCACCTCTACCAGAGGGATAAGGTGCGGTGGATTGAAAGGATGTCCCAGAACGTAGCGTTCCGCGCCGGCATGGCCCTGCTGCAGTTCTGAAAGAATCAGTCCAGAGGTGGAAGTCGACATCACTGTGTCCGGCCCCAGTGCGGTGTCAAAGCGACTGTAGAGCTCGTGCTTCACCTCAAGTCGTTCCGGCGCACTCTCCTGAATGAATTCGACACCGTCTATGGCGGCCTCAACGGTGTTGCACCACTGCAGGTTTTCCCGTTTCGCCCGGCCGTCAAGGTCGAGTCGCACGACACCGTCCCAGGCTTTGTCGACAAAGGCGTTGAGGCGGCTCTCGCCATCAGGATGCGGATCCCACGCGGTCACCTGCATGCCTCTGCCAAGAAAGTGAGCTGCCCAGGAGGCGCCTATGGTCCCGCAGCCGATAATGGCTACCCGTGATACGGAATTTGGATCAGACAAATTCAATTTTCTACACCTCGCTGGCCGTCTGCAGTGTTGCGAATCGATTTGACGGTATCCTACGTCAAACGCAATCCTTGTATTGAAACTAAAGTGCAGAGGCACCGCAGAATGAGCCGTATTGGATTTATTGGACTGGGCCGCATGGGCCGCGGAATGGCGAGCAACATGCAACGTAAGGGGTTTGACCTGATCGTTTACGACGTTAACCCTGATCCGGTCAAAGACCTGGTGGCGCTCGGTGCCGTTGCGGCCGAAAGCGTGTCCGATGTGGCGCGTCAGGCGAGTGTGATCTTCACCGTTCTGCCGGCGCACCCCGAGGTGGAGGAAGTGGTGATCGGCCCGGGAACCAGCATCCTGGCCAACGGGCAGCCCGGCACACTGGTCGTTGACCTGAGCACGATCAATCCTGCGAGCACCGATAAAATCGCAGCCGTGCTCAACGATGCCGGGATGCGTTTTGTCGACTCGCCTATTGGTCGTCTCGCCTCCCACGCGGACGCTGGTGAAAGCCTTTTCATGGTCGGCGGCACAAAAGAAGACTTTGCGCACGTGAAGCCCATGCTGGATGCGATGGGGACGTCGATCACGCACTGCGGTGAAGCCGGTACTGGCATCAGGACCAAGCTCGTTAACAACTACCTGGCCATCACGTCATGCCAGATGAATGCAGAAGCGCTGGCGCTGACACAGCGATTCGGGCTCGACCTTGACCGTACGCTAGATGTGATCCACGGGACTACCGCCACGAACGGTCAGCTGAAGCTGAATCTGGCTACCAAGGTGCTCACCGGTGATATCGAGCCGGGTTTTCAGATCGATCTGGCTCACAAGGACCTGTCTCTGGTGCTCGACGCCGCCAACGCCAACCACGTGCCGATGACCATCGGCGCAGCGGCGAGAGAGAGCCTGTCCCAGGCGCGATCTCGAGGCTGGGGCTCGAAGGATTTTTCAGCGCTGCTCGATGCGTTGTGTGACAGCGCCGGCATCGACAAGGTCCGCTTCAAGAGCTGAATCAAAACGACGGCGGGTACGGCCGCCGCTGCCCGGTTCAGTCGCGTTCGCCGTGTCAGGGCTTGAGAATGATCCGGCCCGTCACTTTGCCGTGTTCAAGCTCGTGCAGGGCCTGATTGCAGTCATGCAACGGACGAGTCTCGATCGGAATCGCGGGCACGCCCCCTGCCTGTATGACTTTCATCATGTCGTTCATGTCACGCAGGTTGCCGACATAGCTCCCTCGTACCGACATCGCCATGAACGGAAACATTGGGATTGACACTTTCTGCGCACCGCCGAACAGGCCCACGATGACGAGGGTTCCGTTCTTGCGAAGCGTACTCATGCCAAACTGAAATGTTGAAGGCGCCCCGACAAAATCAATAGCGCCAGCAACGCCGCCGCCGGTTGCTTTCATGATGTTGTCGAGAGCATTTTTATCGGTTGGATCAAACGCTTCAACGGCGCCGGCGGCCATCGCGGCCTCGCGCTTGCCTTCGTCAATGTCGGCGACTATGACTTTCGCCTTCTGAACGTGGGGCGCCAGATAAAGGCCGTTGTAGCCGACGCCGCCAAGACCGATCAACAGCAGGTAGTCTGATTCACGCAGGTTCCCGGCCCGATTCAGTGCGGTCCATGCGGTAATTCCCGAACAGGCATAGGTACAGGCAAGTTCCTCTGGAACGCCGTCGTAGGGAATAAGATATTTCGCGTCCGGAACGACAACATGGTCGCTGTAACCACCGTCGACGCGGGCGCCTATAAAGCGCGGATTGACGCAAAGGTTGTCGTCTTCCTCCTGGCACACGCCACATTCACCGCATCCGATCCAGGGGAAAACAATCCTCGAGTCACCAACATCCACGCCGTCGGCATCGGGCCCGACCGCGACAACGGTGCCGAGAATTTCGTGCCCTGGCGTGTAGGGAGTGTTGACACCGCGATCCTCGAGTCTCGCGAGATTGCCGTCGCCGAGGTCGAAGCCGCCGCTGATGATGTGCAAATCGCTATGGCAGATGCCGCTTGAGGTGATTCTCACCACGACCTCTTTGCCTTTGGGTTCAGGGTC
Source organism: uncultured Gammaproteobacteria bacterium (assembly GCA_938034705.1). Lineage (GTDB taxonomy): Bacteria > Pseudomonadota > Gammaproteobacteria > Arenicellales > CALHMG01 > CALHMG01. Next base: position 12,380 of record CALHMG010000252.1, read on the forward strand.
CGGGTATTCGCGTAACTCCAGCGACTTGCCCCATTCGATAACCTGCCAGCTTTTCAATTGCCTGCTCCATGCGTTTCGATCTGATGTGACACTACGGTAGCCCCACGGCTCCCCGCTGAGCAACCGTCGTTTCGCTGACCGAGGAAACGGCGTTCACTCTGGTTGTCGGTTGAGATTCTGAATAACATGACATGCCGAACATAACTGCCACTGGACCTGTCATGACTGCCAGAACACTGCGCGATCTGTGTGCGATCGAAGGACTCAAAGTTGGAACTTTCGTTTGCGAATTCAATTCTCCCGGGATCGGTTACATCCTGAAAAATGGCGGCTGTGATTATGTCTTTCTGGACATGGAGCACTCCGGGTTTGACGTCGCGACGTTAAAGACCCTGCTGCGTTACTTTGAAGCCGCGCAGCTGCCTGCTTTTGTTCGACCTGCGGGCAAGGATTATTACGCCATGGCTCGCGCACTCGACGTTGGCGCCGAAGGACTGATCCTGCCGATGGTTGCCAGCGCTGACGAAGCGCGAGCAATCGTTGACATGACAAAGTACGAACCCATGGGTTCCCGAGGTGTCGCCCTGTCTATCGCGCACGACCACTATCAGCCGGGGGACGTGATGGAAAAGCTTTCGGATGCCAATTCCAGAACGACAATTTTCCCGCTGATCGAAACCGCGGACGGCATTGCCAATGTCGAAGAGATCGCTGCCGTTGACGGTGTTGATGGACTCTGGCTTGGCCATTTTGATCTGTCCTGCTCTCTTGGAATACCTGGTCAGTTCGATCACCCTGATTTCATAGATGGTGTAGCGCGGACGGTGGCCGCAGCGAAGCGACATGGCAAGAAGCTGGGTCGTGTCGTTGCCAACGTTGAGGAAGGCGCCGCGGAATACGCTAACGGATTCGACTTCATAGCCGTGTCGGGTGACTGCTGGCTGCTGCAAAGTGCGATGACCCAGGCGTCCAGCGAGCTTCGGTCGAAGTGCGAGGGTATCGATCATGGATAAATTTCGAGTTGGTATTTCTGCGGCACTTCGAAACGACGATGCAAGCGTGGTAATTGCCGAACTGGATTTTTCGCCGCTGGAAAATGACGATCGGGTCGCCGTCGAGACATTGCCTCCCATAGGCTCCGAAACGCTGACGCCTGAAATGGTAGATCACCTTGATGCGGTGGTGCTGATGCTCGAACGTGTTGACGACAGTACCTTTGGGCCGGACTCCAAACTGACGCTGGTCGCGAGATACGGCGTCGGCTATGACACGATCGATGTGCCGGCCTGTACGCGCAATGATGCCGTGCTTGCAATCGCGCCGGACGGTGTCAGGCGGCCGGTCGCAACGACTGTTGTCGCCTGGCTGCTCGCGCTGACGATGCGTGTGCACGAAAAAGACCGTATTGCGCGCGATATTCCGCACGGCTGGCAGACCAAGACCGACTACAACGGCATTGGCCTGGTGGGTCGCACACTGGGTCTGGTCGGTGTCGGCAATATTGGTGCGGAGGTGGCCCGGCTGATGCAACCTTTTGGCATGAAGATCATTGCGCATGATCCGTTTGTTTCCCAAAGTGAGGTCGCGGAACTCGATATTGAACTGACCGATCTTGATTCCGTTTTTCGAGAAGCCGACGTCCTCAGCGTTCACTGTCCGCTCAGTGACGAGACGCGTGGTCTGGTCAACGCCCGGCGCCTGGGGTTAATGAAATCGACGGCCTATCTCATCAATACATCGCGCGGCCCGGTTGTAGACGAGGCGGCGCTGATTGATGCGCTGCAGCGGGGCGCAATTGCGGGAGCCGGGCTGGACGTCTTTGAACAGGAGCCGCCGGACCCGAACAATCCGCTACTTTCCATGACCAACGTGCTGCTTGCCCCTCATGCGTTGTGTTTTACCGATCAGTGCATGCGCGGACTGGGAGACGCTGATGTGCAAGCCTGTCTTGCCGTAATGAAAGGCGATTCACCCTCGGCGGTGGTCAACAAGGACGTGCTGGACCGGGAACGATACCGGCAGAGACTGGCTGAGTACCGAGATGCGTTTGCGTGAGCTGTACCGCCGCCCGATTAAGCGACGATTCGATAGAACAACAGTCGCTGGCGCTGGCACTCGATATTCGCGGGCAGCGATACCAGGCTGTCCCCGACTCGCTTGAACCACGGAAGTAGTCCGGGACCGCTGGGGTGTCCGGTGTGCGGGTAAATCTCTTCGCCGCTGATGCGGTACCACGGGTCCAGCGTCTGACCGTCCGGATGATGGATAGTGGTGTAGAGCAGCCCCTCAATTTCGACAAACCACACGCTGTCGAGATGACTGGTGTCGTCAACTTTCAACTGCATCTCCGGGTGATCTGTATCGGGGGCCAGCTTTAACATCGGTCTGCCTTTGCGAACTACTGATTTGAATCTAGTCGCTTGGGCAGTTTCCAAGTGTCAACTCACGTGTTCATAACGCTTGCGAAACACGGTTTTACGAAGGTAGTGAACTGTGGCTACTCGGTTTGGAGGACTTTGTGCAAGCCGTCGCAAAATGCTCGGGTAAAAATCCCGTTAACGAATCTGGCGATCGACCTCCGCGGTCAGCTGGCGCAGAGATTCTGCGACCATCACGTCATAGGGCTGCACCTGTTCCAGCCGCCTGAGATTCGCGGGAAGACGCTTGTACTCTTCGCTGACGTGCTTGCGCACGGCCTCGATTGACGGGGATGGCATCAGGCGTTTGCCATTTTGCATCACCGGCTTTATCAGCGCCGTGCCGCGTTGCTGGTCGTCCTCAAGTGTCAGGATGTCGTGACGCATCGTTCCGTCGTCATTGTATTCACGATAAACCTGTTTTCGACCCGGCCAGGTCGACTTGCCCGCAGAGCGTTTGCGCTTGGCTACCCCTGCGTATTCTTCGAGCTTGTAGACATAGTCCAGGTACGGCACATCGGCCGAGACATTCATGCTTGTACCGATGCCAAAACCGTCAATGGGTGCGGCGCCCGCCGTCAAATCAGCCAGACGATATTCATCGAGTCCACCGCTCACCAGTATCTTGATATGCGGATGTCCGCCGTCATTGAGGATCTTTCGCACGAGGTGGGACATCTCAACAAGGTCGCCACTATCGATGCGGACGGCCGTGATCTTGCTGCCCTGCTTCGCCAGTTCGTTACCCAGCTCAACTACCCTCTCGGCGCCGCGCGCAATGTCATAGGTGTCTATGAGAAAGATCAGGTTGTTGGGTTGATGACGTGCAAAGCTCGAGAAAGCAACCGTCTCTGATTCGTGTGCCTGAATGAACGAGTGCGCCATTGTTCCAAAAATGGGTATACCAAAATCCTTACCCGCGACGACCGTCGCTGTGCCGTCAAATCCGGCGATGTATGACGCACGCGCCGACGCAATGCCGGCCTCGGACCCGTGGGACCTGCGCATGCCGAAATCAACGAGCTGGCGACCGCCGCCGGCCGCGATCACACATCGCGCCGCCTTGGACGCCACCAGGGTCTGATAATTGATCAGATTGATGAGTCGACTTTCCACCAGCTGCGCCTGGGCGATCGGGGCGGTAATACGCAGCACGGGCTCATCCGGGAAAAATATTGTCCCTTCATCCATGGCGTGTACATCGCCAGTGAACTCAAGTTCGCGAAGATAGTCGATACATGTGTCGCTGAATCGACCTGTGCTCGCGAGCCAGTCTGCCTCCTCGGGCGTAACATGAAGGTTTTCGAGGTAGTCCAGCGCCTGCTCAAGCCCCGTTGCGACCAGGAAATTTCGACCCGGACGGAGTTTGCGAACGAACAGTTCAAACACGGCATTTTCATGCATGCCCGAGTCCACGTACACGTTGAGCATCGTCAGTTCATAGAGGTCGGTAAGCAGCGTACTTGTATGTTCGTGCATCGCAGGCGCAGGTCGGTGGTTGGAATGGCGTTATTGTAGCGGATACGTCTGCATGGGGTGCGTCGGTCGTCTGGTTTGACCTTAGGGCACACGTCAATCTGCGGGTAACGCCAGCTCGTCCACTGCTGGCGCAGCGCGCGCCGTTTACATCTCATCGCAGGGCACGGACAATCAGGCAATCGGTTCGCCATTTACCTCAAATCCGCCCCGGACGGCCGGGCGGCATTGAAATCGGTGCCAGCCGCTAATTCTTCCAAACCCACATTCAGAGCAGGGACACCCGCAACACGATGACCAATATCATGCGCCCGGAGATCGATGCGATCGAAACCTCGGGAATTACCAAAGTGGCCCTTCCCTACATGCAGGACCCGGACGTCATACCGTTGTGGTTTGGTGAAGGCGATATCTCGACGCCGGAGTTTATACGCGACGCCGCCAAAGCGGCGCTGGATCGCGGAGAAACCTACTATCAGAACTCCAGAGGCCGGCCCGATACAACCCGCAGTATCAAGGCTTACCTTGACCGGATCTACGACATCGACCTGAATCCGCAGCGGATTACTCAGCCAGGGTCATCGATGCTTGCCGTTACTATCGCAGTGCAGACCGCGCTCGGGCGTGGTGATCATTGCGTTCTCGTGACGCCCAACTGGCCGAATATTGAACTCAGCTGTCAGATCGCAGGGGCGGACATATCCAAAGTTCGCCAACAGGTCAAAAATGGGCAGTGGCATCTTGATATCGACGACGTGGAACGTGCCATAAGACCCACAACGCGTCTCATCTATGTCAACTCACCGTGTAACCCCAGTGGCTGGGTGATGCCGCTTGATCAGATGCAGCGGCTGCTGCAGATCTGCCGGGATCGCAATATCATGCTGCTGTCCGATGAGGTCTATCACCGACATGTGTTCGGGGTAGACGTTGCACCTTCTTTCATGACACTCGCTAATGACGACGATCCGGTAGTCGTGGTTAACGGCATGTCCAAGGCCTGGGCCATGACCGGCTGGCGACTTGGCTGGATGGTTGCGCCCACCTACATGGTCGAACAGATGACGGTTTTCGGGCAGGCGTTTAACACCGGCTCGCCAAGCTTTACCCAGGATGGTTTGATAGCCGCACTCGACAATGGTGAAGAAGTTGTCGAACAGCTGCGCACGATGTACCGCGACAATCGCGATATCGTCGCTGATGCACTCGGCAATCATGAACGTGTGGAGTTTGTATACCCTGACGGTGGCTTCTACGCGTTCCCGCGCATTCGCGGCATGAATGACAGTCTTGATTTTGTTCTCAAGCTCGCCCAGACAGAGAAAGTCGGCGTTGCCCCGGGCTACACGTTCGGCCCCGGCAACGAGGATCACCTTCGGATCGCGTTTGCCTGCTCAAGCGACAGATTGCGTGAAGCGATGAAGCGTGTTGTGCGATTCATCGATGCCATGGACTAGCGCAACAGTTCACGTATAACTATCCCGTTCACAGAGAATCACTGATGAAAGACTCATTGAAAGTTGGAATCACCCACGAGCTGACTTTTACGGTCAACGACAACAAAACCGTCCCAATGCTCTACCCCGAGGCTGAACGCTTTCAGGAAATGCCGGACGTCCTGGCGACCGGGTTCATGGTTGGGCTGCTCGAGTGGTGCTGTCTGGAATGCATGATCCCTCATCTGGACTGGCCCGACGAGCAGACGGTGGGCACGCACGTCAGTTTCTCCCACGAGGCCGCGACGGTCCCGGGGCAAACGGTGACCGTGAAATGTGAAGTTGTGGAGGTCGATGGCAAACGCGTCGCATTTAACGTTGTCGCGCATGACGGCATCGATCAGATCTCTACCGGCACCCACGAGCGCTTTGTAATCGCCCGGGACAGGTTTAACGCCGGCTTGAATAAAAAACGCGAGCAGATCCAGTCCCAGGGCTGATGGTTCCGATTCCCTGCCCATGAATACTGCCGTCCGCATGTGCCGCTTGAACCTGTTAACCGCCCTGCTTTGCTGCGCGCTCATTGGGGGCGGCTGCGCGACTGCGCCGATCGGTGAGGCACCAGCTCGACTCGAGCGAGACCAGTTTGCTGAGTGGGTCCAGGAGGTTAACGCCGTTGCTCGAACCGCGGTGGAACAGTCGCAACAAAAGCCCACGGTGGAGCGAGTCCGGAGCGTGTTCGATGCGGTTGCCGACAGCGTTGACGACGCCCCCGGTGAAGCTGCGTGGATCGTAAATCAATGGCGCGAGAGATCCGGAAACCTTGGAACGCTGTTCGACTACTTTCTCAGTCGCAACTATCTTCTCAATTATTACTTTTTCGATCGTGGATCTGACTTTCTGGTTGCGCTTGAACCTGATCGTTACGGACTGACGCTCGCAGTAGATTCACTCGACGCTTTGTTTGATGCCGATGGTGAGTACGTCGCGCCGTGGATTGTTGATTCTGCGGACTTTGTATTTGGCACGAGTTATGGCGTCACGCCGGTCGTGAATCGGGCCCGGGCTCATCAACTCCACGACTGGATTCGAGAGCATCTTGCAACAACCACACGTTATTCTGGCCGGGTTGATTTCGGTGCCGTCATGCAGGTAGTCGCTGCTAATGAGGTAGCCCACGCGACGCTTGTCCAGCGTTACGGCTACGGGGTTGACTCCACGGTCGAACTCGCCTCACTCGGTCCGAGACTCCCTGGGCTGCCGGTACAGAACGCGCGACAGGTGCACGAGTTTGTGTCCGATGCCGCGAGCCTCGGCACTGATCGCATTGCTATTTTTGCTTTAACCGCCAACCTGCTGCAGCTGGCTTCAGTGAGTCGCGATGGCACGTTGACCCCAGGTGACCGGCAAGCCTATACGCCCGGGGCCAGTTTTTTCGTCCAGTCTGTACAGGAAATCATGAACCGGCGCGGTCGAAATATTGATCTCGCGAAAATGATTGCTACCCAGGCCAGCAAGGGGCGTTCGTTGCGTCGATACGCAACCGGGCAGCTCAGCGTTCAGATACTCGAAGCGCTGGGTGACGAGGGCTATCGCGACCTGATGAACGACTATCGCCGCTATGCGCGCATACTGATTGACCACGTTGCCAAGGCCGGGAGCTCTTAAATGATGGCGCGCTTTATTCGCTGTCTCGTTGTTCTGGCTGTTTTTGTCAAAGTTTGAAATCAAAATTCATATTTTCAGGAGCTCCGGCAAAATCTGTGTCCAATGGCACCTCAAACGGCATATCCAATGGTCATGCATCCAACGGAAACGCTCACAAGAAGTCAGACTAAACAGACGAATTTTGGCGGATGAAGGAACAAGCATGACAATCATGTATTCCCGCCAAAGTTTGATCGAGAGAGTTTTTCGTTCTTTTCCGATCATTGGAGTGATTTGCTTTTT
>CALHMG010000253.1 GCA_938034705.1 uncultured Gammaproteobacteria bacterium
TTTTGATGTTGCCGTTTTCGTCGATCAGGTAGCTGATGCGTTTCGGCTTGGCGTCCGGTGCGTCGGCTGCGCCCCACGCCATACTGACTTCTCGACTTTCATCGCACAGCAGGTCATAGGGGAAGTCGAACTTTTCCTTAAACGCCAGATTTTCTGCCGGTGTGTCACAGCTTACGCCGATGATCACCGCATTTTTTGACTCGAAGTCCTGGATTCGATCACGGAACCCGTTGCCTTCGATGGTTCAGCCGCGTGTGTCGGCTTTTGGGTACCACCACAAAATAACGTTTTTGCCTTTGTACTGACTCAAGGCTATCGGGGTGCCGTCCTGATTGGGAATTGAAAAATCAGGTGCGGCGTCGCCCTCGTTAAGCATCGCCATGATTCCTCCTGAGAATGATGCAAGAGATGAGCTGTCAGTGTACGCCCTGAACGCCGTCAAAAGCGCGACTTTGTTCAAGCGGCGGGATTTCCAGTGTGGTAACCCGGCGCAGTTCTCGCAGATGGTTCTGATCGTCAAAAGGCGTTGCGCGATGCATGGTTGCGCGATTGTCCCAGATCACGAGGTCCCGGGTCGTCCAGGCATGGTTGTAGACAAACTCGTCCCGGGTTGCGTGTTCGATCAGCTGCTTTATCAACAGACGAGCTTCGGGCAGGGCCATTCCCTCAATGCTGGCGGCGTGGGATGCCAGATAGAGCCCCTTGCGGCCGACGTTCGGAAACTCGCGCACCATGGGATGTACCGCTCCCTGAATTTTCGCCGCTTCCTCAGGGGAAAATTCAAAACCCAGAGTTTGGCGGGAATAGGCGATGGAGTGATGCACCATGAGCCCGTCGATACGCTCTTTCATCTGCGCATCGAGTCGATCGTAGGCGGTGCGCATGTCGGCGAACTGCGTATCCGCCGATACCGGTGGAATAACGTACGCGTAAAGCATTGAGTAACGCCCCGCCGGATATTCAAATGACGCGTCGGTGTGCCACAACCGGTTGGCCAGTGAATAAAGTCGCCGGCGGTCATTGGTTTTGAGCACGTCGTTTTCGTCGGTCGGGTCGACGTTGGAAATATCGGTCAGGGCTTCATTGCCAAAGCGATTCTTCGCGATGGTCCGTGATCCCGTCTTGGCATGGAGTTCACCGTCCAGACGCCTCGCGAAAGCGAGATGTTCGTCATCGTCGAACTGCTGATCCTTGAATACCAGTACGCCATACTTGTCCATGCCTGCGCGAATTTCGGCGAGCAATGATTCGTCAAAGACATCTTTGAGACTGATATCGGAAACCTCGCCCATAAACGAGGGATGAAGCGACTTGATCTGCAAGGGCATCACGGGTGACCTGCTGCGGTGGTCCTGACGAAAGTCTAGCCCACGTGCAATCCCGGCGGACCGGCTCTTTTTACACCACGGATTGGCGACACCCGTGAGCGTGAAACTTAACGCGTCAGCCCGCCGCGTATTCGTCGCGGCTGGTCATCTGGTGCCTGACAAGCCGCGCGTAGATACCGGCGTGTGCAACCAGGGTCTCGTGGTCACCTGATTCAGCAACGCGGCCCTGATCCAGCACGACGATCTTGTCAGCATCACGGATGGTCGAAAGCCTGTGCGCGATGACGACCGTAGTGCGATCGCGCATGAGCGTATGAAGTGCGGTTCGCACAGCCTGCTCGTTGACGGCATCGAGGTGTGACGTTGCTTCGTCGAGGATCAGCAGCGGCGCGTCTTTGAGAAAAGCCCGGGCGATGGCAACCCGCTGGCGCTGGCCTCCCGACAGTCGTACGCCGCGTTCGCCAACCCTGGTGTCCAGCCCCTCCGGCAGCGCGGCCACAAAGTCTGTCAGCGCGGCGTTGTCTACGGCCGCCATAAGCTCTTCATCATTTGCGTCGGGTCGCGCGAGCAGAATATTGCTGCGAAGCGTCTCGTTGAAGAGATACGTGTCCTGACTGACCAGCGCGATCTGCTGTCGCAGGATGTCGAGATCGAATTCCTTCAGGTCATGACCCCCCATCACGACGCTGCCGGACTGCGGATCCCAGAAGCGCATCATCAGGTGTGCCACCGTCGTCTTGCCGGCACCGGATGATCCGACGAGAGCAACCGTTGTGCCGGGTTCGATGTCAAAGCTGACGTCGTCCAGAGCGAGACGATCGTTGTCAAAATACGAAAACGACGCACTTTCAAAGGACACCGCGACGCCGCCATCGGCCTTTGGCGCTGACCGTATGGGCCCGTCCGTGACGGGCACCTGTTCGTTGTGCACCGCGTAAAGTCTTCGAGTGGAGCCAAGGGTGTCCGCCAGCTGCCGGCCGATGTGCGCAATTTCCGAGATTGGCAAAAACGCGGCCATGGCGAGGATGGTCAGCACCGGAAGGAGGGCGGCCTCCAGCTGGCCCGTTCCGACCAGGTGGGCACCGGTCCACACCACCGCGAGACCGCCGAGACCGGTTGCGATCTCGAGCAGGGAAGTCTGGAAACTGAGGTCGTTGAAAAAGGGCAGGCGCAACCGTTCGTGAGTTGTCATTCGCTCGCGCAGTTCTTCGCCGCGCGCTTCGACATTGCGAAACGCGATGGTTTCGCCAAGACCCTGAAGAGAGTCAACAACGTGCGCGTTGAGGTCGCCCAGTGCTTCACGCGCTTTCGAGCCAAGCCGATCGAGACGGTGTCTGGCGAAAAACGGGCTCAGGGCGACGATGGCGAGAAAGGGCAGCAGCGCGAGCGCCATCTGCCATCCAAACCAGCTGAGTGTCGCAACCACACAGGCCGGGACCAGTACCGCGACAAACGCTGGCGCCACGGTGTGAGCGAAGAAGTACTCGACAAGCTCAACATCGTTGGTCGCCATGCCAACCAGGTCTCCCGTGCGGCGACGGACCAGGTATGCGGGACTCAGGCGTTCAAGTTTGTTGTACAGATCGACACGCATGTCGGAAAGCATGCGAAACGCCATGTCATGCGCGAGCCAGGATTCAAGCCAGTGCACGATGCCGGCAACAGGCGCGACGACGGCCAGCCAGATCAGATAGTGCCCATAGGGGTCACCGCGTTTGAGCGACGCGACCGCCAGACCGCCGAGAATGCCGATCGCAATCAGTGCAATGACCCGGGTAACGCCAAACACAAACACAGCGCCAAGTTTGATGCGGTGAGACTTTACGTGGACGAGCAGTTCCCGAAACGCACCCATCCAGGTCATGCCTTCGGCGCGCAATATCGCATCAGTGGGTTCCATCTGGGCCGATTGATCACCCAGCATTAACGACGAATCTTCGGCCGCCGACTGCGGCGTGAGTTCAGGCGTGACATCGTTCTGCGCCTGACTCTGTTCCCGGGCCTGGGAGCCCATGAGATTGGCGTAGGTTCCGGGTTTGTTTATCAGCTCCTGATGACTGCCGCTGTCGACGACTCGGCCCTCGTTGAGGACGAGGATTCTGTCGGCGCCGATGATGCTCGACAGGCGATGCGCGAATATCAGCGTCGTGCGGCCGACCATCAGTCGATCCAGTGCGTCCTGAATCACGGCTTCGTTCTGTGCGTCAACCGCCGACAGAGCTTCGTCGAGTATCAGAATTGGCGCATCGCGAAGCAGCGCACGGGCAATCGCGACACGCTGGCGCTGGCCGCCAGACAGTCTGATGCCGCGTTCGCCGACGACGGTGTCATAACCTTCAGGCAGTCGCGAAATGAATTCGTGTGCGTTCGCGGCCCTCGCCGCCTCGTGCAGTTCCTCTACCGTGGCGTCCGGTTTTCCAACCCGAAGATTGTCCTCGACGGTGCCGTGAAAGAGGTAGGTGTCCTGATTGACCACGGCGATCAGACTGTAAAGGTCGTCAGGTCGCAGGCGCTTAAGATCGCGTCCGGCGACTTTGATGGATCCGCTGTCAGGGTCATAAAAGCGCAGCAGCTGTTTGACGATACTCGACTTGCCCGCGCCGCTGGTGCCAACAAAGCCGACGCGCTCGCCGGCCTGGATGTCGATATTGAGGCCGTTGTGGACGCTGCTTTTGGCGCCCGGGTACGCAAAGTGGACATCTTCAAACTGCACGGTCGGGATCGCGTCGTCTGGCAGAGGCTCGGCATCGGTGGCCGCGGCGACCGCGGGTTTTGCCTCAAGCACCGAGATCACGCCGACTGCGGCCGCCTGACCCATCATGCCCTGATGCAGCAGAGAACGAAGATCGCGCTGAGGTCTGAACGCCTCTATGCCGACCATCAGAAAGATCAACAGAATGTCGAGCGACATCTGTCCGTTGGTAACGCGCCACGCGCCGAGCGCGAGTATCGCGGCAGTACCAACCGCAAGCCCGGTATCCGTGATGCCTCGAGTCAGCGAGTTGGTCGCGAGCACCCACATTGTGCTCTCAAAAACATGTTTGGCTTTTTGCGCGAGAAGTTTGCCTCGCTCGCGTCCCTGGCCAAACGCCTTGAGCGTCGCGAGGCCCTGGATTGAATCGAGAAACTCGGCGGCGAATGCTCGATACGCTTTCGATCGCCGCATGCTGTTTGCGGAATCCCACTTATGGAAAATCGACGGCGCCAGCAGCGTGATGGCGGCGAACACCAGCATCGTCGCCGCAAGGGGAAGATCAAGGAACGCGGCAAAGATAAAGACCACAAAAGGTGTGATCGCCGCTACAAACAGCTGCGGAAGATACTGACCAAACCACGTCTCGAGCTGTTCAACGCCATCGACGAGAGAGATGAGCACATCGCCGGTACGTTCAAGGCCAAAGTATGCCGGCCCGAGCTCGGATAACTGTTGGTACAGCCGCATGCGTACATGCTCCTGTACACGCGCCGCGGTCGTATGTGCAATGACGTTGCGCCAGTGTTCGAGTGCGCCGCGAACAATCATTGCGACAGCGACCAGGATCACGGGCCACAGCAATTGCGAAAACGTTGCGCCTTTGAAAATCATGGCGACGGTCCAGCCAAGCAACGCGAGGCGGGCGACACCGACAAACGAGGCAAGCACACCCACCGCAACGGCAGCCGCAATTCGGTGCCTTACGCCTTCGGTTAACTGCCAGAGTTTCGGATCGAAAAACATGACACCAAGTCTATGCGAACTTGAACGCATTGGGTCGCGCTAACCCATTGGCACGCCATGAGAATCGTTTATGTGACCCATAAAGGGCACGGCGACAGTCAGATCAATCAGGCTGTTCGGGCAGTTCGCTGTGAAAATTCGCCGGTCGTTCGGCAATCATGTCCTCAAGCTCCTGACGCATTGCCGCATATCCGGGGTCACCGTACAGGTTGGTCATCTCGTCGGGATCGTTCTTGAGGTCGTACATCTCTCCATCGCCCGACACCTTTTCGACCGTTAGCTTGGCGTTGGCGGTTCGCACTGTGTTCAACGCAAGCGGAACACCGCAACGCGCCGAGCGTACGTACCACTCGCTACGCGCGAGATCCCGGGTTTCGTTGTCACCCTCGATCAGACCACGAAGTGACTGGCTGTGTTCGGCGGCTCCGCCCGACACGTCGGCCCAGTCGTAGAAAGTCGACGCCAGGTCAATCGTCGATACGGGCTCATCGACAACCTTGCCCGCGGGTATCGCCGGCCCCTGGGCGAGAAGGCCGACGCGCAGACAGCCTTCGTAGATCATGGGCGCCTTTAAATAAAGGCCATGGTCGCCCATGTAGTCACCATGATCACTGGTGAAAATAACGATGGTATGTTCGTCAAGACCGCTTTGTTGCAGCGTCGACATGATGCGCCCGACACCGTCATCGATGAACGCTATCTCGCCGTAGTAGTTCGCCGTCATTTCGGCGAGCTGGCGGTCTGTCTGAGGCGGGATGCGTGAGTATTCTTCGCGCAGGGTTTTTACTCGTGGGTCCTTTTCAGTCGGCTCATTCTCAAGCGCGGCGCGATGCCACCACGGCCGGTTTTCAAGGTCCCGTTGATGCGTGCGTGAAATGTCCACCTCGTCAGGGTGATGCAGATAACTCCAGGGTGAGGGCGCATCGAACGAGTGATGTGGGTCAGGATAGGAGGCCCAGAGGCAAAACGGCTGATCCGCATCTTTTGCGTTGTTGAGATACGAAATCGTTCGATCGGTAACCCAGGTTGTTGAATGCCAGGCAGCCGGCAGCTTTGAATGCCAGGTCTGCGCTGCGCTCATTTGAGGCTCGTTAGCTTCGGCCCACAGGCGCCAGGCTTCGCCCTCTTCGCCGTGAGCCCAGAACCAGCGTTCAAAGTGCTGACCGTGGGGCGGCCGTTCGCACGGAAGCAGCGCGTGCCAGTGACCCAGAATCATCAGCTCCACTTCATCGAATCCCATAAACGGGCCGTTCCAGTCTGGCGGAAAATCAGCTGACTGCGCTCGGGACTCCGGCGCCCCCCAGGGCGTCGCGCTGGAATCTACCCCGAAGTGACCTTTGCCGATAAACGCACTGCGGTAACCCGAACGTGACAGGGTGCCGGCCCAGCCCTGCTCGCCAATGGCAGGATCAAGATCAACGCGATTGTCGTAAGACCCGTGCGTTAGCGGCAGAAGCCCCGTGAGGATCGACGCACGCGCCGGCTGACAAACAAGGTTGGGTGTAATGGCGGCACTGAAGCGGGTGCCGTTCGCGGCCATGCGATCAAGGTGGGGTGTCTTTACTCGCCGACCTTCAAAACCGTAACAGTCCGCTCGATGCTGATCCGATGTGATCAACAGAATGTTTGGGCGCTTGCTCATGAATCAACTCGTCGTCTGTGCCGTCTCAATTTAACAGCACAGACGCTTCGCCACAGCATGTCTGGAGACCAGGCAAGCCGCCCGGTCTTTCATTGTGCGAACCTGTTTCGATGATTGACCGGAGTCGCGGCTAGGAGAACAGCGCGATGAGCTCCTCGTCTTCAGGGAATCGCTTGAGGGCCTTTTTGGAGAACTTGAGTTCACCATCAACAACGACTTCAAATACACCGCCTGAACCTTCTATCAGTTCAATCTCGGCATCGTCGCCCACTTTGCTCGCGATAACGTCTCTCGCACGGAGAGCCTTTGGCGAGTAGTTTCACTGCATGCAGTATTCGATACTTATTTTCATGTCAGGCTTTTCAGGTTGAGTTGTTCAGCCTCAATAATAGCAGTTGTCACTTATCGTGGTGACAATAGGCGGTTTATGCTGGCGCCAGCATTCGCAGCATGATGGGCGCACGTATTCAGCTGCATGGTTTCCGGCATTGAAGCGTCCACCACCGCGTTAACTTTCATCTGTTGAGTCAGTTGGCACTTGCTGTAGGATTCCGGCGATGCCGGTAATCAAGACGATTACATGGCCCAAGGCTACGGATTTCATACAGCATGCCCTCAACATCAGCGGTACCGACACAACTGAGACAGTTTCTTCTCGACTGCGCCGCGCGTCTGCAGGTGCTGGGCGATGATCCCAAAGCGCTCGAAGCGGCCGAGGCACTGACTCAAGCGGTTGCCGATTCGGCGGCACGCGACTGTCCCGCAACAACGGTTCCGTGTCTTTCGTCGATTCATCAGGCCAGCGACACCGCGTTGTCGAGGCAGGTCATAGAGATGTCGCCGTCCCTCAACTGGATCCCGTCGCATCGACTCACGGACAATGGTGAAACTGCGGCGCTCATGCGTGCCGATGCGATGCTTGACCTTGGCGGCGTGATTGCCGGACTGCTCTACGTTGGTCCGGGCGAAACGTATCCCGAACACGAGCACGAACCTCAGGAGCTTTACATGACGCTTTCCGGCCTCGCCAGCTGGCGTCATGGCGGCAACACGGACTACGAAGACATTGGTCCCGATCGATGCTTTTACAACAAGCCCTTTGATCGCCATGGCGTACGCGCCGGCAAGGAGCCGATGCTGGCGCTGTATGTGCTCTGGGATTTCGCCAATGCCGGGCTGCCTTCATCAGCGTCACGGTCGAGCTAGGCTGTTGGATCGCCCGGCGCCTTTGTCGCGCAACGAAGAAGTCGCCGCGCTGCTGAAGATCGCGCTGCCGTTGATAGCAGCGTATCTGGCAGAGCTCGCCATCTTCCTCACGACCAAGGCCATCGTCGGACGTCTTGGCTACGAGGAACTTGCCGCGGTGGGTCTCGCCGGGCACCTTTGCCTTGAGGTGCTGGTGATCGCAATGGGTCTGCTGTCGGTGGTTGGGGTATTTGTGGCCCAGGCGCTGGACAAAAAGATTCGTTCGAGGCCGGCAACGCCGCACGTCAGGGATTTGTAGTTGCCATCCTCCTGAGCATTCCGCTGACCGTGATGTTCATGAATTTTCGCTGGGTGCTTGCGAACCTTGGACAGGAGCCTCGGGTTGTAGAACTGGCCACCGAGTACATGTGGTTTTTTGCGCCATCGGTATTTGCGGTACTCGGGTTTGCCGTCATGCGATCGTTCGTTGCCGCGCTGTCGCGAACTGCGCCCATTATGGTGATCACCGTTCTTGCCGTAGGCCTTAACTACTTTCTGTCGCTCGGGCTGGTGCTGGGTGAGTTTGGTCTTCCGGCGATGGGTGTCGCGGGCGCCGGTCTTGCGAACACTCTGTCCTTCTGGGCAATGTTGATCGGCATTCTGATCTACGCCTGGTTCAGCAGCGATTTGCGCGGCTACGGTCTGTTTCGAAGCCGGTTGCGGATCGAACCCAAGACCTGCAGTCAGATCATGCGACTTGGCATACCCGTTGCAGGACTTGTGGCGATCGAAGCGGGACTGTTCATGAGCGTGAGCGTGCTGTCGGGAATACTTGGTGCGAAAACGCTTGCGGCTTACGAAATACTGATGAGCTGGGTCGGCATTCCGTTTCTTATTGCGCTTGGTCTTGCCGAAGCATCGATGGTGCGTGTGGCTCTTGGTGTTGGACAGAACAGTATGGCTGGTGCACGACAAAGTGGCTTTGTTGCGATGGCCCTTGGCATTGTGATCATCACACTCCTGATTGTTGTGCCTATCGCGTTCCCGCAATTTATCGTCGATGTCTTTCTTGATCGTGATGATCCGGGCTATGACGAGATTCTTGCAATGGTGACCAAGCTGCTTGCGATCGTGGCGGTCTTCCAGGTCTTTGACGGTCTGCAGGCGGTCGCCTCGCGCGCGTTACGTGGGCTCAAGGATACGATTTTTCCTCTTTGGATCGCGGCGGCAGGTTATTGGGTGCTCGGCATCGGCGTCGGGTGCTTTCTGACCTTTGTGCTTGGCTGGCGTGAGGTTGGACTCTGGTGGGGTCTGGCGCTCGGACTGATTGTCACCGGGAGTTTGCTGAGCTGGCGTTTTCACCGCCTGACTTTGCCGGTGGTTCGTGTGGGGTAGTTGGTTTGTTTTGGGTTTGCTTGTGCTTGGTCGTTGGCACGCACCCGCGCCATCGGGACCGCCCGTTCGCTCAAACACCTCCCTTCGGTCGGAACTCGCTCTGCGTGCGGTTCCCATGTCACGGGTACTTGTTGTGAAATTTTTGAGTGGTGTGTTGGACACAGGAGCTGCGAACGACGGGTTGCGAAGCTGAGAGTTGGCACGCACCCGCGCCATCGGGACCGCCCGTTCGCTCAAACACCTCCCTTCGGTCGGAACTCGCTCTGCGTGCGGTTCCCATGTCACAGGT
>CALHMG010000254.1 GCA_938034705.1 uncultured Gammaproteobacteria bacterium
GGTCATCGGATCAGCATCTGTAGTTCATGGACAGCCCTGGCGGCGCGATGCCGTCAGGGCCGGGACTCAAACTTTACCACTTTGGGCGATATCAGGCTCGAAGTCGCTCACTTGCGGGGTCCCACGCAGGCTCGGCGAGCACACTTGCCCGACGTTTTTCACCCAGTAGCTCGATGGAAAATTCGGAACCCGGTGCCGCAAACTCACTTTCGACGTAGGCAAATGCCAGCGTCTTGCCGACGGCTGGACACCATGCACCCGATGTAGTCACGCCGATAATTTTTCCATCCGCGATGACCGGCTCGTTACCGCGGGGCTCGTTGTCGCTGTTTTCAACTTCGCAGTACACAAGCCTCGTCTTGATCTCCTGCGTCTGCCTGGCGACCAAAGCGGCCTTGCCGATAAAGTCTTTGTCGAAATCCACGAAGCGATCACAGTCGGCTTCGATCGTGGTGATCTCGGTGGTGAGTTCCGAACCCCACCCCTTGTACGCCTTTTCCATACGCAGACTGTTCAGCGCGTAGGCGCCAAAGTTCACGATACCGTGGCTTTCGCCTGCTGCAAAAACCGCGTCGTAAACATCAGGCATCGCCTTCATCGGCGTGTGCAGTTCCCAACCGAGTTCGCCGGCGTAAGACACGCGCAGGGCGCGAACCGGATGGCCAGCGATTTCGATCGTCTGCGCGGTCAGCCAGCGAAAGTTCGCGTTATCAAGAGATGCGTCTGTGACCGCGCCTAAAACGTCTCGCGAACGGGGTCCGGTCAGTACAAGCACGCCATAGTCATCAGTCACGTTCGCAATCGCGACATCTTCGTTCGATTCAACGTGCTGGTTCAGCCAGTCAAAGTCATGAACTTCGGCGACCGCTGCAGACAGAAGATAAAACTCGTCATTGCCCAGATGGGTAATCGTCACTTCAGATTCGATAAAACCGGACTCGGTCAGCATGTAGCCAAGACCGACTCCACCATCGCGCTTCGGTACCTTGTTGGTATAGACACGATCCAGAAACTTACGCGCATCCTTGCCCGTTACCGAATACTTGGCGAACGTCGACAGATCCATGATGCCAACCTTCTCGCGTACCGCCATACACTCGGCATTTACCGGCTCAAACCAGTTGGAGTGCCTGAAACTCAATTCCTCAGGCTTGCCATCAAGAGAAAACCACTTGGCACGCTCCCAACCGTAAATATCGATAAATACGGCACCGGCGTCCTTCAGACGCTCATAGATTGGCGTCGTTCGAACCGGCCGCCCCGCGTCGCGAGCCTCGCCCGGATAGTAAACCGAGTACATGTGTTCGTATTCATCACAGGCTTTTGCCACGGCATGATCACCGACAGCCCAGTCATCAAAACGTCGCGGATCCAGTTCACGCGGATTGATTTCAGACTGACCATGAACCATCCACTGCGCCAGATATTTACCTACGCCGCCACCCTGGCAGATACCGATACTCGCACCGCAATTCATCCAGTAATTCTTCAGACCCTTTGCCGGACCCACGAGAAAATTACCGTCCGGCGTGTGCGTGATCGGCCCGGACACAATGCGCTTGATACCCGAATTCATGGCACACGGGACTCGTTCCAGCGCTTTCTCGACCCACGGTGCGATGCGATCAAGATCCGGCGGCAACAGCTCCATGTCGAAACTCCAGTCCATACCGTCGAGCGCCCACGCCTCGGAGTTCTCGGTTTCGTACGGGCCGATGAGAATACCGCGCTGCTCCTGTCGAATGTACGACGAAGAATACGGGTCACGAACAACCGGCAGTTCCTTGGTAAGTCCATCGACCTCGGGAACGTTCTCGGTAACCAGATACTGATGAACCATGTTGACGATGGGCACCTTCAAGCCCACAAAGGCGCCGACCTCTGCCCCGTAACACCCTGCCGCGTTTACGACGTGCTCACAGGTGATGTCACCCTTCTCCGTTGAAACTTTCCACTCACCCGTTGGCGTTGCGGAAATGTCGAGAACGCGATTGTGGCGTTCAAATACGGCGCCGGCCTCCCTCGCTTCCATCACCAGACAGTTCAGAGTGCCTGTCGGATCGGTATGTCCATCGTCAGGGGTGTAGTAGCCGGCGATCGCGTCATCGGCCACCAGTAGAGGATGCACCTCCTTGATTTCCGATGGCGACAGTATCTGGCTCTCGTAGCCAATCAGGTCGCCAACACCTTTTACGTATTTGAACCACTCCAGATGGTCAGGCTCGGTTGCCAGTCGCAAACTGCCGCAGCCGTGCCAGCCGGTGCTGTTGTATTTGGCTTCCAGTTCCTTGTAGAGCTTGATGCTTTCCTGATGAATCTTGCCGACGTTCAGACTGGCGATGAAATTGGGTATCAGACCCGCGGCATGCCACGTCGATCCGGACGTCAGCTCGCCTTTCTCGACCAGCACAACGTCATTCCATCCTTCTCGCGTCAGATGGTACGCAAGGCTTACACCCAGCATTCCTCCACCGACAATGACTACTCGCGCCTGGCTTTTCATCTATCCAATAGCTCCGTACTTGTTCCGGGTGCACCGACGCCGCGGAGTTGCGACGCCATGTTGATTGTTGTTGATTGTTGTTCGAACGCCACGAATCAAAGACAGAAATCAAAGCCTTTGGGTGTCGTGGACAAGACGAGAGTTTGGCAGCAGCGGTCCTGCGCAATCAATGCGTAACGACGACATGGGTGACGCATCAATGAGGTCAGATACTGTCTTTACGTGGGTCCAGCAACTCACCGGACTCCGGCGGGATCTTCAGCGGGAGGCTGGGCGGCTCGACGATTTCCATATTAAGGCTTCCGAGATCATCGTAGGATTTTTTGGAGAACGGATTCAGGATGCGAATCGGCTTGTCAGACTTGATCCCCTCGTCGACGAGATTTTCCAGACGCTCGGCAAGCATGGGTTGCCACGGCAGCTTGTAGTAGCTGGGCTGGTAGTCATTCCCGACCTTGAGCCAGAGATAGATTGCGCGCCCTTCAACGATATCCAGCCCCAGAACCTGCGCGTCGTCGACATTGCGTTTAAACCACTCGTGGGCCATCGGTTTAGGCTGACTCAGCACTTCAGTCAGACCGAGATACACCACGGGCACAAACATCGTGGTCAAAAATACAGCGAGCGTTCGCAGCGCCAGTTTGCTTCGCGACCACACCGCGATATTTGCCAGTACCGCGGCAATGACGATGGCGACGACAAAAAGCAACAACATACTGTTCATGACGAATGTGTCCGTTGGCCACCGGGTTCAGGGTGAATCGGGATGTCACGGGGCCGGACCAGGGGGTTCAGCCGCGAACCAAATTTCGAGGTAGACACGTCAGTTTACCTCCCCCACAAGGATGAGGGAATTGAATCAGGTCCCGGGGACCGCGCGTGGAAACTGTCGCCTGTCAGCCGTTAAAATTGTTAATCACACATGGCAGGGCAACTTTGGGACAATCGCCGGCCCGTCGTGAGTGAATGAATGAATCACCTCGCATTATCAAGACAAGGATGTCGATATGCAGCAGTTGCGTCAGATTGGAGGGGCGTACCCCGCCTCCGCCAATCAGCTTCTGGAAAAACAGTCGCTGCGACTGAAACGCAGCTATATCGTGGCAACGCTCTTGCTCGGCGTTGTGCTGTTCGCCAGTTTCTGGATGCTGGATAACAATATTCAATCTCAGCGTACGCACGCCCAGCTGATTTCACTGAGCAGCTCCCAACAGCTCGTTTATCGACAGCTCTTTGAACGATCGACACATCTGAAATCCGCCATCGATGACGAAAGCGCGAGCCAACGATACATCGAGCAGATTCGCGCGCGACTTTGGGAAGACGTCGCCACGCTCGAAGTGAATCAGTCGAACATGTATCAGCTCCTGGGGAGTCTGGGCGATACGGAATCCAGCCGTATTCTGCGCGGCATCTACTTCGAAGCGCCGCATCGACTGGCGCAAAGACAGAAGTCTTACTCGCGACGTTTAAAGACTGTGCTTGAGTCATCAATCCGTGAACTCCGGGCGTTACCTGGAGCATGGGTGCCACTCGACACGGCATCTGCCAGCCAGGGGCTGTTGTCCCACGGGTATCGTGAAGCCCTGCAGGCGGTCGTGCGCAATCTTGAGCGGGAAACCCATGAACTGTCGATGATGCATCGCTTGCTGACAGGCGTGATTGTATTCGTCCTTTTGCTCGAGGCACTGTTGATATACAGACCCTTGGCGAACGGTCTACGACGCGTCAATCGACAGGTTGTGGATGCACAGAAGTCACTGGATCAGCTCGCATTTTATGACGAGGTCACCCAGCTTCCCAATCGCAACGAACTGGTTCGCAAGTACACGACACTGTCAGAGGAAGATCCGGCGAGGAACGTCTCGCTGATTCTGCTTCGAATTCAAAACCTGACAAATCTCCAGACGGCAATTGGTGTCGAAAACGCTGACCAGTTTATCTTTGACCTCTCCACTCGACTCGAAGGTTTGCTGCCTGCGCAATGCGATGTTGCCCGAACTGGCTACGAAGAGTTCTGCCTCCTGCACACCGGACAGTTCAGCCAGGAGTTTCTCACCAGAATAGAAAGGCTTGTCGAGGCGGTGAGTCATGTTCTCTATGTCCGAGATATTCCGGCGTTCCCTAAAGTCGCAGCGAGCATTGTGCACCTGCCAGAGCACAGCACGACAATCGAACGAGCGCTGATGAATGCCAGACTCACCATTGCACATCAATCCGGTGAAATGACGCTTGTCTCGATTTACAACCCGAAAACGGGCGTCGCTCTTGAACGCGAAGAACAGCTTGCGACCGAGCTTCGCCGCGCGATCGCCAACAACGAGTTCGTTCCCTGGTATCAGGTGAAGCTGAACACAGCCACCGGTTCGATCGAGGGCGTCGAAGCGCTCATACGGTGGCAGCACCCGGTTCGTGGGTTACTCCTGCCAGAGCAGTTTCTTCCTCTCGCAGAAAAGACGGGACTCATTGTGCCGATGACCTGGGGCCTTCTGCCCCAGATCACCACTGACATGAACACCTGGAAGTCGTCAGACCTGGATCCTATTCGTGTCGCCATCAATTTGTCCGAGGCGGTTTTGCTCGACACGGGATTCACGGCCCAAATAGACCACCTCCTGTCAAACATTGGCGACTACGATCCGTCGCGTCCTCCGATTGAATTTGAAATTACCGAAAACGTCGCACTCTCGGAATTCAAGGAGAGAATCGATCGAGCTTTACGCTACGCGCGAAGCCGGGGCATCGAAATTGCACTCGATGACTTTGGAACCGGGTACGCTTCACTCACGCACCTGACAAACCTCGACTACGACATGATCAAGATCGATCAGCGTTTTATTCGCGACATGGTCAGCGACGTTAACTCGAGGTCCATCGTCGAATCAGTGGTAGCGATGTGTGCCAAAATGAATAAAACCTGTATTGCCGAAGGAATTGAAAATCGCGAGCAGTCGGTTGTTCTCGATGCACTGGGGTGTGACATCCAGCAGGGTTTTTTGTTTGCGAAGCCGGCTGCGGCGCAGGACATTCCGAAAATCATCAATCGTCCCCGAGCGGTGTCTCTGGCCGGGAAAAACCCGGAACCTCGGACAATTTAGACCAATCTGTGAAACTCTCGATCGATCAATCCATGAACACCCTGCGCGCCATTGCTCTCGTTGCCGTATCGATCGTCGGGATCGGTGTTTCGAGCTCGGTCACGGCGCAGCCGGCAGCCGAAATCGTGCACTGGTGGTATCGCGGTGGCGATGCGGCTGCCGTCAAGGTTCTCATAGATGAATTCGAACGACGTGGCGGCAAGTGGATCAACTCCGTTGAAGCCGACTACGTCGGAGTCCGCGAGCAGGTCATTTCCAGACTGGCGAGAGGTTACCCACCGACAGCGATGCAGTGGAACGGAGGACTTGAAACTCACCAGCTGGCAGAGCTCGGTTTTCTGAACCAGGTCAAGGCGCTTGGACTGGGACACGACTGGCCGAACACTATTGCCAAACCGGTTCTCGATCTGGTGCAGAGTCAGCAAGACTTTGTGGGTGTCCCCGTGAATGTCCATGGGGAAAACTGGATGTGGCACAACCCGGGTGTGTTGTCCCAGCTGGGTCTCGCACTGCCAACAACGTTCGATGAGCTACTAAAAATGGCGCCCGCCATTGAGGCTGCCGGCATCACACCGATCCTTGTCAGCGAACAGATCTGGCAGCGACGAATTTTCTTCAACAGTGTTTTGCTTGCGGTCGCCGGCGCTGACATTTACACAAGACTGTACCGTGACCTCGACGCCTCGATTCTCGACAGCAAGGATTTTCACAACGCGCTTAACGTCTACAGCAAACTTGTCAGCTTTGCGCGCCCTGCGAAAAAGGGCAACGCGTGGAATGATCAGGCTCGGGCGCTGGCCGACGGTGAAGGTGCTTTTCACTTCATGGGTGACTGGGCGAAAAGCGAACTCTTGCTGTACAACAAAGAACTCAACGTGGATTTCGATTGCAGTCTCGCCCCCGGCAGCGAAGATCACTATATCTTTTTGATCGATGTTTTCATCTTCGGTCGCGTCATCGATCCTCAGGAAATCGCGGTCCAGAAAAAACTGGCGCGCATGTTACTCGAGCCTGAACTGCAGCGACGATTTAACGCCGTCAAAGGATCAGTTTCACCGCGACTTGATACCGATCTAGCCACGCTCGACAAGTGCTCAAAAATCGCCGCCCACCAGATCGCGCGCCCTGACGCGCTGCAGCCGGCTATGTCCAACGTCGGCGATGGTGAATTTCAAAGCGATTTTGAAACCGCGATCTCAACCCTGTTTGATAAACCGGCTATGAGCGCGCAATCACGAATCACGCTGTTCAGGAACGCAATAAAGCGTCAGCTGACCCGACTATCATCTCGGACAGGCAAGCCGGAATCCGGCTAGTTTCGTGGCTTGGCGCCGCCGCGGGTAATCAGTCGTTTGCGTAAAGTAGTCACGCTCCCGTCTACAAGCTCGCCCTGTTCTGTCAGTTTGAATCTGAACGCGGTTTCTTCCTGGTTACGTCGATAAAGCTCCAGATTCGTATCGAGAATCTGACGAAGCGAATCGTATTGCTGTCGCACGCTGACGATAACGTTGACCGGAACTTTCATTCCGTTATCCAGTGGACCGTACTGATGGACGTTGACAATGTACTCACCCGCGACGATCCCGCGACTGTAGGAAATTTCGTAGTTCTTGCCAGAGGCGTCGCCTTCGATACCAAGGTCGTCGCGAAGAAGATTAAAGTGCACGCCGTTCTGGTTGAAAAATCCTACCGGGATATCATTTGGCGCCTGCACCCAGAGATCCACGTCCGCCGCCATCTCGCCCGGCCAATGAATCTCGATCACGACGCTTCCGGGAGCTTCCTGCTCCTCTGTCTGATCTTCGGACTTCGACAGATGTGGCAGCATCAGCACCACCATTGCAATAAAGCCCACCAGCGTGAGCATTAGAACATCACGAAAGACCGTCGAACCGGGATCGTCTTCGAATTCTTCAGCGTCCCACACGCCGCTCTCCAAGATCCACCGTAGCGTCAAACAAAGCCAGTGTGCCGGCCGACAACATTCGATAGTTGATGTTCAACCAGACATGGAGAATCGCGCCAACAAGGGTCGTGTAGAGCGCGATCGACATGCCGGTGATGAGGGTCGAGATCATGGGAGCCACCTTTTCGGTGCTCGACGCAGCCTCCGGGTCGACACCCGAGAGCGCGAGAATAAAACCAATGACGGTGCCGACCAGACCCAGGAACACCAGCGTGTTGGCAACGTGACGGACGCCAACGGCATCATTGGTCAGTTTCAGACGCAGTAGATTAGCGCGCATCGTGCGTTCACCCGCCTGCTGCCCGCGTACCGCCGACAGATAGCCAGCGGGTCGACTGTTCACTCCGGGGGTTCCCGCACGCACCGCCGTCAGATCACGGCTGACTACAATCACCTTGTACAGACAAAGCGCAAACCCATAAGTAAATACGAGCGCAATCAATCCGATGAGCCATCCGGTGTAGCCGTCAAATGCATCGTCAAGCCAACCCTGCAGCCAGACCGCGACAACCATTCCTATCGCCACAACGTTGACGATGATAAAGCGCAAAAGCAAAAGCCAGGATTGCATGTCGTTAATTTCCGGTAAGTTGAGCCTGGTCGATCAGATAGTGCCAAGCACCGCGCGTCGAAATCTGTTTTTGATCTCAACACCGTCAGTGGTCGGTAACGCTTTTCCCGGATCTGTGCTGGCTACTTTTACGGTCACAAAACACGTCTCTTCCGATGCGTTGATGCGTGGCACAACAGCTTCGAGCTCGGCGCCGTTTTCAACCAGATGCACGTCCTTGATCCCGTTTGCGCTCGCAATGTCCGTAAGGCTTGTATCAAATGAGGTATGGCTTTGCTGCATTCCGGTTTCGCCGTAGTGTTCATTGTCGAGGACGACTATTGACAGATTTGGCGGTTTTCTGACGCCAATAGTCGCAAGTGACCCAATACCCATCAGCATCTCGCCATCACCCGTAATAACGATCACCTGGCTGTCTGGCTGTGCGGTCGCAAGACCCAGTCCCATGACCGCAGCACTCCCCATTGCGCCCCAGAGATAGAAGTTACGATCGCTCGGACTGATGGCAAACACATCCCAGGTGGACGACCCGAGACCCGTCACAACCAGAGCGTCACCTCGATCGGCGAGTATGGTTTTGACAACATCTCTGCGATTTAGTGCCTGTTCTGTCATTTGTTCCAGTCCTTTGAGCCGATCATTTTCTGGGACAGCAGCACAGCCGCGCTCAAATTTCCGTCAAAAGCGAATCGGCCGGCGCCACGTACCGTGTCCGCTGCATCCTCTTCACGATCAACTCTGAATATGCGCGTGCCCATTAGCTCGAGCAATCCGGGGGTCGCACGACTCATGGGAAACTGCCATGGATTGAATTCCGCCCACTCACCACGCATGGTGATAATCATCAACAGAGGGAATCTGCAGTTTTCGATGAGCGTCAGGGCGTTGGCGCAGTTACCGACTCCGCTGGACTGCATGAGGATCACCGACCGGTCTCCTCCAAGCCACGCGCCGGCTGCAAGACCCATGCCTTCGGCCTCGTTGGACATCACGGCGACCTTCAGATCTGTATCCGCGTGACACATTCGAATCACGGCCGAATGACCCGCGTCCGGAACGTACCCGACCTGTTTTATGTCCAGTTCCTTTATCGCGTCGAACATGTCCTGCTGCCACGGTCGAACGCTCATGTCCGTCGCTGTTAAACCTGCGGCCATGAAGATGCTCCTGTCGCTTACTGAATGTCAGCAACAAGTGTATCGCGACCGAGCTGGCCAGCTGATGTTCGATAGCCGTCCCTAAACTGCGACGACCACGCCGTGGCATCGGAGCCTATTCGGACGCGGTTTGAACCCCGGGGGAAACGTGGGGTCGCTCGAAAAGTGCGAACCAATAGTCAGCGATCGTCGAATTGGCAACCTCGCGCTGGATAATCAGCACAGGTCTGTCGCCATTCGCCGTAGACAACGTGCCGTGACCGGTACCGTTCATTACAGTCCACGAATGGCCACTCCATTCGACGTTACGAATGATCTCCATCGTCTCGTCGTCATTGACACCGAATTCGCCATCGCGCACCAGCGCGAGATACAGAAGATCATCGGGAAATTCTGTTCTCTCCAGATTGGCGGCGACCTGAAACTTTGTTGGTCCCGCATCTATCACGGCATCGATTTCATCAACAAACGGCTGCCTTGTCTCAAGCACGACGGCCGGTTTGGCATCGTCGGGGAACTCTTCGACGGCAGACCAGAACCACCAGAACATTGCGCCGATGATCAAAGCGAAGGTCAGCAGCGTCGCCAGCAGGATCAAAACGGCCGCGAGCACGCCGCCGTCCTGTACACGTGAATTCTTTGTGATTCGTCCGGTCATTGTTTCAGTTTCTAGTCTGCCGCGATCCAGAGTTCCTTGACCGTATCGCCTTCGACGACTGCGGCCCAGTCCTCCTCGAAGGTCCAGATCTCACCAAATGACGTTGTAGTCTTGGCCAGAGGCGCACCACAACAGTCATGAAGATCATCGACTCGGTCGATACCGCTGGATCGTGTCACCAGTACCTCAACGTTCTGATCAAGCGCCAGAACCGCGGTTCTGTCATCAGAGAAAATATCCGCATTCACCGCACCAAAATTTGCTGCGGTGTGATCATGATCAGAAAGCGTCTCACGCACCCGCCTCGCGTCAACGCTGTCTCCAGGGGACACGTCAGTTCGTACCCTCGGCTTGTTTGAAGCCACTCGCCTGTCAGACTGTGCGCAATGCGTCGATGCCGGCACACTCTTGCAAACCGCGTCTCGCCATTTCGACGGCATCGCGTCGGTACGTTCCGCCAGCGCATTCCAGAACCGCTCGGCCTGCTCGATCCGGCCGCGCCCCTCGTACAGGCGCGCCAGATTAAACAGCACATGCGATGGACTATCTGGCCTTTGAGCGAGCTGGGCCAGAATCGATGTTGCGACCGGGAACATGTCTATTTCACGCTCCTGCTCGTACAGGACAAGCGCGCGAAGGCCGAGCACGTCGACATTGTCAGCGGATATTCGTCGGGCGTCTTCGATGACAGCGCGCGCCTTGTGAAACTCGCCGAGATACATATGCGCCGCCACAAGATTCAGGCGGCTTGGAATATGGGCCGCATCGGCCTGCACCGCGAGCTTCAAAAACTCAACTGACTTCTGCAGCTCGCGCCGTGCCACGTCCGGCAGCTCACTCGTGCCCTTTAACGAACGAGTTTGCGCCGTGAGCCGCGTCGTGTGATCCAGCTCCATGGGCAACCAGTAGCGCTGGGACAGCTCCAGCGGCATGCTCTGACGCGCTAGCTGCAGATGAGAATAGCCAAGGTTATTAAATACTTCACGCGAAGGGAAAGAACGTTGAAAGTCCCGGAAGAAATTTATCGCGTCCCGGTGTCTGCCAAAGTGAGCCAGTCTGACCCCAAAATTGAAAACCTCGACTCGCGACGAGAGCGCGGCAAATCGAGTACGCAGAAAATCCGTACGCTGATCCGCCTCCACGATCCCGACGTCGTCGCTCGCACGCGTCTGCTTTATCCAGTGCGAAAAAAAGTCCTTTCCGTGCCCCTGACCGAGGATTTTCGAAGTGTCGAAACCGGCCATCGTAGAATACAGAAAACCGATATCGTCAGCGGCGAGCTCACGCTGACGCACAAGATCTGCGGCCGCGTCACCAATGCTTTGCCGCAGATTCGCAATCGACTTCTGATCGGTCTCGCCCGAAAGACTCAGATAGACCTCGCGATGCCAAAAGTCATTGGAAGAAAGATGGGCAAGTTCGTGGCCAAGGATAAAGGCCAGCCTGGCCTCACCTTCTTCGGTGCTGACACCCTGAAAGCATACCTTCAGCGCACCGCGAGACAATATGATGTAGCCATCGGGCAGAGCGATAGCCCAGGGCTGGCCATCGCTGTTGACGATACGCAGTCCTGGATTCCTGCTCGCCTTGCGATCTGCCACCTGAAGTACTCTTTCGAACACTGCATTCGCGGTGGCTACCAGGGGCTCCTCTTCAGGAGAAACCAGTCCGTAGGTTTCAACGTAAAAGCTGGCACCCGATTTCGGATCCGTCAGATTTGCGGACGCAGTCGCCGTCCAGACAGCCAGGATCGTAGCGCCAGCCAAAGCCCGCACGAGGCCCATCAGTCTTTGCAATACAGGCATGCGTTACTCAACCAGCAGTTTGATTCGAGCCGAAAGATCGCGCGCTAGACGCGCTTCGGCGAGTACAACACCATCGCTTGCGTTGATTTGCGACAGTGACACGAGACCTGTCGATACAGGCTTGCTCAGACCGCTGATTTGCGCACCCGTCGCAAGGCGTTCACTGGCGGAACTCAACGTCTGGCGCAGGCTGGTTGTATCCCCGGACTCTATGCCACGCGAAGACAGCAGATACACCGCCTCCACCCATTGTCCGAGCTCGAACAACCGGCGCTCATCATCAGTGACAAACGCATTTTTCATTTCAGTAAGCAGGTGCATGGAGCGCGAGAAAACCACCCGCGAGATTTCAGGGCGCAAACTGATTTCGTCGAATACCGCGGTTGCAGAAGTTTTTACGTTTCCAAGATCCTGGCTTTGGGAAAGCCCAACCAGATGCCGGGTAACTTCAAGAGTCTTGTCGGCGTTGCCGGATCTCAGCGCCATCACAAGATCCATCGAACCAACGCCGAGCCCGAATGCGCGACCCTGTCGGCTCGTTGATTTACTGAATCCAAAACTCGAATCCGGACCCGCAGAAATCCATGCTGCCGAGTCACCGGCTTCCTTGATCATTGTGTCGTCAAACACGCTGACGCCGGCGAGACTGGCAGTGTCTATTCCCGTTTCGTTATCCAGAGGCACCAATATCAGTACCACCGCAGCCAGTATTGCTGCCGCCGCGGCCGGCGCGAAGCCAAGGTTAAATCCCCGGGACGTGAACAGGCTCGTGACCTTCGAAAGCATTCCTTCTTTGGCGACCGTGGCGTCAGACGGTGCTCGCTCCGGCATCTGCGCACGGACACGAGCGACTGCCAGGGTTTCGTTCACAATCCGCTCTCGGATCTCATCAAGCTCGCGTGGCGTGACTCGCGACGCTTTCCATTCTCGGTAGAGCAATGAAACCGCTTTGAATTCCTCGCTCTCTTCCCATGACTGATCCAGTTCGTGACCACGAACGTTCGCATTTTTGACTGGCGAAAATGCGTCGTTTGCCGCGGTGAGCATTGGGTTCAGATCAGCTGAAGGTCGCAAGTCGCGTGTATCGCGATACTCAACGTAGAGACTGTCCACTGACTGATTTTGATTCTTGTTCTTCATAGTGACCTTCCGTTACTGGCGCTCACGCCAAAGCTCGAGACCATCAGCGAGAGACTTGCTCGCGGCCCGATAACGCGTCTTGAGGGTATTAACCGGTACGCCAAGGAGATCGGCGAAATAGCTTTCGGTATATTTTTTGTCTTTGTTGGGACGCTGCGCCTGGGTCCAGACCAGAAACATCAACAATTCGTCGCTGTCAGGTGCGGTCGGCTCGTCGTTCTGTTCACAATGGGACATGCCCATCAGAGACTGACGGGCTGATTCAAACTTTGACCAGGCCTCATCAACAGAGACACCGTTGAGTTCAGCGAGATGCGACCATTCCAGACGACTGCTTTCTTCCCAATGCTCTGATTCATGTCGCAGCAGATAGATCATGCGCTGTTCGGCTGGTAATGCCGGAATCAAATCTGAGACGAGGTGATTGATTGCTTCACCGCGTATCACCTGGTCTTCGGCAGACCCTTCGCGCGAGGCGATCTCTGGTCGCGGCGCGTCGTCCTCGTCATCGTTCCAGTCGACGAATGCGGCCGACCTGACGCCCTTACGTCGCCAGTAGTCATTCAGCAGGTTCGTTCCGATGGTTGCGAGAAACGGACCGAATTTATCCTGGTCGCTGTAGTTATCGAGATTGTCGACAACGCGAATCCAGAGCTGTTGAGTCAGATCTTCTGCATCCGCGCGGTTACCGCACCGCTTCAGAAAGCGCCAGAACACCTTGTCGTGATGACGGCGAAGCAGAGTTTCGAACGCGGACTGATCACGGTCTTTGGTGTAGCGCGAAATCAGTTCACCATCGGTGATGTCTTTAAGCATGAGTCTGTTCCGGGTTTTCTCTTGCGAAATCAGGTGTCGGGGCGCCGGCCTCGATACACGTTGAGGGCCGAAAACCCCTGAATCCAGCATAGACGGCGGACATTGAATGCCCGCATCAAAAACTGGATTCAGGCTACAGGCGTGTTGCATGTGGCGACCTCGTGATGTCTGCGAAAAGACGGAAATTCTCAGGTTTAGGCGATCAGCAAAGAGCTAATCGACACTGCAGAGCAACGGAGAGGTCGGGCCTAAGTTTTTCGGCGGTTCTGGTTTTGGGAATTTTGCCTAACGCGCGCCTAATTGCTCTGCGCCAGCGGCTTAAACTGCACTCGACGATTGATCGCGTGCTCGGGGTCGTCTGGATTAAACGGCTCAGCTTCGCCTTTCCCGTCGATCACCAGTCGCGCAGGATCGATTGCGAAAACCCCCACGAGATAGTCACGGATCGCGCCAGCGCGACGAAGCGACAGGCTCGCGTTGTAACTCGAATCGCCTGAGGCGTCCGTGTGTCCCTCGATCAGAATCGATTCGGATTCAAGGCCCGGTCTGGTGAGCATTGTGCCAACCGACTCCAGAAACGGAATGGACTCAGGGCGCACTTCGGTTGAATCAAATTCAAAGTTGATCAACATCCCGACAACCTTGGGAGCAGGCGCCGTTGTCTTGCCGTTTTTCAGAACGACCGAACGATACTGAATTGGAAACATCGCGTCAGAAAGCTCGTCAGCGCTGGGCGGTACCTGATAGATCAAAATATCGTCACTGGCCTGCAGGGTTTGCAGTGGCGCAATCACGGTCAATATCAGAGCGAGCAACCAGGAGTTAGCATGCGCGGTTAATCTTGTAGACATCACGGTGTCCTCCTTAAGATCAAAAAAGTTAGTCAACAGAAATAGAAACGGCTTTGTGCAGCGGCAGAATGTCAGCACCCTGACGATAAAACTGGAGCACCTGGGATAGTTCATCCACGGGCACCGGCTCCAGATCCTTGTCAGCCAGAACCGGTGGAAGATTCTTTTCAATATCGGTGTAGGAGGCCATGCACATGATGTTCTCTCTCGCACCCTTTTGATCGAGTCGAATTCGAAAATCGTCGGCGGACGGAATCGAGATAACGTCGCCTCCACGAGTTTGCGCCCCGGCGGTAAATCGATTAGGAAAGATTTTCATGATCTGTCCGTCAGCCTGCTGATAAAAGCAGTAAAGAAATGCGTCTATCGAAGTACTCACACGAACGGATAGTTCATCACCCACCCGGTAGGCCTGCTTGTCCGTCTGCAGTTCAATACTCAGTTCATCCAGACTCGCCTTTTCAAGATTCTCGGTAACCGGCACCAGAGTTTTGGTGGTAGTGGGCAAGTTGTCTTCCTTGCCGGTTGTCGTCGGAACCTCCACTTCCATGGTCAATGCAGGTCCGCTCAGAGGCGTTTGATCAGCCAGCAGCTTGAAGTACAGCGGAAAGTCGACGTTGCTGTTTGCCACAAGACCGTTGGCAGCTTTGAATTTGGCAATGGCCGTGCGCGTTGAGCTGTCGAGATCGCCCGTCGTCTCACCCGGGTAGTAACCCATTCCGGTCAGCTTTTTCTGAACAAACTTCACTCGAGTCTGGTCGTCCATTGCGACAAACCAGTCACGTACTTCTGCCTGAATCAGTGGATTGCTGCTTTCGACATCAAGACATTCCCAATATGGAATCTGGGTCAGCTTGCCCATGATCTCGATCGCACCGAGCTCAATCAGTGTACGAACAGCGTGATGCAATCCCTCACTCTCGGTGAAGTCCACCCTGAAAATTGCGCCGAGCTTGCGGATGGTACCGCCCATGTCAAAGCCCTGCCCTTTTCGCGCAACCGCAATCGAGTTACTGCTGGAAACGCCAGGAATAATCTGCAAATTCGAAACCAGACCCATATTCATATCGAGAGACACAATGGATACGATGCGATCCTTACTGGCTTCTGCACTGAAATAGCCTTCTGCCCGCAACCCGCCGGCTTTCTGCTTGTTGATGACACCCTTGTCGACCTGGGTTACCGCGCCTCGTATGAAAAAGTCCGGAACCTTCAGATTCTTGCCTTCATGCAGGTTGTAGTAAGTCGCAATGTCCGGTAGATCCTGACCCAGCGCCACAAACCTGACGGCACCACTTTTTGCCGACATGTTCGACAGGGCCGTTATCAACATATCTTTTGAGCCAGCCTTCACGACTTCCGTTTGATCAGGGATGTCTTGCGCAGCAACAACGATTCCGGCGACCTCATAGCGAGTAAAAAGATCGTCCATACAGCGAAGCGCCTGGGAAAAATTGGTTATGGCTCTGTGAGGTCGTGCTTTAGGGCTCGCCGAGATGCGAGTTTCATTGGTGGCACGCTCATCCAGCACCGTTGGCTTGGGAGGCATTGCACAGCCGCCCAGCGCAAAAAGGGTTAAAGCCATCAGCCCGGCCAGCGATTTCTTGGTGTTCAAAGTTTTCATCTCTTCATCTCTTGAGCGGGATCTAGTTACAGACGTTAATTACGTCGCCCACAATTACGATTTCCTGGTCGGCCTGACCCGATACACCGGTTGACCCGACGTTTCCTATGTCAACACCACAACCCTGAGATCCCCCGACGGGAACCTGCTGTCCGTTTTGCCAGGCGCTGGTGTCCTGACGAAGTTCATCTCCAACTTCGTTCAGTGCGTTGCGCTTTTGCTTCTTTTTGTTTTTCAGGGCCCGCTTTTCCGCAAGCATGCCAACCAGTCGATGATGGATGACCTTGTTCATGACGGGGTTCGACATCGATGTCTGCTGATTGATGTCCTGAGCCAGAACGGTTACCGCAGGAATCATTGCAAGCGTCAACAACGACACTCCGATAACCACTACTTTGAGGTTCGCGTCAGTCATGACTATTGACCGATATTGCCGATGTTGACGTCGTTCTGAACGCCAAATCCGGCGACGCCATAGGAAGCGTTAACGACGCTACCCG
Organism: uncultured Gammaproteobacteria bacterium; assembly: GCA_938034705.1. GTDB lineage: Bacteria > Pseudomonadota > Gammaproteobacteria > Arenicellales > CALHMG01 > CALHMG01. The sequence continues at coordinate 16,690 of CALHMG010000254.1, forward strand.
TTGTGACACTGACTTTCGCGTCTCCACCAACGGCCGTATTTTTAACTGACCCGATGTTGACGTTGCCTTTGATACCGGCACCAGCGACCGCGTTCACGATCTGACCTGTGGTCACGTCGATTTTGGCGGCGCCACCAATAGCAGCATTTTTAACTGACCCGATGTTGACGTTGCCCATAACGCCAGCGCCTATTACCGCATTGACCACATTGCGCGTGTTGACGTTGATCTTGACGTCACCACCAACACGACTGTTCTCGACCGACCCGATATTGGTCGTCGCTTTAACACCTGCGCCAATGCCTGCGTTGATGAGATTGCGTGTATTCACGTTGATCGATACATCACCACCGACGCGAGACTTTCGGACACTGCCGGCGTTCAGTCGCGAGTCAACCCCTGCACCAATTCCGGTTCCAACCACGTTCTGAGTATTGACGTTGATATCAACGCTGCCACCAGCTCGACTCTTTACCACGGACCCAAGATTGACCTCGTTCCGAACACCCGCCCCGATTGCGGCACCAACAACGTTTCGGCTCTTCAGCGTAATGTTGGCGCTGGATCCGATTTTGCTGTCAGAGATTGATCCGGCGCGCACACGATTAAGCGTGCCTGCACCGATTGCCGCTCCAACGACGTTGTCAGTCTTCAGCTGAATCGCGGTCGATCCGCCGACGTTGCTGTCGCCGGAAGCCGGTAGCGTGATCATCGCCAGAATTGCGGCACCGAGAAGGTGGCTCACGCGTGAGGTGGAGGAAATTTTGGGGTACATGGCCTTGAATCCGTTAGTCGTTGTGACGATAGGGAGTTGTGCCTGCGGCACTCGTCCTGCTTGTCTAGATCAACGTGGTTCAAAGCAAATAGTTTCCCTGTGACGCTTGCCTGGACATCTCGGGACATTTTCCCGGACCGTCCGAGGCCCGTGATATCAGAGTTTTGAGAAAACGAAGTTCTTGAATCCGCCTGGGACATGCAACACCGGCCTTTGTGTCATGTCAGTCAGTGATTCAACGCGATTGGTGAGATAGGTGTGCAGCTCGGTAATCGTGACGCGACCGTCCTTGAACGTGTCAGCACGGCCTTTGAGTCCCTCGAGCAGCGCATAGGTGAACACCCCATGTCCGTATCGTTCATCTTCCTGAGCGAGCGTCTCACCGTCGGTTGACGTGATCACAACAATGTCCTGATCGGCTGCATCCTTCACCAGTCTTGGGTTGAAGGCGTTGCTCGCATGACAGGTATCAACGAGCAGAATACGACGCCCCGCGCTTCGCGCGAGAGCGTCCTGAAACGTTCGCCACCGGATAGCGGTATCGGTATTGAGTCGTTCGCCATCGACTATCTCCGCTTCGTGCGGCAAAAAGAAATAATCGTCATCCTGCATAACGCCGTGTCCGGCAACAAAAAGAATGACGGTGTCATCAGGGCCCGCGCTTTGGAAACTTGTCAGCGCCTGTTCGATGTTCGCTTTCGTTGGCGTCATGACACCATCGGTAACCAGAATCGTCTCAACTTCATCAAACAGGACGTTGTTCTGCCTCTTCAATGCGGTCGTAATTCCACGAGCATCGTTCGACGCAAACCGCAGGTCCTGAGGAAGATTTGCGTAGTCGTTTACGCCAATTGCGACAACGATGAGTTTTCCTCGGCCTCGAGGTGCGACCTTTGAATTCTTGTCGAGATGGACGGTGATGACCTGTTCGGATTCACCGACCCGATTTCTCGCCACAATGCGAATTTTGTTTTCTCCCGCGTCGATCGGTACACGCAGCGATTTCTCGGACATCGCCCGGGTGGTGACCTGACGACCGTTGACGTACGCAGACAGGCTCTTCACCGGGTTGTCGCTGTTATCGATCGAAAGCGTTACGTTAAGTTCAGACTCGGTAACCGTTGCCTGATCCTGGGGCGAGACGACTTCAAAACGCGGCGGCCGAATTCGCTCGTCGCTGAGCTCCTGCACCTTGAAGACCGCCTTTGAAATTCCAAACAATGCCTGCTCGGTGCTTCTCAGACGCAAGACCTTGTCAATAAAGGCCGGCCTGTAGAGCTGTTGCCCCAGCTGATTGGCGAACACATACTCGGCCGCCTGATCTACACCGCGATTGATTTGCCAACCGACATGGCGATCTCCGTGTGGCGACGCCGCATAGTGACCGGTGGTCGTCCAGATAACCCATTCGTTCTGCATGGAATGAAACAGGGTTGCCAGCAGTTCGCCGTTCGCGACATTCCACAGGCGCACGGTCTGGTCATAGCTGCTCGACGCCAGCATCTGTCCGTCGGGAGAAACCGCGAGCCCGGTAATCGTGCCGGTGTGGCCGTGGAATTCCCCAAGGGCATTACCGGCCGTGTCATAGGCACTCAACCAGCCGTTTGCGCCTCCGGAAATTATCATTTTCCCGTCCGGCGTCAGCGTATATGCCGTGTGTGCATAGCCGTTGTTTGCCGTGCGTCGAATCTTCGCAACGCGCTTTCCTCGATTCTCGACTTCCAGAATCGATCGATAGTTATATTTGCCGGACTTTTCGGTCTTGAGTCTGAGATCACCCAGCGCAGTCTGGGCTCGAACAAAATCGGAACCGTCGACGACGCTACCCGGCCGGCCCAGACTTCGCGTCGAATCAGGCAATCTGATTTCGTGCTCCAGAGGCCCTCGATCGTTGCGATCCTGAACATCTTTGGTCTTCCCCCAGGCCAGACGCGTCCCGTCAAAGGAAAACCCCACCGCCCAGGTAGTGCTGCCCTGACCCACAAGTTGATGCAGCCGCGTACCGTCATCGATTGACCAGACGTCGATCTGTTTGTGATCTCCGCCACCGGTAGCGACCCAGCGTCCGTCAGGACTCGTCGCTGTCGCGAGCACGACAGCATTATGGCCTTGATACGTAATCAGCTTTTCGCCGCTTTGGACGTCGTAGACAAAACTGTCCAGACTGTCGCCGAGTCCGCTGGCGCTGACGATGCGCTTTCCGTCCACGCTGAAGCTCAGAGCCGTAACCTGGGAGTCCTGTGTGGCGAGAGTTCCGCGCGCTTTACCGGTTTTCGCATCCCACAGTCTGATTGTTCGATCTTTGGCCCCGGATGCGATGTAGTCACCCGCTGGCGAAATGCTGAGCGCTCGCACAGCGTCATCATGGCCTTTCATTTTGCGGATCCGCTTGCCGGACTGGAGGTTCCATAACATCAGCGTCCGATCGTCACTGCCGGTGACAACACGCTCGCCGTCGCTGGTAAAACCAACCGCGTAGATTTCTGACTTGTGACCCTTCAGATAGTGCAGCGGCTTGCGTCCGGCAACATCCCAGACAATCGCAACGGTGTTGCTGTTTGTCCGCTTGCCACCGCCGGATACCAGAAAGCGACTGTCGCGCGAAAACGCCAGTCCGAGAACGCTGCTTTTGTGACCTACGAGACGACCGATCATCGTTCCCGTTTCGATATCGTACAGACGCAGGAACCCGGCAACATCGCCGTCGAGAACGGTCTGATCTTCCGCCCCCGCGTTATGGGGGAAATAAACGCCAACGGCCAGGGTACGACCGTCCGGTGAGAGCGCCATGGACTGGATCTTTCCCGCGACGCCAGGACCCACAAGACCGCGAATAATGCGTTCGGTCGAGCCGGTTCGCAGATTCCAGATGCGTACGACCTTGTCATCGCCTGCTGAAATCAGCCGGCTGCCGTCCGGTGTAAACGTGACGTCCCAGATTCGTGAAACATGTCCGCCCGTGTCGAGCTGCATCACAGGCGTGGCCGCAGCTTGCACGACACTACTCGCTAGTAACACGAGTGCTGCAAAAATTGAAATTCGGAATTTCACGAAGAGCTGTTCCAGGATAGAAAAGTAAGATTGAAGTCGGACCTGCACCGCACGATAAAAGTCTAGACAAGGGCGGTGGCGAGCCCTGCCGGCTGGGACTAACACCCAGAGCGGACGCGTGCCCTAAAGCCCCCCGGACTCCGCGTCGACATCGCCATCGTGCACGGCCGATTGAGAATCAATCTCGTGGTCCCGAGTGACGACTTTGGTAACCGGTGGTGCATCACTCGCCACGATTTCAGCTATTTCCTCGAGCTCGTCGCCCTCGAAATCGTCGGGATCTCCAACACTGGTTTGCCATGCCGGTACGTTTGATGGTGTAACCGATCGAGTGGCTGTGTCCGGCACTCGCACGAGTTGCACGCCAAGAGAAACACGGTTGGACGCTGACTGTTGAGAAGACGGCGTAGCCGCACACCCGGTCAACGCGAGGCCAAGAACAAGAATCGCGGTGACTGAGCCCGCAGGTCGAAAACTGAAGATCATCGAATATCCCCCCCAAAAGGATAATCATTGCCGACTGTCACTCCCGACAGAACGGCCGTTCAATCGACACGACGCAAGATACGTCGCACCGACAGTGTCGATTTTCTCCATCCACCAAGGTGTCTTCACCTTGTGTCCCGTAGAAACGGGTACGCCGGGTTATCCCGGTCTGTTTGCCGCAGTATGTTCTGCGATCAATTCTGACTTAGTTGACTGTCTTCACTACAACACAATGACACTCGCCATCCGGTGTCGTACAAATCTCGGCACTCGGACAAAACCCACACTGAAGCGAATCATCGATCCCCGTTGCAACAAGACCCGAGGACAGAAAACGTGTCGAATTCAGATAGTTGAGATCACACTCGCCAGCACTGGAAAAGTCGTTCTGCGTGTTCGTCGCAGTGGTATCCGACGGGGCGGAAACCCCAATCTTGTCTGGAGCATGTGAGGCCGTATCGGCGCCCGCGGTCACCGGCACTGATCCGGTAACTACACGAGAACCCGGTGATGCGGGTTCATCTGCACTACCGCCGCCACAGGCCGAGATAAATAGCGCAGCCAAAAAGCCGACAAGCACAACACGAATACGACGACCATGCTGATTCTGCATCGCTGTTCTTATCAGTCGATTGTTCATCGCAAGTCTCCCGTGGTCTCGTTGTGTTGCTTACGGGTCCAAACAATCGACCCGGCTGAAGCGGCTTTCACGCATCATCCACATTGGGACATCTGAATAACAGCACTTGCTCACATAACTCGAAAAAAAGTGAAGGCGACCCGATTTGAGCAGGTGATCTGCCCAAAAAAAAAATGGCCGACCCCGAGGGTCGACCATTCACGCTACTGAACCGAACGCTTCAGTAGCTCATAACGTTTGCGTTGTGCGAAGGCCTCAGGCTACTGCTCTCCGTCAGTGTCGCCTGCGCCACAGACATCACCGCCTCGTCCGCCACCGTCCGCCGAACAGGTCTCAGGGCCGCTGGATTCGTTTGATGACTCGCTGGCCGTGTCGCCACCGGTTTCGCCGGATTTCGACGTCGACTGCGCTATGCCACGCGTTCCCGTGTTGCTCGCAACTACCGCTGAATTGTCCGTGCCATTGCCGGCATTCTGACTTATGGATCCGCTGGGCGTAGTCGGTTCACTGGCGCTACCGCCACCACAACCGGTCAGCACAAGAGCGCTGATAACGGCCAACGTGAGACCGATTTTCCTGAATTGAGCTTTCATGGTGTTTCCCCCTCTGTATTACTTCAACAAAGAACATTAAACGTGAGTGATGAGACATTCCTGTCGTTGACAACGATCTGCACTTTCCACTCACCGATGAACGCAGACATCCCGGCTGCAGGGTCTACAAACTGCATAAGACTTGCGCCCGCTGGGCGATTCAGCTGCAGTCCTGACCAGGACCAGTAGCCACCGTCACCGCGCTGAAATTCCCGGCGAGCCGTAACACGATCCTTCCCCGCAGGATCAGTCCAGATCGCTTTCAATTCACCACTCGCCGCGTCTGTCGAAGCGGATTCCACGAACAGGTAAATCACATCCGAGCAGTCAAATTTTCGATCTTTTCGAGCCGGCTCAATTTCGCCATTTGACTGGGTTGTGAGGTAAACGTTGTAGCTCGGCGTTGCGGCGACACTCGCCGCGAAAGGCGTAACGAGGGTCCCAATCACAAATAGACCAAGCATGGTTTGCGGGATTTTCATGTGGGATCTGCGCTGATGAAGGGAAGATGATCTACAAGCTTAGATTCGAACGTCGCACTTCATAGGGGAACTACTCCCCAACCTCCACGTCCGCATTTCCCAATATTTGCAATGTCGGCTCATGCAATACGGACGCCAGATCCACGGATGAATTCCCCTGCGCCGAAACCACGGCATCGGTCGCTTTTGCTCGGATGACGACTTCGGAATTCCCACCTGCATTGATTCCTACCGTTTTCGCGTCACCCGATGCGATGACAACCTCTGCGTTGCCGGCCGTCGTTACCGATGTCGATCCGCGGACCCGGGCTATTTCCACCTCACCGTTACCGGCAACGGAAATATCAACTGACGTCACGGCGCCAATGACCGCATCGCCAGTCGTTGAGAGCTCCAGCGGGGCGTTTATATCGCCAACTCGCGCCTGAAAGCGGTGATCAAAAATTGCAAGCGGTATGCCTTGCGGGAGCTGCACTTTGAGTTGTGGTGACTCCAGGGGCGATGCCGCGTTGATGCTTATGACCGAACTGCCCGAGGCAACTCGAACGCCGTTGACAACTACGACAGAGCTGTTTCCGGAAGATACCGAAACACCGGACACCGGCACCGCGGATACGCCGACAATAGAAACTTCGCCTGAGTCAGACGCGATAACTGATATCGGCGCGTTACCCCGCGTGTCGCCCGCGACGGAGATCTGGACCTGGCTACCGACCGAGGTCTCGACCTCAATGTTCCCGTTGAACCCTGAAATCCGCAAAGACGACGCCGAGACGGACCACTGGCCGTTCGATGCGTCAGGTTGCAGAACTCGATCTGACCCGTAGGCCATTTCCCATGCACCCAGGCCGATCGTAACGATCAGTGTGGTCATAAAAAGGAGCTCTTTGATTGCGGATATGGGATGCATTGGTGTGGTCTCCAGAAACAGTCGAAGCGGTAAAAGCGTTTAGCCGGTACGCCTTAAGGGACTGAGCGCAAACTCAGTCCCTTTTGGCGATCACGGGCTCGGTTAACGAGTCGTGATTCGAATTGGCCTTTACTGGATTACGCCAAGCTCAACCTTGTTGTCGTTCTTGGCACCAATAGCCGCACCAACAACGTTGTCAGCCTGAACGTCAATCTTGAGATCGCCACCAACTTCGCTGTCCTTGACCGTTCCGATCATGACTGCATTGTTGTTAGACTTGCCGATTGCGGCGCCCACAACCTGCTTCACGTTTACGTTTACTTCAGCGTCGCCACCGATCTTGCTGTCCTCGATCGAACCGAGGCTCACGGTGTTCTTGTTGTCTTTGCCGATTGCTGCACCCACAACGTTGTTCGCGTTAACGTTGATGCTGAGATCGCCACCAACCGTAGAGCCTTTGACTCCACCGACGGTTACTCGATTTGAGTTACCTTTGCCGATCGCGGCGCCTACAACGTTCTTGGTGTTGACCTGGATAGCAGCGTCGCCACCAATGTTTGAGCCGTCGGCCATGGCACTGGCCGATGCAGCCAGAAAGAGAATTCCTGCGAGTGTGGTAAGAGTTTTCATGTTTTGCTTCCCGTAAAAATAGTGGTTTGATTCAAATAACTGGCGGGAGCCGTGTCAGCCGTCATGCACTGTTGGAACATCTGTCCGTCCAACCCGTGTAAAACGACCGGGGCTTTCCTGCTGTTGTCTGAATTAACGCGGGCGTCTACGAAAAGTTTGCTGTGGAAATTAGCGGTGGGTTCAGGCCACCAGTGCGGGAAATACCGGGTGAATTTCCCGCGAATTGCAGCGGGCGCTGCAATTTCTGGAAAGATTCAGTCGAGCCAGCGAATCTCAGCCGCTGTCGTGTCCCCCACGACCGATTCTTCGAGAGAATCCGGCATCTCGGCGCGACGTCGAGTTACCGGTCTGCGTCCACCCATAATCTCCGTCCAGTGCTGGGGAAATGTCGGCGTCAGCTCGGGTTCGGCAAACCCTTCAGGAAAAACAGGATAGTTATTGTCCGGATCGTATTTGTCGGTGGCACCGAGCGTGTGCAGAATTTCGTGCATGACAACAAAACTGTTGTTGCTGTCCATTCTTTTCTCGGCGAAAGCGTGAACGACTCCAATCCTTCCTCGTTCGATTCCAAGCGAATGCGCAACAGATCTGACCTCTTCGGGGTCGTAGTAGACGACATACACCTTGATGTCGGCCGGTGGACCGTCCGAATGTCGCCACGCCCACAAACGTAACGACAGACTCCAGAGGGCGATCTGCACAACGTTGCCACCGTAGGGTGGTTCTGGCGGCGTACTCTCGACAGGCGCCTGGACACCTACCTCCATCGGCTGCTCTATCTCGATACCAAATCGCAATGCCTCGTCGCTCATGAATTGCTCGACATCGGCAAACGTCTCGTCGGAAAGAGACTCTATATATGTCTGTGTCGTCTCGTAGCCATCACCGTTAATGGGATAGACATTGACCCACAGCGTGTCGTTCCAGTTAGTCGACTGATACTGCCCAAGCCAGGTACCAAACCCGGTGAATACGAGAATCACCAGCAAAATTGCGATTCGGAATGTCCTGAATAGATTGCCGCGTGCCATGCTTCGACAGCCATATTTATTGCGATGCTATTAATATAGACCCGGATTTCCGTGGCATGTGACTATCGAGCAAAGGATAAACACCGGATTTCCCCATGCTCCAGTCTTGTGATTTGAAGTTTAAAAACGCCCGCGTTATCGACGGAACAGGTGGAGAGTCAGCTACCGCAGACGTAGCCGTCACCGGCGACAGAATCACCGCGGTGGGCAAACTTGACGACGTCAATCCGGGAACCGTGATCGACGCAACCGGACTGGTGCTTGCACCAGGTTTTATTGACGCCCACACCCACGACGACCGTGCGCTCATTGCCTACCCGGACATGGTGGCCAAGGTAAGTCAGGGTGTGACCACGGTAGTCACCGGCAACTGCGGGATCAGCATCGCGCCCTTAAGTAACCGGGAACCCGTCCCGCCGCTTAATCTACTTGGCGAAAGTGACAAATGGCGCTTTGCGGACTTTGACGCCTATGCGGAAACAATGGATCGATCCCCCGCCGCGATCAACAGCGTCATGCTGACCGGGCATTCAACACTGCGCGTCGGCGCCATGGACGCCCTCGATCGACCCGCGACCACTCGCGAAATCGATACCATGGTCGAAACTCTTGGCAAGTCACTGTCGTGTGGCTGCGTTGGCTTGAGTACGGGTCTGGCCTATCCCCCGGCCATTAACGCGCCCACCGAAGAGGTCATCGAACTCGCCAGGGTTGCGGGTGATCTGGGTCGTCTGTACACCACGCACATGCGCGATGAAGAGACTCGATTGCTCGAGTCTGTAGAAGAAACGATCCGCATCGGTCACGAAGCTGCTGTTGCAACCGTTATATCGCATCACAAGGTTTGCGGCAGAGACAACTGGGGCGATACCCGTGAATCCCTGAAACTCATCGCCGAGGCAAGAAAACACCAGACAATCGACTGCGACGTTTATCCATATACCGCGAGCTCTACGGTACTGCTTGAAGCTTTTGTGCATCGCGCTGATCGAGTGATGATCACATGGTCAAAGTCTCACCCGCAATTCAACACGCGTGATCTCGATGATGTAGCCAAAGAGATGGGCTGCGACATCCCAACCGCGATCGAACGACTGCAGCCGGCCGGCGCTATCTACTTCCAGATGAGTGACGAAGACCTTGAGCGCGTTCTGCAATTTGAGGGCGCCATGATCGGTTCAGACGGACTGCCCCACGACGAACATCCTCATCCACGACTGTGGGGTACCTTCCCGAAGGTTGTCGGACACTACGCGCGGGATCGGGGCCTGTTCAGCATGGAGGAAGCCATCCATCGCATGACCGGCAAAACGGCAACCGTGTTTGGATTGACAGATCGCGGCTTGATCAGGCCGGGCGGCTTTGCCGATCTGGTGCTTTTCGATCCGGAAACGATCATCGACCGGGCGAACTACGAATCACCCGAACAACCCTCTGTCGGGGTACATCAGGTCTACGTTAACGGTCAGAAGATTTACGGCGACGGCGAGTCTACCGGCACTCGCCCGGGCCGCCTGCTTCGAGCCTGATCAGCGCCTAGCTTGCTTTCTGAACAATTCCGGGCGTTGCGCGAACGCTGCCTGTACCTGAGCGAAGCTCGCCATCAACCTGTCCACCGCTGACGACTTCCAGAGTGCCGTACGTAGCGGACCCACTGACCTTACCTTCGCTCAGAATCTTCAGGGACTTGCGAGCACCCACTGATCCTTCAACCGTTCCCCCGACAATGATATGGGCGACATCAACATCGCCTTTCACGCGACCCTTGGCACCAATCACGAGCTGTGAGGATTCATCGCCATTGGACTTCACCGATCCGTCCACCACGCCATCAAGTCGTACCTGACCTGAAAAAATGAGATCGCCATTGAACGTCGTGCCAGCGCCGATGATGGATTCAATCTCTCCACCGGGGAGGGAATCGTCTTTTCTTGCCACCTTTATCTTCCTCTATCTATCGCAGGGTTCTGTGTGTCGTATTTGACGCACCCACTATCTACCGGGTGCGGAACACGCCGGTCGATCAGTATACGATGGATATGGAGGGATGTCAGAGACTGGCGGCGGACTAAGCCATTAGGACGAATTTATCTCGTAGCGCGCGACGCGGTTTTACGTTCATGCTCTTTGAGCAGCTTTTTTCGCACTCTTATCGACGAGGGAGTGATTTCTACCAATTCGTCAACCTCGATAAATTCCATGGCCTGCTCCAGAGAGAGCGTGATGGGAGGTGTCAAAATTATGGCGTCATCACGCCCTGAAGCACGTACGTTCGTTAACTGCTTACCCTTCAGCGGGTTTACGACGAGGTCGTTGTCTCGCGAGTGAATCCCGATAATCTGGCCTTCGTAAACCTCGTCTCCGGGCTTGATAAACAGACGACCACGTTCCTGAAGATTAAACAGCGCAAACCCGAGCGCCTTACCGGTGCCGTTGGAAATCAAAACACCATTGCGACGTCGGAAATCACCGCCTGAATCCACAGGACCGTAATGATCAAACACGTGATGCATGATTCCGGTACCGGACGTCAGCGTCAAAAATTCGGTCTGGAACCCGATGAGTGTCCGCGCCGGAATGACATATTCAATCCGTACTCGTCCGTCCGTGTCGGGCGCCAGGTCCTGCATCTGGCCGCGGCGCTCACCGATAGCTTCCATGACGGCACCCTGGTGTTCCTGTTCAACATCAAGAGTCAGGTTCTCGTAGGGCTCATTCAGCACACCGTCAATTTCGCGCTGGATAACGACCGGCCTCGAAACGGCCATCTCGAAGTCTTCGCGCCGCATGTTCTCTAGCAGAATACCGAGATGCAGCTCACCTCGGCCGGCGATCGCAAAGCGATCCGGGTCGTCCGTAGGCTCCACGCGCAAGGCGACATTGCTCAGCAGTTCGCGGTCGAGACGGTCGCTGAGCTGGCGAGACGTCAGGTACTTGCCGTCCTTGCCGCAAAACGGTGAGTCATTCGTGTGTAATCCGAGCCCGACGGTAGGCTCGTCCACGGTCAGCTCCGGCAAGGATTCAGGTGCATCCGGATGACAGAGCGTGTCCGAAATCAGCGGTCGCTCAACGCCGGTAACCGCGACGATCTCTCCTGCGTGGCACGAGTCTCTCTCGGTTCTTTCCAGTCCAAGAAATCCATAGATCTGCAGGATCCGTGCGTTCGATTTCTTACCGTCAGCACCCACAACCGTGACGGGTGAATTGGCGCTCACGGAGCCGCGCGCGACACGACCGATGCCTATTGCACCAACGTAACTGGAATAATCAAGCGCGGACACCTGCATCTGAAACGGGCCGTCGCGATCAACATCGGGCGCAGGCACGTTCTCGACGATTGCGTCGAAGAGAGCCGTCATGTCATCGGCTTTACCGTCTGGCGAAGCGGACGCAAATCCCTGGATCGCCGACGCATAGATAACGGGGAAATCAAGCTGGTCTTCGTTGGCGCCAAGTCGATCAAAAAGATCGAAGGTACGATCCAGAACCCAGTCCGGCCTCGCGGCATCCCGGTCTATCTTGTTGATCACTACGATTGGCTTCAGGCCATGATCAAATGCTTTTTGTGTCACAAATCGCGTTTGGGGCATCGGGCCTTCAACCGCATCAACAAGAAGAAGCACCGCATCCACCATGGACATTATGCGCTCAACTTCGCCGCCAAAATCTGCGTGACCTGGAGTATCAACGATGTTGATCCACCAGTCGTTCCAGGCAATCGCGGTATTCTTCGCCAGAATCGTGATTCCACGTTCCTGCTCAAGCGCATTGCTGTCGAGCATTCGCTCGCCATGATCCGCCCGTGCATCGAGGGTTCCCGATTGATGCAGCAGTTTGTCTACCAGCGTGGTCTTGCCGTGGTCGACGTGAGCAATGATCGCGACGTTTCGTAAACGATCAACAGGGTACAAAGGTTGATTATCAGACAAAGAATCAATACCGGGTCTGGCCGTAAAAGTGAGCGGCCTGGTTAAAGTTCGAAATTTGGATTGGGTTCTTCTCAGGCGCTGATCAACGTACCAACGCCACTATCCGTGAAGAGCTCCAGAAGCACGGCGTGAGGTACACGTCCGTCAATTATGTTCGCGGCCTTTACGCCCCCACGAACGGCGTTTACCGCGCACTGCACCTTGGGGATCATGCCACCATCGATGGTGCCATCATCAATCAACCGACTGACATCACCAGAAGTCAGACCGGTGAGAAGTTTGTTCTCGCGAAGAACACCCGGGGTGTTCGTCAGAAGCATGAGTTTTTCCGCTCGCAGCGATACGGCGATGCTGCCGGCGACGGTGTCGGCGTTGATGTTGTAACTCTCGCCTCCGGCCCCGACACCAATGGGCGCGATCACAGGGATAAAGCCCTCGCGTTCAAGAGTAGAAACGACTTTGGCATTGATACTGTCGATCTCGCCGACGTGGCCGAGGTCCTCGTCGGCGCTGGCCTTTTCAAGCACCAGCTGTTTAGCCCTGACGAGATCGCCGTCCTTGCCGGTGAGTCCAACGGCGCGGCCGCCTTCAGAGTTTATTAACGACACGATCTGCTTGTTAACGAGTCCGCCAAGAACCATTTCGACGATCTCCATCGTCTCGGTGTCTGTCACACGCAACCCGCGAACAAAGCGACTGTCTTTACCGACTTTCTCCAGCAGACTGTTGATCTGCGGTCCACCGCCATGAACGATGACCGGATTGATGCCAACCAGTTTCATCAACGTGACGTCACTCGCGAACTGCTGTTTCAGCACTTCGTCCGTCATGGCGTTGCCACCATATTTGATAACGACCGTCTTGCCCTGATATCGACGCATATAGGGCAGCGCCTCGGTGAGTACACCGGCCGTGGTCTGTGCGTCCAGGTTTGTGCTTTGCGGTTGATTGTTCATGAGATTGGTGCGGCAGCGTCGTCGTGGAGCAATGGCTCGCCGATGAGCGAATGGTACACCAAGGTGTGGCGCTACGGAGCAAAGAAAAAGGCCGCACGAGGCGGCCTTTTTGACTCGTTTTCAAGTGTCACAATCAGGACACGTGCACGTCGATCTTGCGAGGCTCAATCTTCGGCTGTTTTGGCAGAGTCAGCGTCAGAACGCCGTCTTTCAAGGTCGCGGCGACCGCGGACTCGTCGACATCGTCTGCCAGGCGAAGGGTCCGACTGTAGGCCCCGGTGCGACGCTCCCGCCGGATCTGTTTCGACGTAACCTCGGTCACCTCTGATTCTGCCTGCTCGGTGTCTACCGTTTCTGCCGTAGCGGTGCCGAATGTCAGTACACCCTCTTCGATCGTGATATTCAGGTCTTCTCGGGCGACTCCGGGCATGTCTGCCGTAAGTACATATGCCGTTTCTGATTCACTGATATCTACCGCGGGGACCCGCGACGACGACTCCACCGTGCGCTCTCTGGCCGGCTTCAGAAAGTTGTCGAAGATGTTGTCGAATTCGTTAACCACATTCCACAAAACCGGGCGATGGGCTGTTCTTACAATTGCGTTCATGAGATTAGCTCCTGATAAGCGTTCATGTTTTGAATGTCAGGTTCACGTTGGCCCAACGTGTGTGGGCCTTACCTGAAAAACAATTTGGGGATAGATAAAAGTTTTTCAACACCCCAATCGCAATCGAAAAATGCTCCTACAAAATGTAGCGCGAAAGATCTTCGTCCTGCGCAAGCTCCACCAGGTTTGCGTCAACATAGGCGCCATCGATCGTGATCGATTCACCGTTTTTGTCCGCGGCCTCAAACGACACGGTTTCCAGCAACCGCTCCATAACCGTATGCAGACGCCGCGCGCCGATGTTCTCAGTGCTTTCGTTAATTTCGAAAGCAATCTCAGCGAGACGACGAATACCGTCATCGCTGAACTTGAGATTCAGGCCTTCAGTCGCCATAAGCGCCGTATATTGCTCCGTGAGGGACGCATCCGGCTCGGTCAGAATGCGAACAAAGTCATCCGTCGTCAGTGGCAGCAGCTCAACGCGAATGGGCAGTCGTCCCTGCAGTTCGGGAACCAGATCCGAAGGCTTGGCGAGCTGAAATGCACCGGACGCGACAAAAAGAACATGGTCTGTGCGGACCATTCCATATTTTGTCGATACCGTTGATCCCTCAACAAGCGGCAAGAGATCACGCTGAACGCCTTCACGGGATACATCCGGACCGCGTCCGCACCCTCGCTGCTGCGTCCAACGATTTTGTCGATCTCGTCGATAAACACAATGCCGTCCTGCTCCGCGCGCTCAACGGCACGCACCTTGATGTCATCTTCGTTGACCATCTTGGCGGCTTCTTCTTCAACCAGCAGCTTCAGCGCCTCATCGACACGCATCTTGCGCGTGCTGGTCTGTTGACCGCCAAAATTCTGCATCATGCTTTGAATCTGGTTGGTCATGTCTTCCATGCCGGCGGGACTGAAAATCTCAACTCCGGCACCGCCACCGTTGGCAAGCTCGATCTCTATCTCTTTGTCGTTCAGTTTTCCTTCGCGCAAGAGCTTGCGCAGGTGCTGTCGGCCCGCGCCGTTTGAACGCTCGGGCGGCTCGCCGTCACCGTAGTCGCGCGCCTCCGGCAGCAGTGCATCGAGCAGTCGATCCTCGGCGGCATCTTCAGCACGAGGTTTTGATTTTTCGATTTCCTCTTCGCGAATCATTTTCACTGCCATCTCGACGAGATCACGAACGATCGAGTCAACCTCGCGGCCTACATAACCGACTTCTGTGAACTTGGTCGCCTCGACCTTGAGAAAAGGTGCTTTGGCCAGACGCGCGAGGCGCCTTGCGATTTCGGTTTTGCCGATACCGGTGGGGCCGATCATCAGAATATTCTTTGGTGTAATTTCGCGACGCAGATCCTCGTCGCCCACCTGCATACGACGCCAGCGATTTCGCAGCGCGATCGCCACCGCGCGCTTGGCATCTTTTTGTCCAACGATATGCTTGTCCAGTTCCTGAACGATTTCTCGCGGCGTCATCTCAGACATGAGTGTGTTATTCCTTGTCGCCTTCCAGCGCTTCGATAGTTATGGAGTGATTGGTATAGATACAGATATCGGCGGCGATCGTCAGTCCTTTCTGAACAATCTCACGCGCGGTGAGGTCTGTATTGTCTACCAAAGCCATGGCGGCTGACTTTGCATATTGCCCACCTGACCCAATAGCAATAATCCCGGCCTCAGGCTCGATCACGTCGCCGTTTCCGGAGATAACCAGCGACGCGGTTTCGTCAGCAACGGCCAGCAGCGCTTCGAGTTTTCGCAGCGCCCGATCGGTTCGCCAGTCTTTCGCCAGCTCCACCGCAGAACGGGTGAGATTGCCCTGGTGTTTCTCCAGCTTGCCCTCAAAACGTTCGAACAGCGTGAATGCATCGGCCGTGCCACCGGCAAACCCCGCAACAACCTTATCTTTATAAAGACGACGAACCTTGCGGGCGTTGCCTTTCATAACGGTGTCACCCATCGAGACCTGACCGTCTCCGCCGATGACAACATCGTTGCCCCGGCGAACGCTCAAAATAGTGGTGCCTCTAAACTGTCGCATAATCGTTTTCCACCTGGGTTAGGACAGGCCCCGCAGTTTCCCGGGCCAGGGACCTGGCGATCGGCTCAGGAAAGAGATCGCCGTTAAGTAAAGAATCTGGTGGCATCGATGCGGGCTTTCAACCGCTCCAAACCGGCTAAAACCGCCGTTTCAGTCCACCAGTCGCAGATTGGGTCGACCGCCACCAGGCCGTTTAGGGTCATCATCGTCTACGGATGAACCGGACTCGGTGTCCGACTGCTCGACGGCTCTTGGACCACCCGGAACCTGCCCTGGCGACGGCTGACTGTCGGCACCTTCTTCTTCGTCGGGCTGAAAGAAAATGCCCTGGCCGTTCTCACGCGCAAAGATCGCCAGTGCCGCTCGACTCGGGACCATCACGTCGTAGTGAACACCACCAAATCTTGCACCGAACGCGATGAACTCGTTGTCCATGGTAAGGCTTTCGACAGCCTGAGGATGAACGTTGAGAAGGATTTGACCGTCCTTGACGTAGGAGAGCGGTACTTCAACATCATCCGCTGTCGCATCCACCAGAATTTGCGGCGTCAGCTCATTGTCGAGAGACCATTCGTAAATGGCACGCAGCAAGTATGGTTTGGTTGATGTCATCTCACTTCAGATTAACGGCGGTCAAATCGTCACCACGGAAGGCTACTGAATCTCCTGTTCGGCCTCGGTGAGGCTGGACAGAAACGCCTTGCGCTCAAACAGTCTATGGGAGTACTCGACGATTGGAGTCGCCTGCTTGGGCATGTCGATGCCAATGATCGGCAGTCTCCACAACAGCGGCGCCATGAAGCAGTCAACCAGCGTGAACTCGTCGCCCATCATGAACTGCTGTTCTTCAAACACCGGCGAGATTGCGATGAGACCATCGCGAATAATGCGTTCGTCAGCTTCATTAAGCTGAGTTTCCCTGTTGCCAACGTGGCGGATTCGCTCGTACCAGTCTCGAACGATGCGCATGATCATCAAGCGCGCCTTGCCTCTGTTGACGGGGTCGACCGGCATCAGCGGCGGGTGCGGCAGGCGTTCATCAAGATACTCGTTGATGATGCTCGGGCCGTACAGGACGAGATCGCGATCCACCAGCGTTGGTGTCTCGCTGTAGGGATTGAGCTGCGGCAGATCTTCGGGGTAACCGTCGACCTCGAGCACATGGATAAAGACTTCGACTTCTTTTTCGAAAAGGACGATTCGACAACTGTGGCTGTCGATGCAGGTTTGTCCGGTATACAGGGTCATCATAGTTATTGAACTCGGCGTGTTGACGGCACCGCGGCACTACGACGTGCCGGTAGGTCCGAGGCGGTTCGAAAATCCCGGGTGGGAGTCGAGTCGAGCGCGGTAAACCCGCTAAAGCTCTGACAGCGTTCCCAGTCCCATGCGATAAGTGCGTAAAAAAATGCGTGCAGTTGGTTTAAAGCCCGCTCAATGTGAGGCGGGCTTAACCATTGCCGGTCCGTAAGCTTCTCGCCGCGAACTCGGGCGTTTGTCAGCGCAACGTCAGTGAACGTCGCGCCAGTACTCTTTCTTGAGGAACCAGGTGATTACGAGCAGGAATCCGAGGAACACCATAACCCAGAATCCAATCTTGTATCGATACAGCTTGGCTGGCTCACCGAGGTAGACCAGAAAGTTTACGAGGTCACGGACTGTGCCTTCGAATTCTTCCGGACTCTGGCTGCCACCGCCGAGATGCTCGTACACCAGGTGCGGCTTGTCGCCCTCTGTTTCCGCTTTGGCCGAGACCTTTTGCTCACCCTGCAGCGGAAACAACACGTGGGGCATCGCAGTCTTCTCGAAGACCGTGTTGTTCCATCCGGTTGGCGTGGTCGGGTCTGGATAAAAGCTCTTCAGAAACGAGTAGACGTAGTCGACCGACTTCACTCGGGTAATCGTCGACAAATCCGGTGGAGGTGCACCGAAGAACTTGGCTGCGTCTTTGGCAGACATGCTTGCCTTCATCAGATCGCCGATCTTGTCGCCGGCAAAAAGCATGTTCTTTTTGACGACATCCGGATCGATACCAAGGTCGCGACTCATGTGCTCGTAGCGCATGTAGGACGCGCTGTGACACGACAGGCAGTAGTTAACGAATGTCTTCGCGCCACGCTGCAGTGAGTTGCGATCTGTCATGTTGATGTTGGGCGAATCCAGATGAATTTTGGTATCACCGGCCGCCATTGCTGCCGTCGCGCCGACCATCAGGCCGGCACCGAGCAGAACGCCAAGGATCTGTTTCATTGTTTTCAATGGGAGTACCTCACGCGATCTGGAACCGGCTTGGTTTTATCGAGCTTGGTATAGATCGGCATCAACAGGAAAAAAGCAAAATAAATGAAGTAGTAAATCTGCGCCCAGGTCACGTTCTTAAGACCGAGGAAAGGCAGATAGTCATAGTGATCGGGGTGCTTCAGTCCGAGAAAACCCAGCGACACAAACGCGATGACAAAGATCACCAGCGCCGCCTTGTAAAGACCACCGCGATAACGAATGGATTTGACCGGCGAGCGATCAAGCCAGGGCAGCGCGAACAGCAGAAAGATCGCCGCACCCATCGAAAGTACGCCACCGAGCTTGGAGTAGTCGCCTAAAAAGGTGACCGCCCGCAGGATCGAGTAAAACGGCGTGAAGTACCACAGCGGCACAATGTCCGGCGGGGTCTTCAGAATGTTGGCTGGCGCAAAATTGTCCTTCTCAAGGAACAGGCCGCCCATTTCGGGCAGGAAGAACACGATCGCAAAGAAGATCATCAGAAAGGCGACCGCAAAGAATGAATCCTTCACCGTGTAGTACGGATGAAAGGGAATACCGTCCCGAGGTGTTCCAGCGCTGTTCTTGTTCGCTTTGATTTCGATGCCGTCCGGGTTGTTCGAGCCAACCTTGTGCAGCGCGACAATGTGCACATAGACAAGGCCTGCAAGGATCAGCGGAAGCAGGATCACGTGGAACGCAAAAAAGCGGTTCAGCGTTGCGTCAGAGACAACAAAGTCGCCACGAATCCACTCGGACAGGCCTTCGCCAATGAATGGAATCGCGCCGAACAGCGAGATAATCACCTGAGCGCCCCAGTAGGACATGTCGCCCCATGGCAGCAGGTATCCCATGAAGGCTTCGGCCATCAGCATGAGGTAAATCAGGCAGCCGATGATCCAGAGCAGCTCGCGCGGGCTTCGGTAGGACCCATACATGAGACCCCGAAACATATGCAGGTAGATCACGACAAAGAACAGTGATGCTCCCGTCGAATGCATGTAACGGATGAGCCAGCCAAAGGGCACATCGCGCATGATGTACTCGACCGACGCAAACGCGCTCGCCGCATCGGGCTTGTAGTGCATCGTCAAAAAGATGCCCGTCAGTATCTGGTTCACCAGACACAGCAGCGCGAGGGCGCCGAAGATGTACCAGATATTAAAGTTCTTGGGCGCGTAGTACTCCGTGACGTGTTCCTTCAGAACTTTGGTCAACGGAAAGCGCTCGTCAATCCATCCTACAACCTTGCTCATGGCCGAAAGGCTCCTTAAATATTCTTTTCTTGTTGAGACTTAAGCTGACTCTTCCGGATCTTCGCCAACGATAATCAGGTTATCGGTGACGAAACGATGCGGCGGTACCGGCAGGTTGGTCGGAGCAGGAACGCCTTTGTAGACGCGCCCGGCGAAATCAAATTTTGAACCGTGACAGGGGCAAAAGAACCCGCCAATCCAGTCCTTGTCCACAACCGATTCTTCTCCGGTGTCAAACGCGGTGATTGGCGCGCAGCCAAGGTGTGTGCAGACGCCCTCGAGAACGAGGATGTCTTCACGCGCCGAACGCAGTTCGTTGGAGGCGTACTGTGGCTGAATTGATTTTTCAGAAGCCGGATCGGAAATCTCGCCCTCGATCTTTTTCAGCGTTGCCAGCATCTCGGGCGTGCGACGCAGCACCCATACCGGCTTGCCGCGCCAGGCGACTGTTGTCATCTCGCCAGGCTGCAATTCGCTGATATCAATTTCAACGGGTGCACCCGCCGCCTTGGCCCGGGCGCTTGGAGTCATGCTCGCTACAAACGGCACCGCCGTCGCAGCGCCACCGACGGCGCCCATTCCCAAACCGAGGCGACGCAGAAATCTGCGCCTCGGCGTATCCTGACCGGGATTAACAAGACCTTCCCGTTTAGTATTCGTGTCGTTGCTCATGCACGGACTCTCATGCGAAAAGTTAAATAGAAATCGAGTGTTCTGGACAAGTTCTGGTTGCAGCCGCTGATGATTTGCAAAAGCCAACGCGTCTCGGCCCGCAAGCTCTGTGCCCTGAAACGTTTTTCCCGGGTGTCGTTGTCGGGATCCACTGACAGGAGATTCTCGGGTTCGTACAGGTCGTCGGCATGCTTAAGCTGGCGTATGGGGTTGGCACATATTCCGGGTACAGGCGTCGTCCGTCCTAAGCGCCCGGATTCAGGTCCAAAAGTCGGCGAAGTATACCAGATGGCGTCAAGCCAACCGCTGTGTGCAACGGTCCTGCGACCACAAGGATCCGGCGTAGCCGGACGTCATCTGGACTCGCAGCGAGCCGCTGTCAGTCGACCGACCCGCGAAGCGGCCGAGTGCCAAGCTGGCTTTGAAATTCAATGAATTTCAATCACTTGCGTCATCGGTCTGGAGCATCGCCCGGAGTTTCCCCAGCTCGGCGCGCCCGGCCTCCTTGGTCTGGCCCTGGCCGGCATCACCGTCCCACGCCAGATCGTCGCCAGGCAGTTCATCCAGAAAGCGGCTGGGCTCCGTGTCGATGAGAGCCCCGGCCCGGCGCCGGGCCCGGGCGAGCGTCAGCGTGAGCTCACGTCTGGCCCGGGTGATTCCGACGTAGAACAGGCGACGCTCCTCGTCGATATCGTCGAGTTCGATACTGGTCCGGTGTGGCAGCAGGCCTTCTTCGAGCCCTGCGATAGTGACGTAGTCAAACTCAAGACCTTTGGCAGCGTGCAGGGTCATGAGACTGACCTCATCGGCGACTTCGTCATCGCTGCGTTCAAGCACGCTTGCGAGAATGAGATCCGACACCACGTCGGCAAGCGTTTTGCCGGACTTGGCACCCAGCCTGTCCATCCAGACCATCAGCTCTTCGACGTTCTCTTTGCGTCGACGGCCGTCTTCTGCGTCTTTCGATGTCTCCAGCAACCAGTCCGTGTAACCAATCTCTTCGATGATTGCTCGAACCAGTGGCCCCGGCGGTTCATCCTCCGCCCGTTCAGCCTCACGCGCGATGAAGTCGGCAAAGTGAGAGAGCTGCGCCGCGGGCTTGGTCTTGAGCTTTGACGTGAGCTCGGTGTGTCCGCTGGCGTCGACAAGACACAACCCCTTGTCGCTCGCAAACTGAACCAGGGCCTCGATCGACGTTGTGCCGATGCCCCGGCGAGGCCGGTTTACCACCCGCAGAAACGCGGAGTCGTCCGAGTTGTTGGCGAGCAGGCGCAGATACGCCATCACATCGCGTATCTCGCTGCGATCGAAAAACGACGGACCGCCACTCACCCGATAGGGCACATTCATTTGACGCAACTTGATTTCAAAAGCACGCGCCTGATGGTTACCTCGATACAAAACCGCATAGTCCGACCATTTGGTCCGCTTTTTGAATCGATGCGCCATGATGTTGGACACGACAGAAGATGCTTCTTCCGCATCGCTCGACGCCTGCAGCACCTGGATCGAATCGCCGTAGCCGCTTTCAGAAAAGAGATTTTTCTGAAAAAGGCGCGGGTTGTTTGAAATGACCAGATTGGCGGCTTTGAGAATCCGGCCCATCGAACGGTAGTTCTGCTCGAGCTTTACGACGGTAAGATTTTTAAAGTCCTTGTCGAGTCGAGCGATGTTCTCCGGCTGCGCGCCGCGCCAAGAATAGATCGACTGATCATCGTCGCCAACCACGGTCAGTCCATTGCCTTTGCCCGCAAGCAGTTGCACGAGCTCGTATTGTGAGCTGTTGGTGTCCTGATACTCGTCAATGAGCAAATGCCTGGCTCGAAGCTGCCACTTCTTCAGGACTTTCGGATTGCTGCGAAACAGCTGCACCGGTTTGACGATCAGATCATCGATGTCAACGCTGTTGGTTGCGGCGAGTCGCTGTTCATACTCTTCCCAGATTGCGGACGCCGTTCGGCCAGCGGGATCAACGGAATCTTCGGGGGGCGCAACCGACAGACCGAGATTCTTCCACTTCGAAATTCGCCACTGAACCCGTTCAGCAAGTTTGGCGTCCGATGACTCACCACCGCGCATGCACTCCAGCATCAAAACGGCGGCGTCTTTGGGATCCACAATCGAGAATCGCTTGCTGAGTCCGAGAGTTTCACTTTCTGCTCGCAGCACCGACAGTCCGAAACGGTGGAAGGTGCAGACCATCAGTGACTTCGCGACATTCTTGCCGACAAGGGTCGCAATCCGATCGGCCATTTCGCGAGCCGCCTTGTTGGTAAACGTCACCGCGACGATATTTTCCGGCGCGATGTCGTTCTTCTGGACGAGCCAGGCAATACGCTGGGTGATGACACCGGTCTTGCCGCTGCCGGCTCCCGCGAGTACGAGCAGAGGACCCTTGGTGTGGGTAACGGCAGATTTCTGAGCCTTGTTCAGCCGCATGGATCTGGCGTCCGGGCGAAGCGCTCGCCGAAATGCTTACGCAATCGATAAATCAGGGACAACGAGCAGCTCCGGCGTCAAAGGGGATCAGCCGCAGTGTCGTTTCGGCCGCGCGCAGTATGACCCAAGCTGCGCGCTACGCGAAGTGATGTTTGTCAGATTATCGTTTGGCCGTCGTGTGGTTGTGTGCGGCCAGCATCATGGTTGTGACGTAGCTGGAAAAGCCGAACAGATTGGTTTCCAGATATCGGTCTGCCGGCGTCAGCACTTTAATCGACCGCTCCCGCAGCGCCTGTGCAGCCGAATTTTTAGGCAGGGCCTCGGCGAGCCACAGCGCCGCGCGTGCCAGCGCCGCCGCGGGCGAAGGCAGGGAGCCGTCCTCAAGCGCAGGTCGAGCCTGCTCTGCGATAATCAGACTGCTTTCCCCCAGATACCAGCCGTTGTCGCGATTAAAGCGGTCGTATCCAAGCTGCGCGATGTCCAGCGCGATCTCGTAGTCAGCGACCTCGCCCGTCATCCGTGCGTAGGCAACAAGCCCCATGGCGACAAAAGCGTAGTCCTCGACGGACACGCTGCCGAGCGCTTTGCCGTCATCGACGGCGCGCACAAGTTCCTTGCCGTTATAGAGCTTGTCCACCAGATAGTTGCGAATCCTGGTCGCCGCTTCGACGTAGCGAGGCTCGTCAAGCTCGTACGCGCCCTCGGCAAAACTCGCCAGGGCAAGGCCGTTCCAGCCGGCCAGCAAATTGGTGTCAACGGGCAGCGATCGGGACTGCCTCACGTCATAGAGTTTTTTCTTTGCGGACACGAGAAGCTCGCGGCCCTGCTCTTCGCTGACCCCGGCCATTTTCGCGGCGCTTGAAAACTGGATTCGTTCCATCGGCAGATAGCCGTTCGGAAACATCATGGGGCCTTCGATACCAAAGTGAGCCTTGAACAACTCTCGTTCCGGATCCTTGAGGACGGCGTCGACTTCCGATGCGGTCCACAGGTAGTGCGAACCTTCGACACCGTCGTCATCTACGGCCGAGAATGACGCCACCAGCGCACCTTCCGCGGTCTGCATCTCACGAATCATGAAGTCCCAGGTTTCTCTGGCAACGTCAGCATACTCAGGCTTGTTAAGGATCCGCGCAGCTCGCATGAGCTGGGTCGAAAGCAGCGCATTCGTGTAGAGCATTTTCTCGAAGTGCGGCGTTTCCCATGAGGGGTCGACGGTGTAGCGATAAAAACCGCCTCCGACGTGGTCACGCAAACCAGCGTTGATCATCGAGTCCAGCGTCTTGATCAGCCACTCTTTTGTCGTGTCGTCCGGTGCTCTCGCATAAGCTGACAGATAAAACTCGAGCTGCGGTGTATTTGGAAATTTTGCGGAGTCGCCAAACCCGCCGGTGGCCTTGTCCATCGCGTCGGGAAGGATTGATACGAGGCCTGCCGAAAATCTGTCGACCTGGGAAACATCCAGTGTGCCCGTTGGCGGGTTGACGGTTACCGTCGAATGCTCCTCGGCGAGCTTTGACAGCCTTTCACGCTGCTCGTCCCAGATCTCGTTCAGCTTTACCAGAACGTTGGCGAACTGATCCTTGGGTTGATACATGTGTGCGTAAACCGGAAAGCCGTCGGGCGTCAGGTAAACGTTCAGAGGCCAGCCGCCGCGGCCACGAGTCGCCTGGGCAAAATCCATCAGGCGACTGTCGAGCGCCGAATTCAGTTCGCGATCAAGTTTGACCGGTATGTAGCCCTCGTTGAGCATCTTGGCGACGCCAGGATCCTGAAAGCTCTGTCGCTGCATGACGTGGCACCAGTGACAGGCAAAGTATCCGGACGATACATAAATCAATTTGTTCTCTCGCTTTGCCCGTTCGATGACGTCGGCGGACCAGCCCTGCCACAGCGTGGGGTCCTCGGCATGCAGCTCAAGATACGGCGACGGGTGATCCTTCAGCTGATTCGCGAGCGGTCCGTCCGCGCTGGCGTTTGCGGTCCCGGCAAATACCAGAAACAGCAACGCGGTTGCAGCGAATCGAAAGGACGGGAGTGAAACGGAAATACGCATAACCGGAGTTTCTCGGATGGGCCACAGAAAAGGAGAGGTGAGGCACTAAGACCACAGACTTGAGGTGAAAGTTCAAACACCCGGACAGCACGACGGCAGACGGTATTGATAAGCCGACGCTGCAGGTCGCGCCGGCTTCATAACGAAATCACGGAGACTTCTTACAGATTACAGACGAGATCAGGATCCGGTTGTCGGATCTGAAGCGAATTCGTCGTCTTCTTCGTCGTCATCCTCACGGCCAAGACCCAGTCGGGCACCGGCAAACAGTCCGAGTTCGAACAGCAGCCAGACCGGTATCGCCAGAAGCGTCTGGGAGAAGATGTCAGGCGGCGTCAGCAACATGCCGGCCACGAACGCGACGACGATAATGTACGGACGCTTTCGCTTGAGACTCTCGATCGTTGTCAGCTTCGCGCCGAGCAACAGCAAGGTGGCGATGGGAACCTCAAACGCAAAACCGAACGCGAAAAACAGCTTCAGAACAAACGTCAGATATTCATTGATGTCGGTCATCACCGCCACGCCTTCGGGCGCGGTGCTGGCGAAGAACGCAAAAATCAGCGGAAATACGAGGGAGTAACAGAACAGAATACCGAGATAAAACAGCAGCGTGCTGGAAACAACCAGCGGAAAGGCCAGCCGCTTTTCTCGCGCATACAGGCCTGGCGCGACAAACGCCCAGATCTGATAAAGCAAAAACGGGATTGCGACGGCGATCGCCAGCGCAAACGTAAACTTGAAAGGCACCCAGAATGTGCCGTGGGGCTGAATGGAGACCATGGTCTCGCCCGGATTCAGGGCCGCCATCATCGGTTTCGCAAGCGTCTCGAACAGCGTGTTCGCAAACGGCGCCATGCACAGGAACACCACCAGCACCGCGCCAAGTCCCCACATCAACCGGGTACGCAACTCCATCAGGTGCGCAATAAATGGCTGACCCTCGTGGTCGAAAGACTGATCAGTATCGTGCTGGTCTGACACGCTCAGGCGTCTCCGGTCTTGGAAGGGGTATCAGAAACAGATCGCCCGACATCTTCAATTGAGTCGTTGATGGACTGGTTAGCCGATGTCACCGACTCGGCCATGTTGTTGGCCGCGGTGTCGATCTCGCTCTTGGCGCTTTCGATGGAATCGCGAACGTCTCTCAGTTCAGCCTGATCCATCTCCCGGTCAATATCGCGCTTTACGTCAGCCAGCGTCTTACGTGCCCGCCCTACCCAGAAACCGGCCGTCTTGGCGAGCTGTGGCAGACGCTTGGGACCGACCACCACCAAAGCAATGATGGCGATCAGAGTCACTTCCGTGAAGCCGACATCAAACATGATCAGTACACTCGCGTCTCGGGCCAAAGCCCGTGAATGGCTTTAGACCGGTAAATGGTTTTTGAAGTGAGCGCATCGAACCCAACATCATTGCAACGTCATCACAACTGTCGTTGAAGATCATTCAGGTTCCTGCACTCGTTCAGGTTACTCGCCGCAGCCGTGGCCGTCTGATTTGCAAAAACGGATCAGGTCATCCTGATCCGTGTGCAGCTTCGACAGGGGCTAACTCCCCGGCCGAATTTCGCCGACACCGTTTGTGAATCAGACCTTGTCGCTTTTCACAGCACTCGCGGTGCTGTCGATCGCGTCAGATGCCTTGTCTTCGAGCTCGCCCGCTGCATCCTTTGCTTCATCTGCACCGTCTTTAACGGCGTTCTTAAATCCTTTCACAGCTGTACCCAGATCGCCGCCCATGCCGCGCAGCTTCTTGGTACCAAAAATCGCAATGACGATGACAAGGATAATGAGTAGTTGCCAAATGCTGATGCCACCCAGTCCCATAGTTCTATCTCCTGAAGAAGCCGGCTTTTCGGAAATCGCGCCGGCAGTGCGATAGCGTTGATATGGGGTCGCTGAAACGTCAGCACAAGTTGCCGTGTGCAATCGTATCGCCACCGCAGACCGAACGCTGTGTCCGACCAGACGGATCGCGTACCGCCCCAGATCCCGTATGGCGCCCATTATATGCCAATAGCGGCCGGGAAAACCCCTGCAGACGCAGGCTTTTGTTGAATCGGTAACCGGAAGAAGCATCCCGGGCGCCCATATTACGGCCGCTTTGCGTCCGTCGGCCGCCGTCAGCGTCAATTGTCGCTATTACGAGCGGCTTTCTCGGCGTGCCCTGACACCCCCTCACGACGTTCCAGCTCGGCCAGCACGTCTTCGGGTGTCAGTTCCAGGTGGGCCAGCATCACTAAGGTATGAAACCACAGATCAGCGGTCTCGCGAATGACGTGCTGGCGGTCACCGCTTGCCGCGGCAAGGATGGTTTCTGTCGATTCTTCGCCAACCTTTTTCAGAATTTTCTCGAGCCCGTCGTCGAACAGGCTGGCGACATAAGAGCTGCTGGCATCCGAGCCCTTTCGCTTTTCGATGGTGGCCGCGACTCGCGCGAGTACCGCATCCGTCTGCACGTTGGTGTCTCTCGTCATGCCTCGATGAACCTCAGTCCTTGTGCTCGCCGTAGATTTGTTCAGACGGTTTGACTACGGGATCAAGAGCTCGCCATTGATCCCCGTCTATACCCTGGTAAAAACAGCTTGTTCGCCCGGTGTGACAGGCAATGTCGCCAACCTGCTCAACCCGCAGCAAGATCGCGTCGTTGTCGCAGTCAAGGCGAATGTCCTTCAGGTTCTGGACGTGGCCAGACTCCTCACCTTTGCGCCAGAGCTTTTGTCTTGAGCGGGAGAAATAGACGGCACGCTGCTCAGCGATC
Organism: uncultured Gammaproteobacteria bacterium; assembly: GCA_938034705.1. Classification (GTDB taxonomy): domain Bacteria; phylum Pseudomonadota; class Gammaproteobacteria; order Arenicellales; family CALHMG01; genus CALHMG01. Next base: position 44,263 of record CALHMG010000254.1, read on the forward strand.
GTGGTCTCCACAGCCTCGCGATTCATCCACGCAAGCATCAACACCACACCGGTTCTCGCGTCCTGGGCTATCGCCGGCACCAGACCGTCATCGTTATATTTGATTTCGTCGAGACAGCTTTGTGTCATGTCATTAATCCTGGAACCCGAGAAATTTAAACCCGCACTTCGATCCCGCGGGACTGCATGTGCGTTTTCGCTTCGGCGATCGTGTGTTGACCAAAATGAAAAATGCTGGCCGCAAGAACGGCATCGGCATGGCCTTCGATAACGCCGTCAGCCAGGTGATCGAGGGTACCGACGCCGCCAGATGCAATCACCGGGATGCTCACCGCATCGGACACCGCCCGGGTCAGGCCCAGGTCAAAACCGTCCTTGGTGCCGTCACGGTCCATGCTTGTCAGCAAAATTTCGCCAGCGCCATAGTCCGCCATCTTTTTTGCCCAGGCGACGGCATCAAGACCGGTCTCGGTACGTCCGCCATGGGTATAGACCTGCCAGCCGTCCCCAAACCTTTTTGCGTCTACCGCCACGACGATCGCCTGACTGCCGTACTGGTCACAGGCCTCACGAACAAGCTCGGGTCGCGCCACAGCCGCCGTGTTGATAGAAACCTTGTCAGCCCCGGCGTTAAGCATGCGTCTGACGTCACCGACCTCGCGAATCCCGCCACCCACGGTGAGCGGAATGAACACCTCGGACGCGACCTCTTCGACGACACGAACCATTGTGTCGCGCTCGTCAGAACTCGCCGTAATATCCAGAAAAGTCAGCTCGTCGGCGCCCTGGGCGTTGTAACGGCGAGCGGCCTCAACCGGATCACCGGCGTCTATGATGTCAACAAATTTCACGCCTTTGACGACGCGACCGGCATCAACATCAAGACACGGGATAATACGTTTGGCGAGAGTCACGTTTTTGCGCCCGCGGCTGCTGTGTACAAAACGAGCGTCATGACGCGCTCAGTTCATCGGCAAGGGTCTGGGCGCTGGCAAGATCGAGCGTGCCTTCATAAATTGAGCGCCCGACGATCACTCCGGCAATGCCCCGACCCTGAACCTCACACAGTGCGCGAATATCGTCGTTGTCACGAACGCCCCCGGAGGCGATAACCGGTGTCGTCGTCACGTCTGCGAGCGCAGCCGTCGCGTTGACGTTGGCACCCTCGAGCATCCCGTCACGGGCAATATCGGTGTAGACAATCGCACTTGCGCCCGCGTTCTGAAAGTCGCGCGCCAGATCACGCACGTCGGTGCCCGAAACCTCCGCCCAGCCGTCTGTAGCAACCTTGCCGCCTTTGGCGTCGAGGCCAACGATGACATGGCCAGGACACTCGGCCGAGAGTTCGGCGACAAATTCAGGCTGCTCAACGGCCTTGGTTCCGATGATCACCCAGCGCACGCCTGCGTCGATGTACGCTTTTGCGGTAGCGATGTCGCGAATGCCGCCACCGATCTGAATTGGTAACTCGGGGTGGGCCGCGGCGATCCTGTTGATTGCGACGGCGTTAACCGGGCGACCTTTAAACGCACCGTCTAGATCAACCAGATGCAGACGGCGCGCACCCTGATCGACCCATTGCGAGGCCATCGCAACCGGGTCGTCGGAGAATATTGTTGCGTCTTCCATCCTGCCCTGGCGCAAGCGAACGCATTTACCGTCTTTCATATCGATGGCGGGAATTACAATCATCGTAGTCACGGATTCCAGCTGCAAAAGTTCTTGAGTAACGTCAGGCCGGCCTCGGCGCTTTTTTCCGGGTGAAACTGCGTCGCGAAAACATTGTCACGCGCTACCGCCGAGGTGAAGGTCTCACCGTAGTCGGTCGTACCAACAACGTCTTGCGAGTTATCCGACTCGACAAAATAGCTGTGTACAAAATAAAAGCGCTCTGCGTCGTCGATACCGTCCCAGACAGGATGTGGCTGTTTCTGGTGGACTGTGTTCCAGCCCATGTGCGGAATCTTGTGTGCGCCGCCATGCGCCGACTGCGCGCCGTGGGTGATCGCGTCAAAGTGACGCACCCGGCCAGCCATTCGGCCAAGACATTGCACTCCGCCACCTTCTTCACTCTCGGCAAACAGCGCCTGCAGACCAAGACAGATTCCGAGAACCGGCAGGTTGTCGAGCGCATGGTTAATCGCGCCCGCCAACGACCGGTCGTCCAGCGCCCTCATCCACGTATTAATGGCGCCCTGACCCGGCAGAACAATTCGTTCAGCGCCCCGGATGTCGGCAACATCAGCCGAGACAAGCACATCCTGGCCTGGCGCTACAAACTGCAGCGCCTTTTGCACCGAGCGCAAATTCCCTGTTCCCGCGTCAACGACCGTAATCATTTTTATGTTCGAGCGTCAGTCGCCAGACTACAGCGAGCCTTTGGTCGACGGAATGATCCCGGCCATACGATCATCATGCTCTACGGCAACACGCAGCGCGCGACCAAAAGCCTTGAATATCGTCTCGGCGATGTGATGGGCGTTAGCGCCCTTGAGGTTATCCAGATGCAGCGTCGCGTTCGCGTGATTGACGAAACCCTGAAAAAACTCGAGTACAAGATCGACATCAAAGTCCCCGATACGCGCGCGTGGATATTCAACGTTGTAAAAAAGGCCCGGACGCCCGGACAGGTCTATGACCGCGCGACTGAGTGACTCATCAAGAGGGACATACGCATGTCCATAACGCCTGATCCCCTGCTTGTCTCCCACGACCTGCGCAATCGCCTGTCCAAAAGTGATGCCCACGTCCTCTACCGTATGATGGTCGTCGATGTGCAGATCGCCCTTTGCGTGGACGCGAATGTCGATCAATCCATGACGCGCAATCTGGTCGAGCATGTGGTCGAAAAATCCGATGCCGGTCTCAAACTCGGCCTTGCCCGTACCATCGAGATTGACGCTGACGGTGATCTGGGTCTCTTTGGTGTTGCGGGTAACTTCGCTGATGCGGGCTGATGTCATTATCTTGGCGTTCTGATTGACTTAAAGGCTTGAATCGAAAAATGCTGAGCAGCAGTGGACGAGCTTTGCTCGCCTGATCAGCTTGTCATTATGGTGGTCAATGCTTCTACAAGTGCAACATTTTCTTCCGGTTTTCCGACAGACACGCGCAGGCAGGAATCCAGAGGTGTCGCCGGCCGATGGAAATTCTTGACCGCAATGCCTCCCAGCAACAGCGCAGAGTGAACTGCGGCAACGCCGGGCTCTCCCGTCACTCGAAGCAGAAAGAAGTTGGCGTCGCTCGGAAACACTTCAAGGCCTTCAATCGCGTGAAGGCGTTGCATCAGCATGTCTCGCTCTGTGTTGAGTATTGCGAAGTTCCTGGCAAACACAGATTCATTTTCCAGCGCGAACGCTGCGCTCGCCTGACTGAGACTGTTGACGTTGTAGGGCATCCTGACTTTGTGGAACTGCGTCAGCCAGGCCGGGTCCCCGAACAGCACGCCCAGACGCAGTCCCGCCATACCGATCTTGGACAAGGTTCGCATGATGACCACGTTGGGATACTGGTGCAGCTGCCCGAGAAAACTCTGATTGGAAAACGCGCCGTAGGCTTCATCAACGACGACAAGACCATCAGTCGCCGCAATAACCTCTTCCATGGCGTCCCGGTCAAACAGATTGCCGGTAGGATTGTTGGGCCAGGCGAAAAACACGCATGCCGGATTGTGCTGCCTGACCGCATCGATCGTAGCCGCGACGTCGAGTTCAAAATTCTCCGACAGCGGCACACCGACAAATTTGGAATTGAACAGCTCCGCGGCGTTTTGATACACCACAAAAGTTGGTGTTGGTGCCATGATTGTTCGGCCCGGGCCACCCACCGCTGACGTAACCACCGCGATGCATTCGTCGGAACCGTTACCGATCAAAATATCAAACTGTTCGGGGATGCCCCACGTTTTGCGTATGACGCTCTGCAGCGCGCTTGCGGGGGCGTCGGGATAACGGTTGAGCTCCAGCTCCGCGAGTCGATCGAGCCAGGCCTGCTTGATTTCCCGGGGCCATTCGTAGGGACTCTCGTTGGCGTCGAGCTTGATCACATCACCGACGTCGGCCACGTGATAGGCAGTGGCGTCGAGAAACTCGGGCCTTATCCAGCGATTCGCACGATCTTCTGCAGAACTCATAGTGTCAGGACTTGCTGCTGTCACCCAGTCGAAACTCGGCCGACTGTGCGTGGGCGGTCAGCGCTTCGGCACGTGCAAGCACCGACGCCGTTGCCGCCATGGATTTCGCGCCTTCAGGGGACGCTGCGATAATGCTTGTGCGCTTCTGAAAATCGTAGACGCCAAGCGGAGAACTGAATCGGGCAGTACCCGCCGTTGGCAACACGTGATTGGGGCCAGCGCAGTAATCGCCAAGCGCCTCGGCGCTGTGATTGCCGACAAAGATTGCGCCAGCGTGGGACACCTTTTGCGCGAACCCCATGGCATCTTCGGTAAATACTTCGAGATGTTCCGGCGCAATTGTGTCGATCACGCGAACCGCTTCGTCCAGATCATCTACCGTGATGATAGCGCTCTGGCCGCGCAGTGCCGCCTCGATAATTTTCGCGCGCTCCATTTTCGGCAGAGTTTTCTCGATTTCGTTCGCAACAGCCTCCGCGAATGAATCCGACGGTGTGACAAGCACGGCCTGCGCAAGCTCGTCGTGTTCGGCCTGGGCGAACATGTCCATCGCCACCCAAGACGCCTGGGCGCTGTCATCGGCAACAACGGCAACTTCGGAAGGCCCGGCGATCATGTCGATACCGACCTGACCAAAAACCTGCTTCTTCGCCGTCGCTACGTAGATGTTGCCGGGCCCGACGATTTTGTCGACGCGAGGAATCGTGTCGGTGCCATAAGCGAGAGCCGCGACAGCCTGTGCACCGCCAATGGTAAAGACTCGATCGACGCCGGCGAGGCGCGCAGCCGCCAGAACAAGTTCGCTGAGTTCGCCGCCCGGTGTCGGCACTACCATCACGAGTTCCTTTACGCCCGCCACTCTCGCCGGAACGGCCGTCATGATTACGGAGGACGGATACGACGCTTTGCCGCCGGGGACGTATAGACCGACGCGATCGAGAGGTGTGATCTTCTGTCCGAGCACGGTGCCATCGGCCTCGGCGTACTGCCATGATTCCTGACGCTGTCTTTCGTGGTAGTCGCGAACGCGAATGGTCGCGTCTTCCAGCGCCGCTCGCTGTTCGGGGTCGACCTGCTCCAGCGCAAGGTCAAGTCTTGCGGGCGACAGTTCGAGCAATGCCGCATCGACGACATCAAGTCTGTCGAACTGCCGGGTGTATTCAAGTAAGGCGCTATCGCCATTATTGCGGACCGCAGCGATGATATCGGCGACCCTGATCTCAATGTCTCGATCGACCTCGGTCGACCGGTCCAGCAACGCACCAAGAGCCGAATCGAACCCCGGGTCCTTACTGTTCAATCGAGCAATCACAGCGGCGTCACTCATGTGCCAACCTCAATCACACTTTTGATCCGACCAATCAAGTCCTTCATACGTGAACCCTTCATCTTCATCGCCGCCTTGTTAGCGACAAGTCGTGTGCTGATGTCCATGATTTTCTCGACCTCAATCAGGTCGTTGGCTTTGAGGGTAGATCCCGTATCGACAAGATCGACAATCTGGTCAGCCAGACCGGATAACGGAGCGAGCTCCATCGAGCCATACAGCTTGATGACATTGGCCTGAATGCCACGCGAGGCAAAGTGGCGGCGAGCGGTTACGGGATACTTGGTCGCGACTCGCGTACGTCGCCCGCCAATACCCGGGCTCTGTGCATCCCGCGGTTGGGCAACGCTGAGCCTGCATCGCGCAATTCCAAGATCCAGCACCTCGTAGATGTCGGCTGACTCCGATTCGATCAGCACATCTTTGCCGACAACACCGAAATCTGCGGCGCCAAACTCGACATAGGTCGGGACATCGGCGGATCTGACTACAACGATCGAAACACCGGGCTCGCTGGTTCCGATGATCAGCCGCCTTGTCGTCGCGAGGTCCTCGTCGGGGGTAATACCGACGCGTTGGAGCAGCGGAAGCGTGTCACGAAGTACACGACCCTTGGCGACGGCCAGAGTAAGTTTGTCGGGGTTGTGGGGCACTGAATCGTTTATCCGTACTTCTGCTGTCGCAACAGACGCGACTGACGATCACGCGCGTCTGACCCCGGTTACCGTGGCCGGGACTCGACCGTGAACCGACTAGTTTACCCGAAACGGCCGCGTTTGGCGGCTTTCAGCCGGTGGCGCTGATTGGGGGCAGCGCATCGCCATCTTCCAGCATCTGCTGATAGACCTTGCCGGACACCCGGCGCACGCGCCCGCCGAGCTGGGCGACTTTTTCCTCAATACAGTCGTAGCCGCGATCGATATGGTAGATCCGGTCGATGACCGTGTTTCCTTCGGCCACCAGCCCCGCCAGTACGAGACACGCCGATGCGCGAAGGTCCGTTGCCATAACCGGTGCACCGTGCAGCTGATCGACACCCTGGATCACGGCCGTGTTGCCGGCAAGCTGAATATTGGCGCCCATTCGAACGAGCTCATGAACGTGCATGAAGCGGTTCTCGAAAACCGTCTCGGTCACCGTCGCCGTGCCCTCGGCGATGCTGTTGAGCATCACAAACTGAGCCTGCATGTCGGTTGGAAATGCCGGGTATGGCGAGGTGCGAACATCAACGGCCCTGGGACGCCCGGTCATGTTGAGTTCGATCCAGTCAGCGCCCGTCTCGACCGTGGCGCCGGCCTCGCGAAGTTTCTCCAGAACGGCGTCAAGCAGTTTTGGCTGGACCTTGCGCAGTTTGATATGCCCTTGCGTAACGGCAGCAGCAACAAGGTAGGTGCCGGCTTCAATGCGATCGGAGATCACATCGTGCTCGGCACCGTGCAGTCTTTCGACGCCTTCGATCGTGATCTCGTCAGTGCCGGCGCCGACAATGTTGGCGCCCATCTTGTTCAGACAGTCTGCAAGGTCGACAACTTCCGGTTCTCGCGCAGCGTTCTCTATCACGGTCGTGCCGTCGGCGAGCGTCGCTGCCATCATGATGTTTTCGGTGCCTGTAACCGACACCAGATCCATATAAACGCGAGCGCCTTTGAGGCGGTCAGCTTTCGCTGAAAGGTAACCGTCATGGATGTCGATGGTCGCGCCCATCGCTTCCAGCCCTTTGATATGCAGGTTCACCGGCCGTGAGCCGATGGCACAACCACCTGGCATCGAAACCTGAGCCTTGCCAAATCGGGCAACCAGCGGACCCAGCACAAGAATCGAAGCACGCATCGTCTTGACGAGTTCATAAGGTGCAACACATGACTCGACGCGCGCGGCATCGGCAATCACAGACATTTTTTCATCGACCTGCAGGTCAACACCAAGCTGTCCGAGTAACTCCATCGTGGTAGTGATGTCGTTCAGATGCGGGATGTTCTTGATGTGCAGCGGGTCGGGCGTCAGGAGGGACGAAATAAGCAAAGGCAGTGCCGCATTCTTGGCGCCGGCAACGCGTACCTCGCCGTCGATGCGACAACCACCAGTAAGAATAAGCTTGTCCATAAACTTGAGCGCTCTCCTGTTACGCCAGCGGAAAGCCCGGCGCTGGGGCCGGGGCGTTTTCAATCAACTGGTACATTGCTCTGGCGACGCAGCGTTTGACGCACCAGGAAGTTACTACTGAAGACGAAGACGGTCGTTGCCGTCTTCGTCGGCCGTCAAGTTTTCAGCTTTCGAGCTGATCGAGCTTGTCCTTAAGCCCGCCGGTCTCATACATCTCGATCATGATGTC
>CALHMG010000255.1 GCA_938034705.1 uncultured Gammaproteobacteria bacterium
ACTGAGGTCCATGGGTTTTCTGCGTGACGCCGGCGATTGTCATTGGGTCTCGCGCCCTAGGGCGCTGCGAACCCCAAATGCTTTGTCCGGCGCTTTGACTTCGCAACTGAGGTCTATGGGTTTTCTGCGTGACGCCGGCGATTGTCATTGGGTCTCGCGCCCCAGGGCGCTGCGAACCCCAAATGCTTTGTCCGGCGCTTTGACTTCGCAACTGAGGTCTATGGGTTTTCGGCGTGACGCCGGCGATTGTCATTGGGTCTCGCGCCCTGGGGCGCTGCGAACCCCAATACCACTCGCCAACGCCCGGACGCTGCAACTTGTGCCGACGGGTTTTCAACGTGACGCCGGCGATTGTCGTTGGGTCTCGCGCCCCGGAGCCATCAATGCTTGCCTGATTTCACGGCTGTTAACGCTCGCTCGGGGACTTGCAAGCGCATGGCTTGTATTGTCACCGATCGCATTTTCAACCACCGGGGGTGGCCGTGGCTCGTTTTTTTATGATTTGTCTGACGTTGATGCTCGGCGGGGTCAATCTGACCCAGGCGTCCGGCTTTGCGAGTGAAGAAGGTGTCACCGCCCAGGAGATCTTTTTTCGCTACTACCCGACTCAGGGCTACGTCCAGATCAAGGAGTACAACCTCTCACTGACTTCGGCCGTGGATCCCGTCGACGAACTCACGGCACTGATCAGCGAGGCTAACTACTGCGACACGCACTTTAACTTCGAATTCATCGAATCAGTCGAAGAACGCATCTTTCGTGATCGTGACGTCGTCACTACAGAATGCAACATGTTTGTTCGCAACGACGACCAGCCGACGATCATGCAGGATCTGCTCTCCGGCATTCTCGATCGACCCGTTGGCGCCGGAATTCGTGAGCAGGAGCTCACGGTTTCTTTCGATGGCGCAGATATTCAGCTGGCCGATAACAATTCCGAAGGAATGTATGGCAAGGGGTCACGTCGCAGCATCTTCTGGAAAGAAGGACTGGATTACTACGAGGCGATCATTTCGATCATCGGGTGGGATGACAATCGCACGAGCGTGGCCAGTGTCATGCGCACCGACATGACCAGCCCGGAACTATCAAGCGAACAGGTCGCGGCTCGTCGCGCGCAGATACGTCAGAGCAAACCCTGAAAAGAACCTTCACGTGGTGGCGCTCGCCATCACATCACAGGCGGCAACCACGGCGTTGTCGCCAACCGGCAGATTCAACTCCTTCAGCACCACGTCAATAGCACCCAGTGCACCCAGCACGTATGGCGCGTTGATGTGACCCATGTGACCGATCCTGAAAATTGAGCCGCGCAGCTGTCCGAGCCCGCCTCCAATCACAACGTTGTACCGTGAGCGCAGCCGGTCGCGTATGGACTCTGCATCAAACCCCTCCGGGGTTTTTATCGAAGTAACACTGTTGGCGCGCTCCGCGGGGTTCACGGCATTGAACTCGAGCGCGCCACCTTCACACCAGACTTCGACGGCGGCCTTGACCACATCGGCGAGATGCGTGTGACGAGCGATCACATTATCGAGTCCTTCTTCGTTAATCATGACAATGGACTCTTCGAGAGCAAACACCAGCTGTTCAGGCGCCGTGCCACAAAATCGCTTGTAGTGTTCGCTTTTCATGCGTTCACTCCAGGACCAGTAGTAGCTGGGCAAACGGGCATCGAGGGCGTGCTCCAGCGCCCTTTCAGAAATCGCACACATCGAGAGCCCGGGGGGTGCACCCAGCGCTTTTTGAGAAGCCGCGATCGCGACATCGACGCCCCACTCCGTCATCTTGAAAGACGTCGTGCACAGAGACGCGATGGTGTCGACCATCAGCAGCGCCTTGTGACCAACACGATCCATCGCCGCCCTGATCGCCTCGATATCGCTCGTCAGGCCCGCCGCGGTATCGGTGTGCACAACCAGAACAGCCTTGATCGTTCCGGCCCAATCTTCGCTCAACGCCTGCTCGAGCGCCGCCGGATCAACACCATGGCGCCAGTCGTTGGCGATGGTTTTGACATCTGCGCCCAGCTGGCGCGCCATATGTCGCCAGGCTTCGGAAAACAGACCCGTTTCAGGCAGGAGCACTGAATCGCCAGCCCCGATGCAGTTAGACAGCGCCGCCTCCCACGCACCGTGTCCGTTGGCGCCGTACAAAAACACGTGATCTGCAGAATTGAAAATTGGCTTGAGTTCGTCAAACAGCCGGTCAGCGGTCGCAACGAACTCTGCACTCGAAAAGTCGATCGACGCGCGACCCATCGCCACCCGCACGCGATCAGCGACCGGCGACGGACCGGGAATCATCAGGAACTGCGGGCCAGGTCCGTTATCGGTAGTCAATTTCTGGTAACTCATCTGTTGTTCTATTTCACACTGGTCCCGAAAGCGTCTGACCTCGAACCGCCCGAAATCAATCAGGCCGTCATTGCGCTCATCGGAAGATTTTCGCTCAATCAATCGCCGACACATTTCAGAGGTCGGTCGAATAGTTCCCAGCCGCTGTCGGCAATCGCAACAAGTTCTCACCTTGCTGGCGACACATCAACAGGATAAGGCTATGCTTCGCCTGCCATGATGATTTCACTGCTGACCTCGGGTCAATACATTGCCTTCACCCTTCTCCTGGTGACGTTGATCATATCGCTGACGTTCCATGAGTTTGGTCACGCCTGGGTCGCCAAACTTCAGGGTGACAACACGGCCGAGATGATGGGGCGTCTGACGCTTAATCCTGTCGCTCATATAGACCCCATGGGATTGATCATGGTGATGGTGCTTGGCTTCGGCTACGCAAAACCGGTGCCCACAAACCCTCGCAATTTCAAAAGCAGGTCATCGGACCTGTGGGTTGCGCTGGCCGGTCCAATGATGAATCTGATGCTGGCGATCGTCGCCTGGAACCTGTTCAGGCTCGGACTGGTCCTCGGATGGGAATCATTCTCGACCCGAGAGATTCAGAATTTTTTCATTTTGCTGACCTACATCAATTTGCTGCTGATGGTGTTCAACCTGATTCCGCTCGGTCCGTTGGACGGACACTATATTCTGCCGCACTTTCTGCCCGATGGACTCGCAGCAACCTACAGGCAGTTCAACGCGCAGTACGGTCACTATCTTTTTCTGGGACTCGTTATCATCAGCATCATGGGTGTACCCATATTCAGATACGTCAGCCGCATCAGTGAAAGTCTGCTGCCGCTGATCACGTTCATTCGTTGACCACCAACCGCCCCGACCCGGCCCAAGGACACAACATGATCATCGTGCTCGCTTCAATTACCGTCAAAGCTGGAAAGACAGAAGAATTTCTCCGTGCTTTTAACGCGAACGTTCCGGCAGTTCTGGAAGAAGACGGCTGCCTGGAATACATGCCGACCGTGGACATCGAGTCAGGCATACCGGTGCAGATCTCGGACGCCAATCTGATTACGATCTGTGAGAAGTGGGAAAGCCTTGACCATCTCAAGGCACACCTCACGGCACCCCACATGCTTGCCTACAGGGAGAAGGTCGCCGACATCGTCGAAGGCACAACGCTCAAGGTGCTGTCCCCGGCTTAACTCAGCGACACCTTTCTTCCCGACCGACCGCGCGCTCGCGGCGGCGTCAGTCTCGCGGTCGGGTAAAAGCGGTGCTCAGGGTGAAATCTGCCAGATCAGACAGCGTGTCGGGATCCATATGCCCCGGCTTGTTGAGGAATTTCTTGATGACCTGTACGGCCAGTCGATCGTAGCCACCCAGTGTTTCGAGCAAGGCGCTCACCGCCGCGTCGAGATCGTCGGCGGGCACCGCCCGGCTGATCAGACCCGCAGCCATCGCGGTTTGAGCGTCGACAGGCTCGCCGCTATAGACCATATCGGCGTACGTCTTGCGATTGATGTTTGCAAGCGCGCTGATAACCAGCGTCGGCGCGATGCCGTGACGCATCTCGGGCGTTGAGAAGATCGCGGAATCCGCTGCGTAGGCAAGATCACACGCTCCGACCAGACCCGCACCAAATCCCTGCGCGTGCCCCTGCACTTTCGCAATGACCGGCACCGGGCAATGACGAATCGCTGCGTAAACGCCAAGTATCTGGCTTGTGATCTGTTCGTGCACCTGCCAGGCGGTTTTGGGTGCTGCGGGCTTGCCGCCACCCTTGTTGCCTGGATCTCGTCCAAGCGTGAAGTGTTCGCCCTTGCCGCTGATCATCACGGCTCGGGTATCGCTCTCGGCAGATACGCCTTGCACATAACCGGTGATGAGCGACAGGTCTTCGGACTGCATCATGTTGCCGGTGTCCGGACGATTGAAACTGATGTGCAGATAGCTACCGCCACTGCTGAGTTTGGTGTTACGTTTTGAAATCGCCTGCGCCATCGAACGTGTCCCCCGAAGAACTCCGCAATCATGTATTTACCCGAGAGTAATACAAACCACGCGCCATGGAATCCTCGTTCTCCACATTGATCTCCGACCTCGTCGACCCGGTCGTCATGCTGGCGAGGGCCAGTTTCGACGTCAGGGTATTCGTGATCTGGGCCGTGGCCGGTGCCGGGCTGTTTGCGGCGCTTTACATCATCGCGCGCCGATTTGGCGTGGTGCAGCACTTCAGCATATGGACGTTGATCGTGCCGGGCGCGACGCTGTGCGCCGTTGCTGCAGGAATTTTTGGTTCGCAGTGCGGCCTGCTTCCACCCGTGCTCTACGCCGGTATGATCAGCGCGATGGCCTGGCTGGGCGACTGAGACTCAAACGTCAGGCCTGCCCGCGTTCTGTCGACCAGCGTCGATCAGATCCAGCAGTGCGTCCGGTGTTACCGGCACCGTGCGAATACAGACACCAAAAGGCTCGAGTGCAGATTCAATCGCACTGACGATCGCGGCAATCGCCGGGATCGTGCCGCCCTCGCCGGCCCCCTTCGCGCCCAGAGGATTCAACGGCGTCGGACTCTGCATATGCGACTGGTCGACATTGGGAACCTCTGGCGCGGTGGGAAGCAGATACTCACCAAAGTTCATCGTCACAGGTTGCGCGTGGTCGTCATAGCGCATCCATTCAAAAAGCGCATTTCCGATTCCATGAGCAACGCCACCCATGACCTGAGCGTTAACGCTCAACGGATTGATGATGGTGCCGCAATCGTGGGCGGTTGAGTATTTGATTATCGAGACGTGACCCGTCTCCGCGTCCACCTCTACCTCAACGCAGTGGGCGCCGTTGGCGTAGGTTGCGCGTTCGGGAGCAAAGTAGACGGTATCTTCCAGCACCGCATCGAGACCGGCGGGCACCGCGAAACCCGGCATTGCGCCGGCGAAAGTCGCAATGTCCCTGAACGTCTTGCCATGTTCAGGCACGCCTTTGACCGAGACGCGACTATCCTCAACTTCAAGATCTTCGACGCTGGTCTCAAGCAGGTGTGCGGCAATCTTCAGAATTTTTTCGCGAACGGTGTTACTCGCAAGATGTGCCGAGGGCGCGGCATTGGGAGTGATGCGACTGGCGAACGTGCCGACACCGCGCTGAATCGTGGTCGTGTCGCTAACCTTGACGGTGATGTCTTTGAAACTGCACCCGAGGGAATCGGCGACAACCTGGGCGAGCATTGTCTGGTGCCCCTGACCCTGGGGTGCCGCGCCCGTATGAACGATGACCTTGCCGTTACGCTGTACATGAACGCTGACGCCCTCGAACGGGCCAAGCCCGGTTGCTTCGATGTAACTCGCGGTCCCGATGCCGATGTAGCGCCCTTCGGATCTCGCCTGGCGCTGACGCTGCCCGAACTCGGCAAAGTTCGCCTGTTCAAGCACCATCGCCTGACACTGTGGATAGTCGCCGGAGTCATAGACCACCGGCTTTCCATCACGAAATACCAGACCGACTTCATAGGGCATCTGCTCAGGCTGCACGAAGTTTCTGCGTCTGATTTCGTCTCGGCCAATTCCCACCCGGTCCGCGCCGATGTCGAGCATCCTTTCCATGAACGTTGCGGCCTGGGGACGACCCGCCCCACGTACCGGCGTTACCGGTACCTTGTTGGTGAACACCACCTCACAGCGCATCTCGTATGCGGGAATTACATACGGACCGGGCACGGTCGTACACGTAATCCAGGGCACGACGACGCCCCAGGGCACATACGCACCGGTATCGTGAATCAGTCTTGCGCGAAGACCCAGGATCTTGCCCTGCGCGTCCAACGCAAGCTCACCGCTCCAGTGCTGATCGCGCTCCTGATACGCACACATGAAATGCTCGCGTCGATCCTCGATCCACTTGACCGGACGCCCCGCAATCAGCGCGCACGCGGGAATCACGAACTGCTCGGGCCACATCACCGCCTTGGGACCAAAACCGCCACCGACATCCGGTGGAACGATCACATGCACATCCTGATCGACGAGGTCCATCATGTCGGCAAAAGCACCCTTGAACTGATGCGGACTCTGACTGGTTACCCAGATTCTGGTTTGCCCGGTTGCGTCGTCGTATTCACTGATGCAGCCGCGTGTCTCCATCGAATGTGCCGAGCCACGATGCTGAAAAATCTCTTCCGTGATCACATGACTGGCTGTGGCAAACGCGTGATCAATCTCTCCGTACTCGAGATCGATATTGGCAGCGATATTTGTTGCGAGATCAGCATGGGCGGACGGTGCGCCGGCCTCGGCCGCGTCTTTAACCCACGAAGCGCAATCGAGTTCTTCATAATCCACGTCGACCAGGGCCACGGCGTCTTCGGCGACATATCGATCTTCTGCCAGCACCATCGCAACCAGATCGCCAACAAAACAAACTTCGTCCCTGCACAGAATCTGCGGTCGCTTGTCCGCGGTAATCACCGGATGCGGCACCATCATCGGGATCGACTGCCCTTTCATCTGTTCCGGCAGATCGTCATGTGTGACAACGGCAACAACACCCGGTAACTCGAGGGCCGCAGATTTGTCGATACCGAGAATTCGTGCGTGGGCATAGGGACTTCGAACCGCAACGGCGTGCAGCATTCCCGGTCGACTGATGTCGTCGATATACTGACCCTCGCCGGTCAGCAGCGCCGGATCCTCGACACGCTTTACCTTCATGCCAATCCAGGAACTCGGCATCAGTCGACCACCTCGGATGATTCCGGCATGCCGTCACGGATGTAGCGCACGGCCGTCATCGTGGCCTTGACGATATTTTCGTAACCGGTACAGCGGCAGATGTTTCCGGAGATAGCGAGACGTACTTCGCTTTCAGATGGATCGGGGTTATTGGCGAGCAACTCGGTCAATGTCGTCAGCATGCCGGGTGTACAGAAACCGCACTGAAGCCCGTGTTCGTCCATAAACGCCTGCTGCAACGGCGAAAGACGGGTCTTGTCACCCAGTCCCTCAACCGTCGTCACGTTCATTCCATCAACCTGCACCGCCAGAGTCAGACACGAACGCGCGCTGCGCCCGTCGAGCAGCACCGTGCACGCGCCGCAGACTCCGTGCTCGCAGCCGAGGTGTGTTCCGGTAAGGCCGACTTCATGACGCAAAAAATCAGCCAGCGTGAGGCGCACCGATACCTCCCGTTCGACAGGCTTCTCGTTAATCAGACACTTAATAGTCCAGGTTTCACTCATGGCCCGGGACCTGCCGCCTGGGTCAGAGCACGGCGAACAACAACGACCGCAAGGCGTTGACGATAACTCTCGTCCGCGTGGACGTCGGCAATTCCGGGCACGGCTTTGGCAAACAACGCGATCTCATCGATGACATCTTCAGTCAACGATTTACCGATCGCGAATTCTTCAGCCTGTCGCAATCGGACAGGCGCAATGTCGACGCCAGCGAGCGCAATCCGAAGATCGGTTACCCGGTCGTCGACCGTCTGCAACACCACACCTGCGCCTGCCTGAGCAAAGTCGCCGTGACGCCGGGCGATCTCGAAAAAGGAATGAGCGTGGCCGTCGAGCTCTACTGACAATGGAATATTTATGCTTATTGCGATTTCGTTTTCGTCAATCGCAGGCATCATGTAACCCGCCGCCCACTCGTGGATCGAAACGTCGCGCAATGCCGTCTCGTTTCCGACGGTGACAGTGGCATCGTAGGCTGCTATCACAGCCGGAAGTTCCGCCGCCGGGTCCAGATGAGACAGGCTGCCACCGATAGTTCCGCGATTACGAGTCTGTACGTGTCCAACCCAGTGGAGCGCGTCAACAAGCAGCGGCGCGTGTCGCGCAACCAGATCATTTGCAGCAAGATCACACTGACGGGTCATCGCACCGATGATCAACGTCTGGTCTTCAACGCCAACACCCGAAAGACCCGGGCAGTGATTCAGGTCTACAACGTGATCGGGCATGACGTACCGATAGTTCATCATCGGCATGAGCGACTGACCGCCGGCGAGGACTTTGGCGTTTTCGAGCGAACCCAGAAGCGCAAAGGCCTCATCGAGACTTGCGGGGCGGTGATAGCTGAACGGCGGCGGCTTCATGCTACGAAGAGTATCCGCAGCCGATTTTCATTTTCCAGCACGGGGCCGGCATGCGGTCAGACCGGCCTGCGGCGATCGCGTGGTTACCGATAGTTCAGAACTGGCTAACAATCGCCGATGCGTTTGCCAACCGAGCTTACCTGCATGTCCATTTGCATGCCGCCACCGACATCACCTTTCATGGTCATCTCTCCGCTTGAGGTATCTCCGTCGGATTCAATCCTTCCTTCACCGGTCAATGTCCCTCCGTTGAGGTTGCAGACCATGGTGTAGGTCATCACATTACCGTCAACTTCAGTCTGAACATCACACTGCTCGGCGGGCATTCCTTCCATCATGTTCTTGGGATCGAACTCGTCTTCCTTGAAGCACTTGGTGGCTTCATTGGTCTGTGTGCCGATCATGTTGCTGTTAATGGTCGTCGTGCTCTTCCACAGCCCCGGCTTGATTTTCAGAGCCTCGGCAGAAACCTGAGTGGATACGGCGCTGAGCAAAACGGCGCTGACCAGCGCGACACGAGTTAGTGAACAGGACATTTGTGCCCTCCTTGGCAGAGTTAATCCCGGCGGGATGATTTACCGGGAGTTTAAGTCGGATCAGGCTTCGGCGGCAAAACCCATAATTGACTCAAAGCGCTCTCTGAACCGTGGCCACACGTCAGCATTTACGATTAGTGGCGGACGTTTTCCCTTCATCAGAATCAACCACTGGTCCGCAGCGCTCTTGGCCATATTGTAATTCGACTCCGCGGTAATACCCGCGATATGCGGACTGGCCAGCACATTGTCCAGACTAAACAACGGGTGATCCGTTGACGGGGGCTCTTTCTCCCAGACGTCGAGTCCTGCACCTGAAAGGTGGCCGGATTCGATTGCGTTGTATAAATCGGTCTCGACGTGAATGCCGCCTCGGGCGGTCGTGATGAAGATTGCGCCCGGCTTCATTTTTGCAAACGCGTCGGCGTTCATCAGACCCTGGGTGTCGGCAGTTTTCGGCGTGTGCACGGTCACAAAATCGGCCTGTTCGAGCATTTCCTCGAAGCTGACTTTCTTCGCACCCCGAGCCGCCATTTCGGCCTCGTCCAGATACGGGTCACAGGCAATCACGTTCATATTGAACCCCTGGCCTGCCATGCGTGCGACGATGCGCCCGATGTTGCCGAGACCGAGAATACCCACGGTGCGACTGCTGATTTCACGTCCCTGTACCTCTGCCCGCTGATAGTCCGTGCGACGACGCATGATTTTGTCCGACGCGGCGATGTTTTTCGAAAGCGCGAGGATCATGCCAATCGCGTGCTCCGCAACCGACTGGCTGTTACTGCCCGTCTGGTTAAACAGAACGACGCCATTGTCTGTACACGCCTGCACGTCGACGATGTCGTAGCCCGCGCCGGTCGAAGAAAGACCAATCAGATTGCCGCACTGCTCAATCAGCTCTCTGGTGGGGTAGTAGATATCCGGCATCTCAACCGCAGGTGACAAATGAAAGCCGTTCGCCTTTTTCAACTGGTCGAGGCTGTCCTCGGTGTCGGCGAAACGCAATCGCCGAAGATCAATATTTTTGTCGCCGCTCACGATCTCGACACCAACCGGATCAGCGAATTGTTCGAAGTAAACCAGGGTGGGTTTGTTTGACATGTTAGGTAAGCTCCTCGGAACCTGAGTTCAGGTTTTATCGTTGTTGCGTGGAGAGATTGATCCTTTGATGCTTTTCGCTACCGCCTTGGCAACAACCGATACTCCGGATACCGCGGCGCTGTCGCTCACCGCCTCGCCCTTGATATCGGCTTCCAGGTTTGAAGCGAACTCGCCGACAATTTCTTCCGCCACCCGTTGAATCACGCCGGCGCCGCGACCGTACTGAGCTACCGCGCCAACGAGCTTCAGGTCCGTGTGCAGCGAAACCCTGGTCACTGCATCGTCCAAAGCAGTCAGCGCCATGGCGATATCGGCGTCAGCGCCGCCACGTCCTTTCTGCTCCTTGCCCTGAGCATGAAGCTCGGCGGTCGCGCTGTCACGATTGCGATCCTTGAACTTAAGCCTCCCGGCAAAGCTGACCTGCACCGGGCCCAGACGTAATTTCACCTGACCCTTGTAGGTATCTTCATCAACGATCTGATCCAGGGTTGCGCCAGGAAAACAGCGCGCCACACGGTCAATATCGGTGACGGCATCAAACACGTCAGCGATCCTGCCGGGAACATCAAACTGGTTTTCGACTATCATTGATGAACTTCTACCTGATATGACACGCGATATCCCATTCGAACCTCCGACCATGGCGCACGTTCGCCGAGTGTGACGTGAGCCGGCCGCGCAAACCACCGGGAAAGCCGATGAGTGAAAACGATCCTTTTGATCAAGATCAGAAAACCGGTACGACATCACGCCCGGCGTGGAACGCGGACGCAAGTCGTGCGGTGAGCGAACTCGGTGTCAATCCGAAGTTGATCGTGCTGTACGTCCAGCTTCTGCTGCTGCCGTTCCTTGTCGCCGCATTTTTCTACGTCGTTAGCGACAGTCTGTTCGCAGGTGTTCTGGCGTTTGCGGTAATGCTGGCCAAGTCTTTCTCCGACCTGCGCAGGAAGGCCCTCGCTCAGAGGCCCGCGAGCGCCTCGGGGGCTTCGTCGGCGGCAGGCGTTTCGGCCGAATCAGCGAATCAGGGATACGCGACCTCCGCAAACGCGGTCAACGAGCTGAAACGAAAGCTCGAGCAGTTACGCGATGGCGATTCACTTGCCGGCGTCGAGCTTGATGCGGCAGCCAAAAACGAACCATCCGACGAGTCACATCGCGAAACCGACCCGTTTGATCAGGGACACGCGGAATCCGGGTTGGCGGATTTCGCAGACGTAGACAAAGAGCGAAGCGAGATTCTGAAAGATATGGATACGCCTCGTGACACACCCACCGAAAAACAAACCCAAATATGGCTGGAAAAGCTGAGCAAGCTGGACGAACTGGTTGCCTACGGAAACATTAACGACAAGGAACACGAGCGCCAGTACCGACGTATTAAAAAGGCCTATCAGAACTGACGCCGGCAGGTCCGCTGCCAGAAATCGTGGGACCACTCAAACCGGTCGCATTATCTGAATCACTCAAAGATTGAGAGCGTCAGTATCTCGCTTTCGCCCAGCCATGCAACGTGAGCGGTGTGGTCGAGGTAGTGGTTGCCGCTGTTACCGTGAAAGAACACTGACAGCCCGTCGCGATTTTCCATCAGCCACTTCAAAACCGCAGTCGACTCTTCCAGGCTCACCTCAAGCTGAAAGCTGCCGCGTGGATGTGGCCCCACCGGTTTGTCGTGAAACCTGCCGACGACCACACGACCGGCAAGCTCGCGCTCAATACGCTCTCGCAGAGCCATTGCCTGTTCAGCCTCGGGGCCACGCGAAAAATAAATGTGAGCGTGATAGCTCGTAATTTTGTCAGTCATTTTTGTTCTCGAATTTTCGCCGACTCGCGGATCAGCTCACTATCAGTATCCGGACGGCATGCTTATGGTGATCTTGCCCAGATGGGAAGCGCCCTGCATGTGGTGGTAGGCCGCTTTCGCGTCATCAAAACTGAAGTCACGATCAACAACGGGCAGCAGAGAAGCACTTTCAATCGCCATGTTCATGCGCTCGAACATTGCACGCGAACCGACATAAATGCCCTGCATGCGCAGCGATTTCCGCATGACGGGGGTTGGATTGATTTCTCCACCTGTCAAAACTCCGATCAGGCCAATTGAACCGCCAATGCGCACGGCCTCGATCGAGCGACTCAGCGTACCTGCTCCACCGGTTTCGACTACGTGGTCAACACCGTTACCGTTGGTCAAGGCGACAGCAATGTCGTCCCAGCCGGGATTGTCGCGGTAGTTGATGGTCTGCCAGGCGCCAAGCTGTCGCGCTCGCTCAAGCTTTTCATCCGAACTCGACGTGATGATGACCCGTGCACCGTGAAGCACCGCGAACTGCAGCGCAAAAATTGACACACCGCCGGTACCGATCAGCAGGACCGTATCTCCAGCGCTGATGTTGCCTACATGGACGAGAGAGTGCCACGCAGTCAGCGCCGCACACGGGAGCGTCGCGGCCTGTTCATAACTGAGGTGCACGGGCACTTTGACAAGAGCAGCCTGGTTGAGAACAACGTATTCGCTGAGCATGCCGTCGACGGCGCCACCCATGGCGCTGGCCATTATCTCGGCATTGATTGCACCGTCGCCCCACTTCTGAAAAAAGCAACCCGCCACGCGATCACCCACTCTGAATCGACTGACGCTGTCGCCGATGGCCACAACGTCTCCCGCTCCATCAGAATTCGGCACCCTCGGGTAGGCAATGCCGCGAGGTTCCGGATCCAGAATGGTCGACAGATCGCGATAGTTGATTGAGTTCGCGCGAACCCGCACCAGCACTTCTTCAGCACCCGGCGCAGGCATTTCAGTTTCCGCAAGTGTCAACCCGTCAATCCCGCGCGGGTTGGTAATCTGCCAGCTCCTCAATGTCATGCCCTCTTGCAGTTAATGGTGATTGGCTCGCTGGACCTGGGCCCGTTTTGCTTTGGTCCGGCATGTGGCTGCAGGGTACCCTGTTTCTCAGACAGTGCCGATCCGTGACGCGTCAATCGTCCCAAATTTTCTGTCCTCGTTTTTGCATCGTCCGGCCGACCGTGATGAAACAATAACGGGTGCCGGACAAACTCGGACTTGAGTCCACACTTCGACGTATCCGGTGGACAGGCGACTCGCCCATTGGTGAGACTGAAGTCAGTCGGTGGAGCTGATTTTGTTGTCGGCGTTCAGACAGAATTTTTCCACCGTTTTGCAGGCTGCACCTTTTCAACACACACTCTCTACCAGAGTCGCGACGAGTAAATCGAATGACATCAGCTAATTTAAAAACCGATCTTTCCGGCAAGACTGCCCTTGTCACGGGCGGAGCATCCGGAATCGGCCTCGCCACCTCCGAAGTTCTCGCCAGCTGTGGTGCAACGGTTGCCATCAACCATCTGCCGGACGACCCGCGTGCGGATGCCGAAATTGAACGCCTGACTGCGGCCGGGCTGAACGTTATCGGTGCACCGGGCAACGTCTCAACGGAAGAAGGCTGTAACGACATGATCGCCGCAGCGGTTAAAGAGCTCCAGGGACTCGATATTCTGATCAACAACGCCGGTACCGCCGCGACCCAGGAGCCCATACCGTTTGAAAACCTTGAGGCCATGACGTCTGACTTCTGGGATTCCATTCTCTCGACCAATCTGCTCGGTCCGTTCAGATGCTCCAAAGCCGCGGCCTCAGCGCTCAAGGCCGGCGATGGCGGCGCGATCGTCAACACCGCTTCAATTGCCGGACAGACATCGGTTGGCAGCTCCATTGCCTACGGGGCCAGCAAGGCTGCATTGATCAATCTGACCCGCAACCTCGCTCGGGCGCTGTCACCGGAAGTACGCGTCAACGCGGTCGCGCCAGGTTTTGTGCGAAGCCCCTGGACTGAAACATGGCCGGACGATCGCCGCGACAAACTGATCAACGCGGCTTTGCTCAAGCGATGCGTGGAGACAGACGACATCGCACAGGCCATGCTCTTCCTGGCGTCACACCCGGCGGTAACGGCGCAGACGCTCACGGTCGACTGCGGCATCAACCTCTGACGCGGGGCAGCCGTCAGGACCCGAGGATGCGCGAACCGAGAACAGGTTTGATCGCGCATCGCTCGCGCAAGCTGGTTCAGCAAGTGCTGCTCGTGCTCGGACTCGTGTACGCCTCGTGCGTCACGGCGCAGAATGTCGTCGACCACAATGCGCGAGTCAGCGTGGACATCGACAGCGGTTCACTGCACGTCGTTGACAGACTCAAGTTTCCATCGACGTCGAAGCAATGGTCGTTTTTGCTCAATTCGACCCTTGAAATTTCCGTCACGTCCGGCAACGCCCGCATCGAACCCGATGGCGAAGGCGATGAAGACCTCAGACCCTGGAAACTGACACTCGACGGTTCCGGCGATGTCGTCGTCAGCGTGGTCGGTGTGCCAGCCCTGACGATCTCCGACCCGACTCGCGGTCACATCTCGAGCGCCGGTATTTACCTGCCCCCGAACAGCGGGTGGTTGCCGATCTTTCCGGGCTATCGCGTGACGTTTGCACTCTCGGCGACGTTGCCGGACGGCTGGCGATCGATCAGTCAGGGAGACGCCATTCCCGATCTGTCAGGCGGCGAGAAGATCGCATGGCGCGAACTGCGTCCTCAGGAAGGCGTGTGGTTGCTGGGCGGCCCGTTCAACAAATTCGAGGCGCGAGGCACAACACCACGACTTATCGCGTGGCTGCGAACCGCAGACCAGTCGCTGGCCAGTCGCTACCTGAAGGCGGCCAGAGGCTGGGTCGACGTGTATAGCGAAATGTTCGGCACCTATCCTTACGGCAAACTGGCGCTGGTCGAGAATTTCTGGGAGACCGGTTACGGCATGCCGTCGTTCAGTCTCATGGGTGAAAAGGTGATTCGGTTGCCGTTTATCGTAACGACGGCGTGGCCTCACGAAATTCTCCACAACTGGTTCGGCAACAGCGTCTACGTCCGTGGCGGCAACTGGTCCGAGGGACTCGTTGCCTATCTTGCAGATCACCTGATCCGGGAAGACTCCGGGAGCGGCGCCGCTTTCAGGCGCGACTCGCTGCAGAAATATCGCAACTTCGTTGACGACGGTGGCGACTTTCCGGTCGTCGAGTTTCGCTCGCGCCACGATGCGGTTACCGCCACGGTCGGTTACGACAAGGCGATGATGATCTTTCACATGTTGAGGCAGAAGATCGGTGACGATCATTTCCTGACTGCGTTGCGCAAGATTTTTCAGACTCGGCGATATCTGGCTACCGACTGGGACAATCTGGAAAAAATCTTCTCGGAAGTATCCGGCGATTCGCTCGCACCGTTCTTTGAGCAATGGATCACAAGGACCGGTGTTCCCGAGCTGCAGGCAGAGGGTGTCACCGTTGAGGATCAGTCGTGTGTCGTTGGACAACTCAAGCAGACGCAGACGTCCGAGCCATTCAAAATGGCCGTCCCGGTGTACGTCACTTTTGCCGACAGCCTCACGGCAACCCGGCATGTGGTCGCAATGGATTCAAAAACTCACGAATTCAGATTCTGTGGCAACGCCGAACCGCTACGCCTGGACGTGGATCCCGCCTTCGACCTTGCCAGGCGACTCGGGCCCGCCGAGGTTCCTGCATCCGTTGGCGAAATGCTCGGCAGCGGCCGCAAGCTTGCCGTGATTCCAGGCGCCAGTGGTGAGACACGCCAAGCCGTCTGGCGCGAGCTCGCCAGTCGACTCGGCGCAACAACGGCCCTCGACAGCACGCTGGAGACGCTGCCCGCGGACCAGCCGGTCTGGATTTTCGGAAGCGACAATAGATTCGCCAAAGACGTGCTGAATCTGGACGATCTCGCGCGGCCGTTCGCGCTGGGCAATGACGAACTCTCGCTGCAAACCCACGGTGTATTCGTTGCACGGCGTAACGCCAATTCTACCGTCGCCCTGCTCAGTGTGCCCGACGCCGGTGACCCGGTTGCCCTGCTGTCCCTGCTGCAGTACTACGACGCCTACAGCTTTGTCGCCTTTAAGGCCGGTGACCGACGCGCCAGCATCAGGGGACAGTGGCCCGTCAATACGTCGCCATTGTCGATCGCACTTGCAAACAAAGCTGTCGTACCGGCGTTAGAACTCCCACAGCGCACGTCTCTTGTACCCAGATGACGACAGTCCGGTAATTCCTGCTGGACTCCATTGATCCCCTGTTTTAGTGTCTTCGTCGGTTAAAAACAGCCTTCCGGGGTCAATAAAGTGCACCACCTCTTACGCGCGATAACAACCGCCGTCCTCGCCTGTGCGGCAGCGAGCACCGCCCATGCGCAAATCCAGTTTCAGGAAGTTACCAACGCCGCCACCGACAGGATCGCAGCTGAAAGCTGGGGTCTGTCAGCGGGTGATTTCAACGGTGATGGATGGCCTGACATATTCATCACCAACCATCGCGACCGTCCGACGCTGTATCGCAATAACGGCGATGGCACATTCTCGGACGTCATCCTGCACGCCGACCAGAACGATCAGTTCACGGCCAATCGACTGATTGACCATCACCTCGGCGCTTTCGCCGACGTCGATAATGACGGCGACGACGACATTGTCGTCAGACAGCTCACCCGCGGGAATCCATCAGGAACTCCCAACGACTGGCACCGCCGCGAGTTCTACGCCGACGGCGGCTACCTGAAGCTGTCGGGCTCACGCACCTCCAGCGGCGATGAATGGTCGGCAGAACTTAACTGCAACACGGGTCACGCGGACTGGGTATGGCCCCAGTATGGCGATCTCGACGGCGACGGCGATCTCGAATACCAATGTGTTTATCTCGGTCGCTACGAATTTATTAACCCTGCTTTTTACAGCCACATTGATCTTGCCATCGAGGACTTTGACGGTGACCTGCGGCCGGAAATTTTCGGCCTGCGCGGCGGCTCGTTTCTGAACGACGCAAAACTGGTCAACAACAACCGTCTTGAAGCTTTTCTGGAGTACACCAAAGACAACGGACGTGCTCGCGCACTGTTTCGCGCCGACCCACCGATGACGTTCAAGATCTATCACAAGGGCGTCAACGAAACGGTTACCGTAACCGGCCAGGAGCCGGAGATTACCGGCGGTGGCTATCTGCGCGTCAACACCGTAGACATCGGCTACAGCAACGGCAACTGGGAGATAAAAGGCCAGGTTATTACGTCTACTAACTTCTGGGATCGCTACAAGACGGCCTATATTGTTGCGACAGGCACGTCCGGAATCTCCAACGTCCAGCTGCTTGACGCGTTGCCGGGTACCTCACCCATGCGGCCACGCCTCATGGACTGGTTCGGTGGCGAGTGGAAAAACCGCACCTACGACTTTGGGTTTCGCGAAGATCTGCTTTGCGCCGGTGCGGCCGCTGGCGACTTCGATAACGACAAAGATCTCGACATCTACGTGACGTGTCGTGGCGGGGTAGAAAACACGCCCAACATTCTTTACGTCAACGACGGCAACGGCGTCTTCACCCGGGCAACCAACTTTGGTGGCGCCGGGCCGGTTGGTGTCGGACTGCTTTCACGCGCCGGTACCAGCGACACACCAATTACGCTCGACTACAACAACGACGGCTATCTGGATATTGCCTTTACCAACGGGCGCCTTGTGCAGCCGCTTCGAGAAGGCGGCCCCATGTCGTTGTTGAAAAACGTGGGTTCGGGCAAGCACTGGATTCTGCTTGATATGGTCGGCAGTGCACCCAACTACTCAGCCCTTGGAGCCCGGATTATTGCGAGCTCCGGCGGAGATGATCAGGTCCGCTACCAGAACGGTGGCTTTCACCGTTTCTCCCAGAACGACAACCGAATTCACTTCGGTCTTGGCAACGACACCCGGGTCGATCTGGAAATCAGATGGCCCAACGGCGCCGTGGAGACCTACAGCAACGTTGCCGCGGATCGTGTTTACACGGTAACCCAGGGCGCCGGCATGCAGGTCCGCAACGCCGGTCCGGCCTCGACTTTCCCCGCACCATCGTCGGGTGATGACTGTGGCGTGCCGAACTTCGTACGTGCACTCGACGTCGAACTCTTTCTGTATCGCGACAACTGCAACAGCAATCGGTATACGGTACGTGCGACGGGCGGCTCGTTCGGCACCACCTATCGCGGAACCATCGAAAGCCCGAGTTCAGGCCTGTCGAACTTTTCGCCCTTCAGCATCGAAGGTAACGACACGTTTACCACCAGCTCTGGCTCAGCGAACTTCGTTCTCAACGTCGGCCGCAACGACGTCGATGGATTCAGTTTCACGCTCAACAGCAACGATGCCTGCGTCACCCTGAACGCGCCGTCCAAGGCGGAAATCGTCCTCGGTGCACAGCACGTCTTCGCTGGCAAAAGCATAAAGCTTGGCGGTCTCGGAACCTGTGGTTCAGGACCCACGCCCACGCTGTCGGTAGTACCCATGAACGTCAGTGAAGGAGCCGGCACAGCCAATGTCGTTGTCCGACTGTCTTCACCGGCCACGCAGAACGTGACTGTCAAACTGGCGACCCGTGAAGCTACGGCAACACGTCCGTCAGATTTTTACGGCGTCTTCAGAAATCTGACGTTTGCCCCCGGCGAAACCCAGAAAACTGTGGCCATTTCCATCGCCAACGACACCGTCACTGAAAACACCGAGTACTTTGTCGCGCGGATATTCAATTCGACCGGGGCACCCATTACAGCCAGCGAAGCGAATATTACGATCAACGATGATGACGCCGGCGTACCGGTTCTCTCGGTTGCACCGGCAACGGTCAACGAGAACAGCGGAACCGCAACCACCACGGTGACCCTCTCGACAGCGTCAACTCAAACGGTGACTGCCGCCGTGTCGACGCGCACTCTGGCGCCGACCGCCGGATGGGCAACACCCGGAAGCGATTTCTATGGCTTTTACCAGGCCCTGACTTTCGCCCCCGGACAGACCCAGAAACAGATCCAGTTCTCTGTGGTCAACGACAACACCGCCGAACCCAACGAACGCGTTGACGTCCGGCTGTTTAACGTCAACGGAGCCTCCGCGGCCAGCACCTACACGCCGATCACCATCGTCGACGACGACTGATACGCGCTGATTGCGCGGGCGTTCTACCGGACAGCATCACCCTTGCGGTGATGCTGTCCGTTGTCAATCATGGGTCATGAACACAAACGACCCCGGTTGGCAGGAGAGCGTCTACCAGCTCTTCAAGCAACACAATATCCGACAGGTTATCTACGTGCCCGACGCCGGGCACGCTCCGTTGATCGACCGTTGTCTCGAAGATCCGCAAATCAAGGCGGGCCCCCTCACTAACGAATTCGAAGGACCGGGCATGTGTGCCGGCGCCTGGCTCGGCGGCGAACGCTCGGTGCTCCTGATGCAGTCCAGTGGCGTCGGCAACATCATCAACGCGCTGGGCCTCGTGCGGCACTGCACCATTCCGTTCCTGACTCTCGTCACCATGCGCGGGGAATGGGGCGAATTTAATCCCTGGCAGCTGCACATGGGTCAGAGCACCACGACGACACTTGAAGCATCCGGCGTGGTCTGCAACCGGGCGGACAGCGCGGAGGACGTTGCGCCGGTTGTCGAATCGTCGATCAATCTCGCCTTTCATTCCTACGCTCAGGTCGCGGTAATCATTTCTCAACGGGTGATGGGCACCAAGGTATTCGAATGAAGACTGACTATCATCGACGGGAATCATGGATCTCACAAACGGTCCATACAGACGGCGGGGCGGCGCGATGACGACACCACGACTCGAACGACGCGCGGCGATTGTCGAACTGCTCGAAAATCGCGGAGACCTTCTGATTGTGGCCGGTCTCGGGTCAGCGATCTGGGACGTTGAAAGTGCCGGCGATCATCCACTGAATTTTCATATCCTCGGCGCAATGGGCAGCATCGTGCCGACCGCGCTC
This sequence comes from uncultured Gammaproteobacteria bacterium, assembly GCA_938034705.1. Taxonomy (GTDB): domain Bacteria; phylum Pseudomonadota; class Gammaproteobacteria; order Arenicellales; family CALHMG01; genus CALHMG01. Next base: position 19,971 of record CALHMG010000255.1, read on the forward strand.
GGACTTGCCATTGCCCAGCCAACAAGGCGTGTGCTCGCGGTTACAGGGGACGCCGAAATTCTCATGGGCTTCGGCACGGTGCCGACAACTGCGGTTCGCAAGCCCGAGAATCTGACCATCGTTGTCATCGACAACGGCCGCTTTGGCGAAACCGGTTCACAGCTGTCGCATACGGGCGCCGGCGTCGACATCGCCGGCATGGCAACGGCAGCAGGCTTTAGCTCGGTCACCACCGTCACGGACCAGAAGGATCTGGCTGATGCCAGAAACGTGATCCAAAACGGCGCAGGACCATCGATGATTGTGCTGAAAGTCGACGCTCACATGCCTAAAGTCGTCATGCCGGCTCGGGACGGCGCCTGGCTCAAACACAGATTTCGTAATTCGCTGCTGGGCGAGGATGCAGCGAAGGAGTAATGCAGGCAAAATCGGCGCCCTGATCGATCACCTTAGACGCCTGCACCATGTCAGCTAATACTCCTGCCTATATCTCGTTCAGTCGCCGCCTGCGCAAGAGCCCGTTTCATGAGCGTGTTGTCGAAGCTGGCGCGAAGGCTTTTACCAGCTACAACCACATGCTGTTGCCGACCGTGTTCGAGAACCTGGAAGCCGATTTCTGGCATCTGCGCGAGCACGTCCAGGTCTGGGATGTAGCCGCCGAGAGGCAGGTAGAAATCGTTGGCCCGGACGCGCTTGATCTCGTGCAGATGATGACGCCCCGCAACATCCAGCGTTGCCAGATTGGCCAGTGCATGTACGCGCCCATCGTCGGGACACGTGGACAGATGATCAACGATCCTGTCGTACTTCGCCTCGCCGAAGATCGATTCTGGGTTTCGATAGCCGACTCTGACGTGCTTCTGTGGGCGGACGGCATCGCCGTAGGCAGGGATCTCGACGTACGCGTGTTTGAGCCAGATGTATCACCGCTGGCGGTTCAGGGCCCGGCGGCATTCGACCTCATGGCCAAAGCCTTCGGCGAGTGGACAAGAGACATCCGTTTTTTTCGCTTCCGGGAAGTTGAGTTCAACGGCACCAGTCTTGTGATTGCCCGTTCAGGCTGGAGCAAACAGGGTGGTTTTGAAATCTACCTTCAGGACGGCCGTCAGGGACACGCGCTCTGGGACCATGTCTTCGAGGCCGGTGCGGATCTCAACGTTCGCGCGGGTTGTCCCAATCTGATCGAGCGCATCGAGGGCGGACTACTCAGTTATGGCAATGAGATGACCTCGGCTAACAACCCTCTGGAATGTGGTCTTGATGCTTTCTGTGACCTTCCTGACGGGGTTGAAGTTCTGTGTCGAGATGCGCTGGAGCGCATTCGCGAATCGGGTGTGGAACGCAAGATGACCGGTGTCATTATCGCAGGCAAGCCGATCATGACACCCGCCGACAGCTATGCTGTTGAATCAGACGGCACGTGGCTCGGTACCGTCACCTCGGCTATCTGGTCTCCGCGACTTGAACAGAACATCGGCATGGCCATGCTGGAAAACGACGCCTTCGACGCCGAAAACCTGCAGCTGGACGTTTCGGGCACCAGTCGTTCAATCGAAATCACCGGCTTACCGTTCGATTAGATCAAAATTATCGATGTTGTAGAGCGAAGTACCGGGTGCAACAACCAGCGATGACCGGAACAGCCTGGGCTGACGAACTGGACAGGGTGCCGTGTCGTCTACATCTCGCTTCTTGATTCGCGAATTCGTCATTCCAACGTAGATGACAGATTTTTCGTCGCCCGGCGTATAGGCCTCGATTGATATCGCCTTGCGTGGTGCTTTGAACAGACATTCCCAGTTGATCAGGTTGTTCGTTCGGACAACCACTTGATCGTTGTA
>CALHMG010000256.1 GCA_938034705.1 uncultured Gammaproteobacteria bacterium
CGTCATGGGGACCGCCCGTTCGCGCTAGCCTCCTCCCTTTGGTCGGAACTCGCTCTGCGTGCGGTCCCCATGTCGCGGGGGCTTGTTGTGAAATTTTTGAGTGATGTGTTGGACACAGGGGTTGCGAACGACAGTTCGCAAACCCGAGCGGGAGCTCGGGCTAGATGCCGAGTGCTTCGGCGATCAATCGGTAGCTTTTCTGTCTGGGTTCGGGGTCGTAGGTCCAGGTGACGATGACCAGCTCGTCGAGTGACAGGCTGGTGGCCAACGCGTTGAGTTTTTCGGCGACCTGTTCGCCGGTACCGACGAACGCTTTTTCGCGCATGGCGTCGCGCATCGCGATTTGCTGGTTGGTGTAGTTGAATTCGCCGGCTTCTTCTGGCGTGACCATGGGTGGGCGCAGACCCTGGGCCTGATGAATTTTCCAGTACTCGCGTGACTGAAACTGGTGCCAGGCTTCTTCTTCGGTGTCCGCGGCGAGCGCCCAGACGCAGATGGTCGTTTTTGCTTCGGGGAACCGCTCGCTTGGTTTGAAGTTGCTGCGATAGATTTCCAGCGCTCGATCCACGCCCTGACCGTCACTGAAAAAATACGCGTAGGCGTAGGGCATACCGAGGTGGGCGCCAAGCTGGGCGCCGTAGTCGGAACTGCCGAGCATCCACATTTCAGGGCTGGTGTCGCCCATGGGGTGCGCCTTGATTTCGGCAAAGGGATGGCCCTCGGTCAGGGGCTGTCCGGTGACCCAGCTCTGCAGGTCCATGATCTGCTGAGGGAAGTAGTCGACATTCTGTGGGCCGCTCGGGTTGAGCGCATATGCGGTGAGGCGATCAGATCCCGGTGCGCGACCAAGGCCCAGATCAATGCGCCCGGGTGCAATGCCCTCGAGCACTCGAAACTGCTCGGCAACCTTAAGCGCTGAATAGTGCGGCAGCATCACGCCGGCGCTTCCAATACGAATCCTTTCAGTCGTGGCGCCGATTGCCGCCATCAGGACCTCGGGTGCGGTACCGACGATGCAATCGCTGTTGTGATGCTCTGATACCCAGTAGCGGTGATAGCCGAGGTCTTCACAGATCCTGGCAAGCTTGATGCTTTCCGAGATGGCCGCAGACTGTGGACGTCCCTTGGACGCGGTCGATTGATCGAGAACAGAAAGTTGCATGATTGGGTGCTTCTTTATTTGTGCAGATAGATGTCGAACAATACGTCGATAGAACGACCGGCTTCGGTTTCGGCGCCGAACTCACCGCGCCCGAGCTGAATATCAAAGCGATCAAACCTTGATTTTCCCTTGAGGCGAAAACCATCGCCGTCCGGGGCGTAGCTGAACTCAAGCGGGACCGCTGCGTCAACGCCCCGAATCGTTAGCGTTCCTTCGGCAGTATAGTCACCGTTTTCGAGTGCCTTTACGCTCGAGGTTTCATAAACGACCTGTGGGAAAGCGACGATATCGAGCCAGTCGGCGCTTTTTACGACTTCGTCCCGGTCCCCGAGTCCGCTTGAGAACGACGCGCTTTCGATGCTGACGCTGATTGCTTCTGGTGTTTCTGTGCCGGTTAGTTCGACCTCAAAGCGATCGAAGCTTGCCGTGAATGCGTTGCCTCCCTGCACTGCGCTAATCGTCAGGAGGCTCTTATCAATGTCTGATCGAATCGTGTTGGCCGAAGTCGAAACGTTTGCGCTGCCGGTCGCATCGGTATCATTTGTGTCTGCGTTTGCCTGTACGCCGTGATCGTGCGTGTGTGTGGCGCCATAAAGATGCATTCCGGCGCCGCCGGCTGCGACGGCGATCGCGAGGAAGATACCAACGACATGGCCGGTATGAACGTCGTCTGCGGTGGCGCCGCGACCGTCGATGCCGGCCTTGGTTGAATAGCCTGTCACCATTCGTGCGATCGTGCCGTCGGCGTCAAAGATCCAGTGCTTTGCCGCGCCCCCGACGTGAAGCAGGATTCCAATCAGAACACCCTTGGCGAGAAATTCGTGGACAGAGGCGAGCAGTGCCACGAGTTCGTTGTCTGGTGAAAAGTGAAAAGGCAGCCATGAATCATGAAGAATCCAGATCGGCGCCGCGCCGGTTGTGAAAAAGTGCATCAGCAGACCGGTGACAGGCAGCGCGACAAGCGCGATGAGAAAGTAAGCCTGTACGGCCGTGGCCGCGATTACCTCGTGTCGTTTGTGTGCGCTGTGAATGAATCCACCGGACACAACCATGGACGTCAGTCGGACAAGCGTGATTAAAAATACAATCACCCCGAGCGTCTTGTGCAAACTGAAGCGCCAGAAGGTTTCCTTGAGAACTTCAGGATTAGTGATGTCTGCGTCGGTCATCCAGAGACCGATAGCGAGCATCAGCATCACCAGCAGCGCCGACACCCAGTGCAGGAGTCGTCGCCAGCCGGAGATGCCGTGTGCAGCAGTTCTGTTCATTGTCGATGCCATAAAATCTCTGGCTCGAACTCTATACTGGACCGCAGGCCACGGCTACTTTCGCCACGGTCCAAAGCGAAGACCAAGCACAATAAAGATGCCGTAGACGATCAGCGCACCGACGATCACGAGCAGAATATTCTCAGGGGTGTCTGCGCCAGTTTTGATAAGAACAAAACTACCCACCGCTACGACGGCGAATCGAACGTAGGTACCAAGAACCGGTATCAACATCGTGCCAAATCCCTGACTGGCAAAATACAGGCAAAGGCCAAGAGCAAAGAAAACATAGACCGGCCCAACATAGTTCAGGTAGATGTTGCATGCGTGTGCGACAGCTTCGACATCGGTAAAGATCGAAGACCAGGTGGACGGGAATAGCGCCATTAACATTCCGACGCTGCCGATGATGGCGGCGTTCAGGAACGAACCTTTCCAGGCAATCGTGAGTGCGCGAGCGCGCAACCCCGCGCCAATGTTTGCGCCGGTGATTGCGATCAGTGCTGAACCGAAACCGAAAATCACCGGAACCATGATGAGCTCCAGGCGCACTCCAATGCCGTAACCGGCAAGCCATTCGTCGCCGAAGCGGGCGAAGATGGCCGTGGTCAGAAGTGACAGCGCGATGGTTATTACGGACTGATTGGCAGCGAGCAATCCGTTTTTGAGAATAGGTTTCATCGCCGAGCCGTCGATGTTGCCGCGGACCAGTCTGAAGCTTCGGTTTGGCTGGCGAAGAAAAAACGTCAGGATAATCCAGCCAGTGCCGAACGCGACAACTACCGCCAGGCCTGCGCCACCGATACCAAGTGCAGGGACAGGGCCGAAGCCATGCACAAACATTCCGGTCAGGGCGAAGTGGGATATCGCGATTACCGCAGACGCAAACATCGGACGCACCATGTCACCGCTGCCCCGAAGCAGGGCGGACGACATGTTGTAGAGCCAGATTGTGACAATGCCCGGAAAGAACCACAGCGAGTATTCCTTGGCCGCCTGCAGCACTTCACCTCTGCCCCCGAGCATCCTGAAAAATGCATCGCCGAATAAAAAGTAGAGCGCCATTACGGTCAGCGAGCCGACGATCGCAATGACCATGGCGCATCGACCGACCGCTTCGGCCCTGGAAAAGTTCTGTTCGCCGCACGCGCGGGCCATGGCGCCGCTGACGGCTCCGCCGATGGAGCCCGCGGAGAGCATCGTGTTCAGCATGTAGATGGGAAACACGAGGGCGACACCGGCGAGTGCTGTTTTCCCGAGGCCGCCGAGATACCAGGCCTCGGTTACGCTGACGATCGACTGCAGAATCACCCCGAGGAGACCGGGGGCCGCGAGCCGGGCCAGCGACCGTCCGAGTGGCGCTGTGACCAGTGGATTGGTAGGCGTGTTCATGCTGGGGCGAATGGTCAACGCTGCTCCTCACAGCGGCAACCAATTTGCCGGGTTCTGGCACGACGCACGAAATAACTCGAACCTCGGCAGGAGACACTGCACAGTGCGATAATCCACCAGACCCAACGCGAACCGGATCAAAATTGAGTTCAAACATGCAGGAATTTGACTACATCGTCATTGGTGCCGGTTCTGCCGGAGCCGTACTGGCCAATCGACTGTCGGCGAACGGTTCAGCTCGAGTTTTGCTGCTGGAGGCGGGACCGAAGGACACTAATCCCTGGATCCATGTTCCCATCGGCTACTACCGAAATATTCTCCATCCCGTTCTCAACTGGAATTACAAAACAGAGCCTGAGCCCGCAACCGGCAATCGTGAGCTGACGTGGCCGCGCGGTCGTGTGCTTGGCGGGTCGAGCGCAATCAACGGTCTTGTCTATATCCGCGGACAGCGCGAAGACTTCTACGACTGGCAGGCTCAGGGTAATTCGATGTGGGGGTACGATGATGTGTTGCCACACTTCAAGTCTGCCGAGGACAACGTGCGCGGGGCCGACGCCTTTCATGGGGGAGACGGTCCGCTGCAGATCACGGACTCAGAGACAGGTGAGCTGGCGGATGCGTATGTGGCCGCGTGTGAGGAGGCGGGGTTACCCAGAAATGACGATTTCAACGGCGCCAGTCAGGAGGGCGTGGGCTACTTTCAGCTGACGGTGAATCGCAAAGGACGTCGCGCAAGTACCGGCGTTGCCTATCTCAAACCGGTTCGTGAACGCGAAAACCTGGTTATCGAGACCGAAGCTCTGGCGGAAAAGGTTCTGTTCGAGAACAAACGCGCTACGGGCGTTCGTTACAGTCAGCGCGGGAACACGGTTGAAGCTTCGGCCAGGCGGGAAGTGATTGTGTGCGGAGGCGCCATTAATTCTCCCCAGCTGCTGCAGCTTTCAGGGGTTGGGCCCGGAGATCTGCTGCGTGAACACAACATACCCGTCGTGCATGATCTCAACGGCGTTGGCGCCAACCTCCAGGACCACTATCAAACGCGCGTGGTCTATGAGTGTTCGAAAAAGATTACGCTCAACGACGTTTCGGGCAGTCTGGTCAAACGGGCACTGGCCGGTATTCAGTACGGGCTGACGCGAAAGGGTCCATTGCGCATCGGCGCCGGCCAGGTCGGTGTCTTTGCAAAATCCCGACCGGACCTTGATCGCCCTGACGTGCAGTTCCATGTCATTCCGTTCAGCGCTGCCGGCCCGGGTGAGGGGCTGCACAAGTTTCCGGGCTTTACCGTGTCTGTCTGTCAGCTTCGACCCGAGAGTCGCGGCACCATACAGATTCGATCAGGCGACCCCACGGAGCATCCGACGATTCGACCTAACTATCTCGCTACGTCGTTTGATGAACAGACAATGATTGATGGATTCAAATTGATTCGCCGTGTCTCGGAGTCGCCGTCGATTCAACCGTATATCGTGCGCGAGTTCCTGCCCGGCCCCGATGTGACATCGGACGAGCAGATTCTGGAGTACATTCGAAACACCGGAAACACGATCTTTCATCCATCCGGAACCTGCAAGATGGGTCACGATGATGAGGCCGTGGTCGACGAGCAGCTGCGCGTTCGGGGCGTTGAAGGTTTACGCGTTGCGGATGCTTCGATCATGCCGACGGTACTTTCTGGAAACACCAATGCCGGCTGTATAATGATTGGCGAAAAGCTTGCGAGCATGATGATTGCCGAGGGCGCCTGAGGGCCCGGGCCACACAACACACTATGGTTGATAGCGAAGTACACGGCACCGGCGGCGAGTCGCACAAAGTCGCTGCCCTGTACAAATTTGTCTCGGTTGAAAATCCTGGAGAACTGCAGGAGGCGATCCGTCGCGCCGGCGAGCGCTACGGCATTGTCGGGACCGTGCTGGTAGCTAGCGAGGGCATCAACGGCACGGTGGCCGGTGTACCTGATCAAGTTGACGATTTCGTGAGCTGGCTGAAGACGGATCCCAGATTCGGTGATCTTGAACCGAAGTTTTCGTCTTCAGATCAGTCGCCGTTTTATCGATTCAAGGTCAAACTGAAAAACGAAATCGTCACCATGGGCGTGCCCACCGTGGACGCCGCAAACAACGCCGGCACCTACGTTGATCCGGAAGACTGGAATGATCTGATATCTGATCCGGATGTTGTCGTCATCGATTCACGCAACGACTATGAGGTAGGCATCGGTACATTCAAAGGCGCGATAGATCCGAAGACCAGTACGTTTGGTGAACTGCCCCGCTGGTTGCGCGAGCGCGAAGACGTGAAGCCCGGCACCAAAATTGCCATGTTCTGTACCGGCGGCATTCGGTGTGAGAAATCGACGGCGTTCCTGAAGTCCGAAGGATTCGAGGACGTCTATCACCTCAAAGGCGGAATTCTCAAGTACCTTGAACGCGTTCCGGAAGAGAACAGTCTGTGGGAGGGTGAGTGTTTTGTCTTTGACGAACGCGTTTCGGTGCTGCATGAACTCAAGACGGGTACCTACCAGCTATGTCGTGGCTGTCGCCGACCGATCAGCGATGCCGACATCGCGTCCCCGCAATATGAGCCCGGCGTCAGCTGCCCGGCCTGTATTGACGAGTTGACGGACGAGCGCCGGATTCGACTGACCGAGCGCCAGAAACAGGTCGAGCTTGCGAATGCCAGAAACGAACGTCATGTTGGCGCGGTCTACGCCAAAGACCAGTCGCCGGGCCCGGCTACCCTCGACGTGAGCAACTCGCAATATCCGATCCTGTACTCGTTTCGGCGCTGTCCCTATGCCATGCGGGCAAGGATGGCCTTGCAGGTCAGCGGCAAAACCTGCGAGCTGCGCGAAGTAGTGCTGCGCGACAAACCGGCGCACTTCGTTGAGGTTTCACCCAAAGCGACGGTGCCTGTTGTTATTCGGCAGGATGGAACCCTGCTGGAAGAAAGTCTGGACGTGATGCTCTGGGCTCTCGATGACAACGATCCACAAAACTGGCTGACGCCGGACGCAGGTTCTTTTGATGGCATGCTCAAGTTAGTCGAGCGTGCCGACACCGAGTTCAAGGACTGTCTTGACCGGTACAAGTATCCCAATCGCTATGAGGACGTTGACGCCATCGAGCAGCGAACGATGGGTTCCGTTTTTCTCAACGACCTCAATCAGATGCTGTCACTTGGCGAATGGCTTTACGGAGCGAGGCCGTGCCTTGCCGATATCGCGATCGCACCCTTTGTGCGCCAGTTCGCCAATCACGACCGCAACTGGTTCGACAATCAGGACTGGCCACACCTGCTGCGCTGGCTGGAAAATTTTCTGGACTCCGAGCTTTTCACCGGCGTGATGAAAAAATATCCCCAGTGGAAGCCCGGTGATCCAGCGACGCTGTTTCCGGCAGTCAGCGCACAGGGCTGATTTGCCGGACGCCGTCAGCCTCCGGACACAGGCTGCATCTGAATTTCGACGCCGCCAACATGCACGGTCTCCTCGCCCTTGTGCACTTCCTCAAGCAATACCTCATAGCCGCCGCTTGTTCCAAGGTCGATGTTGGGATCACCCTTGAAAAGAATCTCGGTATTCACGGCCTGATAGCCTTCGGCGTATACATACACATGAATATGCTTGGCGCTTGAGTACTGGCCCGGTACCGCGGTGCGTAGTTTGAAAGTGCCGTCGGGACCTGTAAACAGCGCGCCTTCATACTGCGGTCGGTAAACGGTCGCACCGTCGGCCTGGCGCATGGCGACACGCGCGTTGGCGATGGGCTTGCCGGTGGCGCTGACCACCCTGCCACGCAGATTGAGTTTTTCGCCGGGATCGCCGTCTTTCCAGAACGTGAGCTCGGACGGGTCGGCGAGAGTTGGCTTACTGACAGTAAGCGTCAGTCCGCCAGTCAGTACTGCACCCAGCATCGGGGCAATCTGGATCAGGTTTCGTCGTGTAATCATGCTGCCGCATCCTCGGGATTTCAACGCTCTCATCGTATGACTCGTGTCCGGTCTTGCCACCTGTAAATATCCCTGTCTGGTAATCTGAACCTACGGTTCTTAACTTATACGGAATCCCCGGATGCAGGCATTTGACGGTATCAACGTGGTTGATTTCACACACGTACTCGCGGGCCCGTTCAGCACCTATCAGCTGGCGGTAATGGGCGCTTCGGTCACCAAGATCGAGTCGCCCCGAAGCGGCGACATGATGCGTCCGGAAGGTTACAGCGACGCCATGGAATCAGTCGGCCGTGGGACACAGTTCATTTGTCAGAACGGTAACAAGCGTTCACTGGCGGTTGATCTTGGCACTGAAGATGGCGTGGGAGTTGTTCGAGAGTTGTTGAAGACGGCTGATGTGGTCGTCGAGAACTTTCGAGGCGGCGTTCTCGAGCGCAAGGGGCTGGGCTACGAAGACGTTACCGCGATCAACCCGGGCGTCATCTACTGTTCGATTACCGGTTTTGGTCGCACCGGTCCCAAGGCTGATCACCCGGCATACGATAACGTCATTCAGGCGTTCTCGGGTTTGATGGCCGCCACCGGCACGCCTGAAACTCACCCCGTTCGTGTCGGGCCCGCGGTACTCGATTACGGCACAGGGGCCCAGGCGGCGTTCGCGATCTCCGCGGCATTGTTTCAGCGCTCTCGAACCAACAAGGGTCAACGCATCGATGTGTCGATGACCGACGCAGCACTGATGTTAATGACTTCAAGTGTTCTCGACGCCCAGGTGCTGGGTAACTCACCTGCACCGTTTGGTAATCAGAATCCGGATCGACCCGGGTATTCGCTGTACGACGCCAGCGACGCGCCGATCATGATTGGCGCCTTCACGGCAAAGCAGAACTCGGATCTCTGGCGAGCCCTTGGGGATGAGGAACGTGCACGCACTGCTCTTGTCGAAACCAAGGCCGAAACCAAAGCGACCGCCCGGGAAACCGCCAGCGCGATCGCCGCAGTCATCAGGTCAAGAAGTGCGGATGAATGGGAACAGCATTTGAATGAACACGGCGTACCGGCAGCCCGGGTTCGAAGCATAGATGAAACGATATCCCACCCGCAGATTCAGTCACGTTCGGTGATGCAGCCGATAGATGTGGTGCCGGAATCCGGCGCGCAGCTGCATACGCCGGTTGCCGCCTTTGGCTACGAGCACGATGGGCCATCGGTCGATACCCTGGCGCCAGCCCTTGGCCAGCACAGCGAAGAAATTCTGCGCGAGATCGGATACGCGGATGAAGAAATCAAATCTTTTGCCGAGCGAGGCGTAATCGCTGTCGCCTCATAGTTCAGCCGTAACCCGCGTCGCTCAGGTTGGCGGGGTTTTCGGCGAGAACAGGCGTTTAAAGAAGCGCATGGTGGAAGGCACAAAGTTGGCGGTAGTGCTGACCATTGACTTGACCGTTTTACGGACCAGGCTCATGAGAATTGCGCGCGCCTCCTCACGGGTGTAGTCGACGTCCAGCATCACATCCAGTTCGCGCTGGACGCTTGCTACCGTATCGGCATCGACCTTGTCGCGTTCGAGAAGCCACTCGCCGACTGGAAGCACAATGCCTGCGGCACCCTTGATCATGAGTCGCAGAGTCCAGCGCGGAACCACGAGAGCACCGATGAAGAGCAGGATTGTCTTTATCGACCCAAGCGCCAGCAGCTTGAGAATCGGTACAAACGGGATGGCAAAGGGCAGGGGCATCAGTGCGAAGTTGGTTTCCGGTTCAGATCTGAGTGTAGCCTGTTGTAGCGTGAGCAATTTAAAACCTCTGCTTCAGCGTTCATGAGCCCGGAGATTGCTGGACTCGGCTTTATGGCCGTACACTCGATCGGCGCAAAGACAAATCCATATTCAGAGAGCTAAGGCGTTGAGCAAGATTCCGTTTACTCCGTTAGTCGAGGGCCTGCCTGCAAGCGTACCCTTCGTTGGCCCCGAGACGCTTGAACGAGAGCGGGGCGAGAGATTCAAGGCGCGCATAGGCGCAAACGAGAGCGCGTTCGGAATTTCGCCCAGAGCAATCGAGGCCATGGCCGCGACGGCCGCACAGTCATCGTGGTACGGCGACCCCGAGAACTACGAACTTCGCGAAGCGCTTGCCGAGATTCATGGTGTTGCGATGGATGAAATCTGTGTTGATGCGGGCATCGACACAATTCTGGGCCTGGCCGTTCGCATGCTGATGCGTGAAGGCGATTCCGTCGTCACCTCCCTGGGTGCCTACCCCACGTTCAACTATCACGTTGCCGGATTCGGCGGTCGGTTGGTGACCGTGCCGTACTCGAATGATCATGAGGATCCGGAAGCGCTGATTGCAAAGGCCAGAGAAGAGGATGCATCGCTCGTCTACTTCGCTAACCCGGACAATCCGATGGGCACCTGGTACGAGGCTGATGTCGTACAGCAATTCATCGACTCGGTGCCGGCCGGCTGTGTTGCAGTGCTTGACGAGGCGTACGTTGAATTTGCGCCTGAAGGCGTAGCGCCTGCGATTGACACGACTAATCCGGCGGTGATGCGGATGCGCACGTTTTCAAAAGCCTATGGAATGGCCGGGGCCCGTATCGGGTACGTCATTGCCCACAAAGATCTGATCACCGGACTTAACAAGATCCGCAATCACTTCGGGGTCAATCGAATTGCTCAGGCGGGGGCGTTGGCCTCGATTCGTGATGAGGCATTTCTTGCCGAGGTCAAACAAAAGGTTGCCGACGGTCGCGCACGGATCGCCGCGCTGGCAAAGACACTGGGGCTCGAATCGTTGCCGTCGGCTACCAATTTTGTGGCGGTGGATGTTGGATCGAGTGATCGAGCGAAAATCCTGCTAACAAAACTCCACGAAGACGGCATATTTATTCGCATGCCGGGCGTGGCGCCGCTGGACCGTTGCATTCGGGTTGGCATCGGTACGCCGGAAGAATATGAGATCTTCGCCGAAGCGTTTACCCGCCGGCTTGGGGAAATTTGAGCCTCGCCAAAGTAGAAGCGTCTGGCGGCGTCATCACCGAACCGACATTTTCGTTTCCGGCCGTTAGTTCGATAGAGACGCCGCGTGGTGTCTGATGTGGTCTTCGATGAAGGTCGCGATAAAGTAATAACTGTGGTCGTAGCCCTCCTGAATTCTGAGTTCCAGTGGTTGCCCGGCTGAACTGCAGGCTGCCTTGAATTTTTCCGGCATCAGCTGATTCTCGAGAAAGTCGTCGGCGCCACCCTGGTCGATCAGAATTTTGTTGCAGCGGTTGCCGCCCTCAACCAGACGGGTTGCATCGTATTGCGCCCACGTGGCCTGATCGGGTCCGAGGTATCCGGTGAGTGCCTTTTGTCCCCATGGACAGTCGCTTGGCGCGACGATGGGCGCAAAAGCGGATACAGACTTATAGGTGTCCGGGTTTTTCAACGCGATGGTCAAAGCGCCGTGCCCACCCATTGAATGGCCCGTGATCCCCTGGGCGTCGGGGTTTGCGTTGAAATTCGCAAAAACTGCTTCAGGCAGTTCGGAAACTACGTGTGAATACATGCGGTAGTTTTCTGACCAGGGTGCCTCGGTAGCGTCGACGTAAAATCCGGCGCCGCTACCGAAGTCATAGGCGTCATCCTCGCCTTCGATATTCGCCCCTCTCGGACTGGTATCCGGCGCTACCAGCATGATGCCGTGTTCGGCGGCGCAGCGCTGGGCACCCGCTTTAACCGTAAAATTTTCTTCAGTGCAGGTCAGTCCCGACAGATACCAGAGCACCGGCACCTTTTTGGTTGCGGCCTGCGCGGGTACAAAGGCGGCGAAGCGCATCGGTGTTTTGGTTTCGTTTGAATCGAAGCTGTAGACGCCCTGGCGTCCACCGAAACATGTGTTTTCACTGACGGTTTCAATTTTCATGGGTAACTTCGATCTCGGCGGGGTGTTCTTGTTGTTGACATCATAGTGTTTCGGTTGGCGCGTCGGGACGGAGCAGTCCTTCACTTTTCAGTTCTGTCCAGAACTCCTGGGGTATCGACGAACTGAGCGCTTCAAAGTTGTTCCTGACCTGCCATGGAGCGTTTGCGCCAGGGATGATCGATTTTACAACAGGGTGTCCGAGAGGAAACTGCAACGCCGCTGCCGGTAGCGTGATCTCGTGCTTGCGGCATATGGATTCTATCCGGGCGACTTTTTGCATTATCTCGTCACTGGCAGGTGCGTATCGATAGGTTGCATCGGGTGTTGCGCCGGTTGCCAGAATACCCGACGCGAACACGGCACCGATAACAACGCTGACGTTGTGCCTGGCACACAGTTCAAACTCACCATCGAGTGCTTCCTGGTCGAGCAACGTATAGGGCATCGCGACCAGAAAGTAGTCGAGATCAAAACGCTCGAGAAATCGCGGGATCATCCCGAGGTGGTTAACGCCAGCGCCGATGGCTTTGATATGTCCCCGGGATCGCAGCTGTTCAAGCGCTGCAAAACCACCGCCGCTGTCGAGTTGGTCGAGACCCGCAGCCACGCGTTCCTCACCTTCCTGGTGACGTGGATCAAGATCGTGGATAACCAGAGCATCGACACGATTGAGTCCAAGACGGGCGAGAGAGTCTTCGTAGGAGCGCGTGATGCCGCTCGCCGAATAATCAAACCGAAGATCAAAAGGCAGACCGCCTTTCCAGCGCTGCATCCATTTTGAATCCAGATGGGCCTGGGTATCTTCAGGCGCGAAATAGACACGACCGACTTTGGTTGAGATGCAGAAATCCTCCCGCGGCCTTTGCCGAAGAAAATGTCCGGTGCGATGCTCGCTCAGGGTGTTGCCGTACCATGGTGCTGTATCAAAGTAGCGAACGCCCGCAGTCCACGCTTCGAGTAGAGTGTCCTGCGCCTGTTCCTCGCTGATGGCCTGCGCGGGATCGCCAAGAAATCCGCAGCCAAAGCCGAACGCTGGAATACTCAGTGAAGAATCGCTGATACGGTGTTGCTCAAGAGGGTCAATAGCCATGGTTACAGTATAAGCCGTGTGATGTTGATCAGGCGTATGAAGTTTTGTTTGACCAGATTTTACAGGTCCGGTTTGGACGTGGGTTAGATACAGATTGGATCCGGTTTGTATCCGACTTGGATCCAGATGGGATATGGATTAAAAGAGGTTGGTGAAATGTCGAATACAGAATCCATAATTGACGAATATTATGATCGTCTGAAAAATCGCGATCGAGATGGACTGCTCGATCTGCTGTCACCACAGATGAAGGTCAGATACTACGGTCCCGCAGGACTGTTGCCTTTTGTGGGTGAATTTGACGGAATTGAAGGCTTTGATGAATTCTTCGGAATTATCCAGGACAACCTGGATATCGTGGAGGTACAGACGCTGGACCGGGTCGCCACTGACACGAAGTTGATCGTTCAGGCCCGCGGTGTCTGGCGGTCCAAGGCGACGGGAAGGGAAATTCGCGGCAACATGGTCAACGTGTTCAGCATCGACGCCGGCAAAATCACGCAGTATGAGGTCTACAACGACACCGCCGCATTTGCGATTGGAATGGGCCTGATCGGAGACTGAACACTATCTGTTGGTGTCGGTCTCTTTCCTGGACTCGCTCAATGCCCGGTAATAACGATCGACCGCATCACGATCCTTGTGGTCTACCCGGGCTCGCGAGTTGGCGATTATCGTTGGACTGCCGTCGTCCTCTTCGCCCCGCAGGCGTTGTTCAACTTTCTGCAGGTCCCGCAGCAGTTTGCCGTAACGAAGGGCGAGTTCGTCGGTATCGTCTGACTGGCTAAGTTGCGCGAGTCGTTCCATCACCGCGTCGATGTCCTGAGCCTCATCAGGATTGTCGGCTCTCGCTCCGTCTGCGACCGGGCCGAGAGCGTCAGCCTGACGCTGCATCCCTGCGCGTAAGTCCCGTAGATCGCCGTCCTGACGTGGCGCGTTGCTTCGGGTACGTTCGTTTTCGCCGTTGCCGTAGCCCTGGGGGCTGCCAGACATGCGGTCCCGTGCCGAGCGCATGCCACGCATTACCTGGCGAAGCTGCTCCGCGGTCTGTTCACCCGACCCTCTGCCGCCTTTTTGCGATTCGCCGCCAGCCAGGGCGCGTTTGGCTTCTTCGAGTTTTTCAAGCGCCTGTTCGCCAGCTTTCTGGTCACCGCTTTTCGCCGAGTTGCGCATTGCTTTGGCGGCGTCCTCGAGTTTTTTGACCGAGTCGGCCAGCTGCTGGTTATCCTGTTTTTTGCGCGTCAGCTTTTTCAGTTCCCGCAATAGCGCTTCGACCTCTTCGGCGAGTTTTTGCTGACTTGCGGTGCCGGTCCCGTCGCCTGATTCCGAACGTGACTGATTGGCCGCGCGCTCGACTTCGCGAGATTGTCTTCGCGACATTTCGCGCAGTTTACGCATCGTATCGTCGAGGTCCTGTGCTTCACGTCGCTGAGCCTGACCGCGCTGCAGATCAGAATACTGATTGCGAAATCTGTCCATTTCCAGTCTAAACAGATTGGCCATGTCGCTGGTCGCGTTACCCTGACCACCGTTGCCTCGTCGCTGTTGCGAAACCTGCACCTCTCTGAAGGCTGCATCTGCTCGCTGAAGATGGAGCAGGGCCTGCCGCGCCGCCTCAAGAGCCGGATCGATGTCCTGTGTTGTGAGATTGGCCGTCACTTCGAGCATCGCTTTTGAAGCCTTTGGAAGCTCGTCTGTCATTTGCTTTACGCCAGGCGTTTCGTCGACGATTCGTCTTGTTTTCAGACGACGAACGATTGCCTCGACACGTTCACGAATCCGACCTTGAGCCTCCGCGAGGGTTTCGAGTTTTTCTGTGACGACCTCGTCTTCAAGATCCGGTTTGTCCCGGGATACCTTGAACAGGGCGACCACCAGCGTTCTCTGTTGCGCCGACAGATTTTCTTCTGCCTGACGCTGGCCGCCTCCACCACCGCCACCGCCGCCACCCATGCCCGTGCCTTCTCTGAAGCTCTGTTCGAAGGGGCGCACGTCAAGAAAATACATATCGGTGGCAACCAGTCTTGACGCAAGTCCCGGTGCATCGGTTGCCCGGGCGTAGTACGACACGAGGTCGCCAGGTGCCAGGTCCAGCTCTTCAAGAAGCATCACATGTTCGCCCCGAACGACAGTGGTGCGGTCGCTTCCCAGGCTGATGATCTCTTCGGCTCCGCCGTTGACCGAGACCACAAGTTCGAGCTCTCCAACGGCTACATCGTCCGACGCATCTACTCTGAACTCGACTTCTTCGATGCTTGTGACCTTGGCGTCCCGGCCAGGCGAAAGAAGTTGAACCACCGGCAGGCCATCATCAAGCGCCGTGATCGTGTGCTCCCTTGAGGCCGGTGTCATTTTGTCTCCCGCCTGAAGCTCTACCCGGTACTGACCGGAATTGCTGAGCTCAAGTGACGCGGTAAACTCGCCATCCTCGGTCTTTTTCAACGGCACAACGCGGTTGCCGTCGATGATGAGCTGTCCTTTTTCAACATCCCGATCCGCCTTGATCTGCAGCTCAACCCGGGTGCCCTGCACCGCTCTGATGTCGCCGGCGTTGTTGACGGTTTCGGATTCGCGTCCGGTGCGCTTCGGGAATTTGTAAACCAGATCGATTTTCTCAACCTGCGGTCTTGGCGTCACATCAACCGAGAACACTTTTGATTCGACACCGTCAGCGACAACCTGATACTCAAACGAGTCTTCGACATTGAAGACAAAATTCTCGAAGGACGTGTTGGTTTGTCCAGCTTCGTCAGACCTGTTTGCCAGTTTCATCTCGTCGTTCTGCCAGCCGCTCTCGGCGGACTCCCGAACGCGAACCTGGATCCTTTGCGGGTCGAAACCGCTGGTTGTTGCGCTTATTCTGAAATCCTCACCTTCGAGGATTGTTGAATCGCCAGGATCGACCATCAGCATGTATGGATTTTCGGCTACGGTGTCCGGGCTGGAATCTGTGAGCAGTTTGGCGCCATGTTGCAGGCTGACGGGGCCCGCCAGGAACAGCACCAGCGCCAGTACCAGCGTGCCGAAACAGACCGCGATCGATCGCTTGATTGCTGGCCATTCGATGTCTCCAAGCACGAGCCTGTGCGTAAGGCTGAACTTTCTGGCAGTTCTGGTAATCAGCTCATCGGCCAGTGCAGGGGAGGTGCTGATCGTTCTTCCTTCTGCTGCGTCGACGGCCGTGATCAGTTCGCCATCAAGTTCGGGGCGTTTCGACTCCGCGTATCTCGCGAGCTTCAGGGGCGGCCAGGCCTGAAGCATCGGTAGCACGACAAATCCGACGAGCCCGACCAGCAACAGTCCACCAAACAGGCTGCGCGTGCTGGCGACCGTCTGTTCGTTGAATCTGTTTGCGTCCATGAACACGATCGCGAGTAGCGCAAGCAAAGCCGCGAAGACACACCAGAACGCAAAGCCCTGCAGCGCGCGACGAAGACGCCAGCGTCGTTTAACCCCGTTAAGCAGATTCTTCAGAGCCGAATGGTCGCGGGTGGCTGGTTGTTCTGAGTGCATTGGTTTCATTTCGATTTAGTTTGCGACGGCCGCCTGACGTCTGCTGTGGGTCAAACGGTTTCCGACGATGCTTTCAAGTACAAACAGCAGCCCGGCAATCGCAAGCAGGTACCACGCAAGGCTGCGGTCTCGACTGGTGTCGGACCGGGCTTCATTGTCTATCGTATCGGGTCGGATCGAATCGTGCACGAGTCGCTGTCTAAGGTCTTCGACGTTAACGGGCTCAAATTCGGATTCACCCTGTCGAACATTGACCGCAATGGGCAGCGACGGTGCGCTTTGTCCGGTTGCGTGAACCTCGTGGATCCCAGGGAGTCTGGGGACGTAGACCGTGTTGGATGGACCAATGTCGGATTCGATCCCGCCGGGGGCCTCCACCGTGGCGGTGGCGGACGCCAGCAGGGTTCGCCAGACACCTCCGCCTGGAAGCGATCCGAGATAGCTTGCCATATCAACGGGTACGTCCGTATCGACAGCGAGTTGCGGCGGTGTGCGGTTTGCGAGGTAGTCGACAATCTGGCGGGTGAGAACAACAAATCCGGGCTCAAGCGCCAGAGTTGACCAGGCTGGATTCATATTAGTTGTGAGGTACAGCTCGCGGCCGGCTGCGTTGACGCGTTCTGCGAGCAGCGCAGTGTTATCCCCAAGAGCGAGAATGGTGCGCAGGTCGTCGGAGTCAGGAATATCCCGCCACGTCATTACAGAAACATTTGACAGTGATCCGCCTGCAGCAAAAGCCTGCTTCATCGACAGCGGATGATCGGGTGCAACACTTGTGATCCGCGACGAAATTGCTGCCGGGGATGGCGTTTGCACCGAATGCATCTTGCCAAAATTCCTGTCGGTGTTTGTTGCCGCAACGAAGAGTACTCCTCCACCGCGCGCGCCGAATTCCTTAATGGCATTTGAGGACGCCTCGTCGAGCCTGCCGTCCAGCACGATCAGCGCATCGAATTCCACGTCTTGTGCATTCAACGCATCGGCGTCGATGCGACTGAGTCGTGTGTTGGCAGCGTTGTCGTCCAGCGCTGCCTGCAGAAATCGCGACTGCTGTCCTGAGTTCGTTGCAGGTTCCAGAATCGCCAGGTTCACGACACGGGAGTTCACGCCAACAAGATGCCGTGTGTTGTCAGTCGTGAACACATCACCAGACACGCCGAGTTCAATGACCACAGGACGGTCGCTCGCAAGAACAACAGGTGTCTTAAGCGTTTTTTGTTCTCCAGCCTCAAGGTTCAATGACCCAAGATCCTGGACACGCCTGTCAATCTTTGCGAACACCTTTGCGTCAGTAGCGTTGTCATCGCCAGTGTTTTTGACGACGAACTGAAGTTCAGCTTCGCCGGTGTCGGTAGCCCGCTTGTTGATCGTTGCGCTGATGATTGCGATGTTGGCCGGAACTTCGGATTCGATTCGTACGACCTCAAGCTCACCATCCTTGGGCATACGTAAATGTGTACTGCCAGCAAGCGCGGTTGCCTGCATGTCGCTGATGAGTACGACGCTTTGCCGAGCGGCGCGTCCACGCGCGAGCAGTCGGGTGGCTGAGTCGAAGGCCCCCGACAGATCAGTAGCGAGATCGCCGGCGTCGACTGTGTCGAGTGCGGCCGCCAACCTCGTCCTGTCGCTGGAAAGTTCATGGATGACTCGGGCGGATTCGTCGAAGGCCACGATGGCAAGACGCTCGTCTCGGCCCAGTCCGTCAATGCGCTGCTGCGCCGCTTCGACAGCTTTGGAAAATCGATCTGCGACTTTCATGCTGTACGAGACGTCGATCAGGAGAACGCTGTCATGTGGGGACACGTCATCTGATTCGTTGCCAATGGTGCTGAAAAATGGCGAAGCGAATGCCAGACAGGCCAGAGCCGCGGCAATGCAACGCAAGCTGAGAAGGCCTTTGTCCCGCAACGTACGCTGCTGCTTTTCCTTGAAGGGCAGGCGACGCAAAAACATCAGGGATGGAAAAGGGTGCTCGTCATGATCCTGCTTGCGCGTCAGGTGCAGGTAGACGGGAATCGCGATGGACAGCAGTCCCAGCAGCATCAGAGGGGCAGCAAAGTTCATGAGCGAGTGCCCGTCTTAACCAGCCGAGCACGGGTCGACAGGTACTGAAACAACAGGTGATCGAGTGGCTGATTGGTCGTGAAGCAGCTGTAGTCGATGGCGCGGGACCCAAAGTCGATTTTGAGCTGGTCGATATGGTGTTCGATCAGCGCTTTGTATTCGTCGCCGGATGCCGGAGACACCGGCATTCGACTACCTGACTCAAGATCTTCCAGTATCGTCGGTCCACCGAGCGCAAGGTCGCGTTCCATGGGGTCAAGAATGTGCAGTGCGATGACGTCGTGGCCACGCACGCGCAACTCATCCAGCGCGAGCACGGCGTCCTTTGGCTGCAGGTAAAAGTCGGAAATTACAATGACGATGCCTCGTCGACCGAGACTTTCGGCAAGTGTGCCCAGCGCCGATTGCAGATCACCGCTACCGGCAGGTTTCAGTCGAGCAAGCGTTCGTACGATAGTGTCGCGATGTCGCGCCGCGGGCGGGATACGTTCTTCAGGTTGACTTGAAAAGGCCGCGAAGCCGACCTTGTCGCGTTGCCCCGCGCCAAGATGCGTGAGACACGCCGCGACAATTCGGGCGTAGTCGAACTTGTTGATGGTGTCACTCGCAAAGCCCATCGACGCCGACGTATCGAGAGCGATTGTAATGTCAGCGTTGGTCTCGGCTTCAAATGTCTTGATGTACAACCGGTCTGTTCGACCATAGACGCGCCAGTCTATTAGTCTGACATCATCACCCGGAGTGTAGGACCGATACTCCGCGAAGTCGGTTGATGCGCCGCGATTGACAGCCTGATGGATGCCGCTGATAAAGCCATCGACCACCTTGCGCGCAACAAGGTCCAGGTTGCCAATGCGAGCGAGGACTGCTGGATCGACCAGTCGGGCGGCTGTCGTGCGTTCGGTGGTTACAGGCATAGGTTTGATCAGCGCACAACTTAAGCGGGCGTCGGGACCTCGGCGAGCAGTTCGTCAATAATCTGGTCAACGGTTATCTGTTCTGATTCCGCCTGAAAATTTCGCAGCAGGCGGTGACGTAACACCGGCCTGACCATTTCCCGAACGTCGGCATAGCTCACGAACAGGTTGCCGCGTGTCGCCGCCCGGGCCTTCGCGCCCAGAACGATGAACTGGGCAGCGCGTACGCTTGCCCCGTACGAAAGCCACTTGCGAGCGGCGCCGGACGCGGTGTCTGCGCCGGGCCTCGTTGCTCGTACCAGCGCGAGTGCATGACGACCTACGTCTTCCGCAAGCGGGATCTGGCGCACGAGATCCTGATACGCAATGAGCTGTTCCGCGCCAATTACGGGCTTGAGAACCGCCGTGTCCGACGAGGTTGTTGCCTGAATAACGGCGAGTTCGTCGTCGACGGGTAGATAGTCCATGACAATTTCGAACATGAAACGATCGAGCTGGGCTTCCGGTAACGGATACGTGCCCTCGAGCTCGATCGGGTTTTGGGTAGCGAATACGAAGAAAGGCTTTGGCAGGTCGTAGGTCTGACCCTGGACCGTGACACGGCGTTCCTGCATCGCTTCGAGCAAGGCCGCCTGGGTCTTTGGCGGCGTGCGGTTGATTTCGTCCGCCAGGACAATGTTCGCGAACACCGGTCCTTTGAGAAACTTCATTTCACGTCGACCCGTGTCCGGGTTTTCCTGCACAAGATCAGTACCCGTGATGTCAGAGGGCATGAGGTCCGGTGTGAACTGAACGCGGGAGAAATCGAGATCGACAACTTCACTTACCGTTTGTATGAGTAACGTTTTTGCAAGTCCCGGGACACCCATCAACAGACTGTTGCCACCGACAAGAAGCGTAAGCGTGACGAGATCGACGACGTCCGTCTGGCCGATAATGCGCTTGCCTATTTCTTCCCCGAGTCGCTCATAGTCTCTTTTCAGTGATTCAGCGAGTGTTGTGTCGTTCATGTTGAAGCTCGTTTGGTTCAGCCGTCGGCGCTATTGCCGGTGGCGGGTAGTTTGTTATCAGATTCGGATTCATCAGTTCGGGATTC
Organism: uncultured Gammaproteobacteria bacterium; assembly: GCA_938034705.1. Taxonomy (GTDB): domain Bacteria; phylum Pseudomonadota; class Gammaproteobacteria; order Arenicellales; family CALHMG01; genus CALHMG01. The sequence goes on from CALHMG010000256.1 coordinate 20,371, forward strand.
GCCCGTCGCCTCACGCATCTCAAGAAGAAGATCAAGAGCCTCTTCATAAAGCGGGGCCTGCTCGAGTGTCGCGAGGACCTCGCGCTTTGCACCGGCGGTATCACCCATTTTCGCGAGCGCCTGCGCAAACAGATATCGTGCTTCGATCGGGTCGGCAGATCCAAGCGTGACGATTGAACTCCTCGCCTGCGCTACCGCCGGCCAGTTCCCGATTCGGCCGTGGAGTCTGGCGAGCTCAAGATAAACTTCAGGCACAAACGGGTTTACGTAAAGAACATCCTCAAGCGTGTGTGCCGCCTGTTTGAATTCCCCGCGCTTCTCGTAAAGCTCCGCCAGTTTGGTGTAGCCACTGAAGTCACCCGCGTTGTGCAGCAGGTTGGCCTCCAGCTGTTCGATCGCGGCGTCCGTTCGGTCGCTTTGCTCATAGATTTCGGCGAGCATTCGGTAAGTGCCTCGCTCGCCGCCAAAATGTGGGTAAATCCGCTGCGCCTCAAGCAGCGCGGCTTCGGCTTCAGCGATGTCACCGGCGTCCAGAGATTCTCGCGCCTCGCGCATCAGGCCGGTGTATCCGCGTGCGGATTCGTCCGTGATTGCCTTGATAGAGTCGCCAAAATGTTCTTCGACATAAAGTTCGAACGCGCTGTCCAGATCGTCGTTACTCATCTGCAGAATTTCGGCGACGAGCTCTTCAGTTGTGGAGCCGTCTTTGTAGCCAATCAGAAATTGCTTGATGGCGTCGAATCCAAATTTGTCATTGATCAGTTCCATGAGCAGTGACGCCTGAAAATAGGCGTGTGTAATCTGCTCCGGGTACGACGGACGCAGGAAGGACTCGTTCAGTCGACTCGGGGGATTGAGCTTTCCGGCTTTAAACGCCTGCAGAAAAGAGGGCGTCACCCCGTCGCCCCAGCCGTCCCGGGCGCGGCGTTCTTCGAAGACCGCCAGTCCTTCCGTGAACCAGCGCGGAACTCGCTGTCCCGACATGCCGAGATGAAACGTGTGGGCGATTTCATGCCAAAGCACAGAGCCCCAGTTGAATTCGCCGACGGTTCCTGCTGACGGAGAGTCCAGCGCGACCACCGGGCCAAACGACACACCGATGATGTCGACACCGGTCAGGCCAATGGTTCGGACTGAAAAATCCGCATGATCCGGATACATCTCGATTCGAATCGGTCTTCTGGGGCGGTAACCGTAACGCTCGGCCATTCGATCATAGGCTGCCTCCACGAGTGGAAACACCTTTGGCGCCAGCAGCGGCTCTTCGTCATTGTCGGCGACGAGCGTAAATCGCTGCGAATCGGTCGAGGTGAACTCGCTATCCAGGCGGTCCATGAGATCGAGGGTGTTTTTTGTCCGAACATCATACGGGTCGCCGCCAAAAGACCGTTCAAGCGCAGCCCGAGCCGAACGCGTATCACCCATTCGAAGTCGGTTGATGCCCAGAAGCGAATACGATCGCCAGGCGGTTGCCGGATCCATGTTGACGCCAACGGCCGCGAATTTCGCTGCATCCGCGTAGTGTCGGTTCTGTGCAACGATCTCGGAAATGGTTTCGTACATTTCGACGTAGCCCGGCGCAAAGTTCCGAACGCGTTGCCTTGTCTTCTGCGATGCGCTTCTGTCTCCCTGAAGATATTCAATCGCGGAGAGCAGCGTCAGCGCTTCGGGAGAGTTCGGATTTATGGCAAGTGCCCTGTCGATCTCCTTTATCGCGATATCGTAGTTCTCCAGATCAGTCTGAATGCGCGCCAGAAGCACGCGTGCCTGCACGTAGTTGGGACGACTGTCGAGACAGGCGCGCACCGCTTCAATCGAAGATGTGGAGCGATCAAAGTACTGGCTGTTCGCGATCCCGAGCAGAGCGGGCGCGTAGACCGGGTTTATCTTGATCGCGTCGCGAAACGCCTCCAGCGCTTCCGTGTTGTTGTTTCTGGACAGCAACAGTTCTCCAATCGCGACGTGGGCCTCGGGATTATCAGGGTCGGCCTGAATGGCCCGTTCAAAAATTCCGAGTGCAACATTGTTAAGTTCGGCGTCGGATTTTGCGAGCTCGGCGACGGCGCGACCCACGGCAACCAGCTCATGCGTGCCTGGATCCGGCGCACCATCCGGTCGCTGCTGCCATCGTCGGTAGACGTCACCGAGCTGTTTGAAGGCCGCACCTCTTTCGCCGTACTTCAGCTCTGTTCGACCCTGTTCCGCGGCAGCGGTCAGGTTCTCGTCGCCCGACAAGGACGCGGCGCGACCGTACGCGTCGCGTGCCCCTTGAATGTTTCCGGTCTGTATCAGAGCACGCGCCAGAATCAGCAGGTTCGGGATGTCGTCCGGAGTCGACGAGAGCACCGTGCCCGCCGCTTTGATGGTCTCTTCATACTTGCCGTCGTCGAGCAGCGAGGCGGCATCAGTTTGCGCGCGCGCAACAAAGCTGCCACAGGTGAGGCTCACGAAAACTGTCAGCGTCAGTAGAATTTTCATTCTTGTGAACTCCTGAATTCGCGGCGATTCAGCGCGAGCTTGACCAGAAGGGATTCCAGCGCTTGCGCATATTCTTCCTCATGCAGTGTCTTTTTGGTCCGTTTAAGGCTTTCGATTTCACCCACAAGTTGCCTGGCCGCGATGTCCAGTTTCAGTCGCAGCCGGATTGCCGGATCGGATTGATCAAGAGGCTCTGAACTGGACAGAAGAAAATTCTTCGCGAGTTTGCCGTCTCCGTTGGCAAGATCGGCTTCGAGTGAACCTTTGCCATCAGCGTTGTCATCCAGCAGTGCGTGTTCAGTCACCATACGGTTTTCATCAGAGTAAAAACGTTCCGTCTCCCGTTTCGCAAACGCAAAAGCCTCGAGCAGCGATACACGTTTGTCTTTGTCGGTGTCGGCACCTGATTCGGCGAACGCGGCGACGAAATACCCGCCAAAGTGCGTATGCTGGTTTTCGGCGGCGCTGGCCGTTGCGGTGATAATGATGCGATTGGGTCCGGAGAGAGCGTCCATGAATGGCGCACTTGCCGGAGAGGTGTTGACCAGCGCGAGCTGGCGTTCACCGAGCGGCTGCAGCATTTCGTTAAGTTCGACTCCATCGAAGTCGGGTCCGGGAACGTTAAACAAAACACGCGACGAACTTGCCGTACCGTGTCCAAGCATCACCACCATGATCGATTCGTCGGCGCTCGATTCGCTGGCAACCCGTTCGAACAGTTTTTTGATGTTGTCCTTCGTCGAACGAGCGGAGATAACGGCCGGGTTCCGCTCGGGGTCTTCGGCGACGACGTAGATGTGGTCTGATGCAAGACCGAGAGATGTAGTCGCGACATCAACCAGCGTCGTTGACCATCGATCAAACAAATCGGTGTAGTAGTCTTCGCCGCCAAGACCGCTGATTATGACCAGTCGGGAAGCGAAAACGGGTGAGGCCGAGACCGATGCCAGCAGGACAAAGGACAGGATACGTGACGCGAATCTCATGCCATTGCACCTCGCTTGCGAAGTAACCAGCCAATGACAGCCAGGCCCAGAACAAGGCACAGCATGAATGGCGTCTTCCAGATTTCGATTCGCTGTTGGCGAATCTCCGTGCGTTTGGTGCTCTCGATAATTTCAGGGAGCCGATCGGTGTCGGCTGTTGAGAGATAGTGGCCGCCGGTTTGCCGGGCTATCGCACCAAGAAACTCCGAATCGCGCTGCGCCGAAAAGAACTCATCACCGGCCGCGAATACTTCGACCTGATCTGAAGCAAGCGTGACATCCTGATCATCGACGACTCGCAGATCGTATCGACCCGTTTCATTGGCAATAAAACTGGTTTCGCCAAGGTCGCTTGCCGTACTGGACGAAATGAATTCCGGCAGAATAATCTGACCGGACGGCGTCGTAACCTCGAGCCGCTTGCCGTCATATGCTTCGTTTCCCTGCAGTGACTCAAATGTCTTTGACACGCTGCGCAGTGCGATCTCTACCGACTGACCGAGCGCGACCCTGGAATCTTTGACCGTGAGTTCAGTCTGTCCCGGGATATCGCGACCCAGCCATCGAGTAATCTGACGCATGAGGGTTTCATGAGAAAGATCGTCGGGTCCGATGTCGGCATGCATTTGCCAGCGCCATGAATTGCGCACGGCGAGGGTTGCTACTTTGCCCCGACCATACCTGTGGGTCGCGAGCACAATCAGTGGTTCCTCATTATCTACATGACCTTCAAGAACAACAGATGCGCCGGGCTTGGCGGTACGCAACGGGTTTACGACCGTAAGTTCCGGAAGACGTTCCCAGGTTTCGTCGGATAGTCGAATGAGGGTCCGGGGTTGATCAGGCGCGGGTTTGACCTTGGCGAGATTTCGGTAGGTGCGCGCTTTGTCGGTCAGAACTACCGGCATGGTGTCGGCGAGTATTGAATTCCGAAAACCGCCTTCGGCAAATGAATTCGCGCTTCCCAGCAGTAACAAGCCGCCACCACGGCGCGCTACGAAATCACGGATCAAAGTCTGTTCGCGTTCGCCCAGCAGTTCCGAACTTGCGCTGCCGATAACGAGAATATCGTAACGAAAAAGCTCTTCTTCTGATTCAGGAAATCCGTCTTTCAGTTCGTCCGCATCGACAACGCCAATGCGGTAGTACTTGTTCTCTGCAGTACGAACCAACGATCGGAGCCGAATAAAGCTTTCGTCCAGCAGGGCACGCCGCAGAAACTTCACCTCAAATCGTGGTTCGCCCTCAAAGTGCAGAACGTCAACGGGTTGATCATCAGCCAGTATGGTTGTTGTTACCGAATTGTTCTCGGCCAGAAGTTCATTCGACAACGGATCGACCGTGAAACTGACACGATGCTGTCCTGGCTCGTCAAGCTTCACAGGCACGGTTACGACATAGCTGCTGTCGTCGGTGAAACTTATTGGTGTGTTGCTGATCAGCCTGTCGTCCTGTTCGACGTTCAGCGTTACGTTCTGGCCACTGTACCCGGACTGCTTAATGACTATCCGGGCTTCTACAGTATCGCCAGCGATGACTCTGGGAGTCAGTCGAACATCCGCAATCTCGATATCGTTGGCGAACTCTTCTGATCCAACGCCGATCACATTAACGGCGATGCCAGAGGCGGTGAGCTGACGCAGAACGGAGCTTGTGTCTCGATCCGAGGAGTTACCGCCATCGCTTATCAGGACTACCGAAGCTGTATCGCTACCGAGCTTGCCCGCGACGACGTCGTGAAGTGCATCGGTCAGATTCGACCGCGGCGAATCGAATTCGAGTTCCTCAACGGTTTCAATTTCACTGGTGGTTTCCCCAACCGCGACGAGTCGAACCCGCTGACTCTCGAGGATATCGCCTGACGCGAAGAGTTCGTTGACCACGCTCGCTCGCGAGACGCTGCCGTCGTCGATTTTCATGGAAATCGAATTGTCGATCATGACCACCGTTTCGCCGTCGATCGTTTGCTCCGACTGAATCGTCAGGGCCGGCCTGAACAGTGCGAAGGCGATCACCGATACCAGTGCAATACGGACAATCGCAGATGGCGCTGAGTTAGAAAGCTTCGTATATCCAAATCCGAACACAACGCTCAGCGCGAGTAGAACAAGTATTAGCGCGAACCAGCCGAACGGGATGTCCAGCTGCAGCGAGCCTGCAAGAATCTGCTGGGGGTCCGCACCAAAAAAGGTTTTTGCAAAACTGTTCATGGGGCCCTAATAACTCATGCCATAGACGACAAAGTTAATGCCGATTTCATAGGCGTAAGTTGAAAACCGCAATGGGTAGGTCGGTCGATCTGCCCATTCCCATGCGTCACCAAGATCCGTGTTCCAGTTCACGAGCACCATAAGCCGACCGTCGTCATCGAACAGCCCGCGGACATGTGGAACCTTGCCATCGTATTCCCAGGTTTGTTCGCCCACTTCGCCGTTGTGAACGTTGGGCACCTGGACGATTTCCTTAATGTCGTAGAACGCATGGAATACCGGATGGTCGAGCGGCACCTCAACGAGATCACGGTCGGGGAAGACGCGTTTCATCTGCTGTTCGAAGTTGTCCCACGCGAACGAGCCCCAGAAGTCGTCGATTACCAGAAACCCGCCGGAGTTCAGGTAGTCGCGCAGGGCAACCACATCGTCTTCGCTCATGGACAACGCGCCGACTTCCAGCACGTAAAGAAACGGAAACTCCCGCAGATCAGGATCGCCAATGTGAATCGCGTTGTCGGAAGGGTATCCGTCGACCAGCGTGAGTCGCTTCAGTGCAACCAGAAACTGAAGATCTGCTTTTGGATAATCTACAGCCCATCGCGGACCCCAGTCCGCATCGAGCTCTTCACCATAAATGCCGCGAGTGAAGTAAAACTCATGGGCGATGTCGGTTACCTTGAGTTCGCCATACTGATCTGCATTTGCAGGAGCCACCCATATCGACGACAGGATCAACGCCATCGCCGGTATCAGTGGAAGAGACAGCGTGAGCGTCAGAGCAATACTCCGCACTCTCCATCTGGCCTCATGAACTCTGTTGCCCAATTTAACCGTCCTCTTTTTCGTAACCACGGCGTTGAAACCACGCCCCTGTCAGCCTACCGAAAACCGGAATCAAAGACGGCTAAAAATACGCCGCTGTGCCTCAAGGCCCGGGTGATCCACCGCTGGCGATTCACCGATCTGGTGTCACTCCGGGATTCAATCCTGAAGTTCATGGGAAGTATCCCTGAATATTCGGCAGCAATGGTCCCGAAGCGATGGTTTTCGGAATACAGGCGGTAATATCGGCCTGTTGTGAACACTGATTCAAATGGCAAAGCGCGGGTTCAAGGTCCATTTCGGGGCGACCAGACTCTGACACGAGTCCTGGTGGTCGGACTCGTCCTCCTCGTACTCCTCACGATTGCGGTCGTCGCTATCCCGCAACACTTCAACGCTCAGCGTGCGTTGAACAGACACAGTCAGGATTTGCTGGTCGCGACGATTGCTGAAGCGCAGGAAAACGCCAAAGCCTTCCTTCAGGTTGCTGAAGACGCCGCGCTCCTAACGCGTGGCCTGCTTGCGACACGCGTTCTCAGTGTTGAAGACGACACCACTCTGGAACAGTATTTCATTGAGCAGATTCGTCTGCACTCGCAAATCGATGGTATCTACCTCGGGCGGCCAGACGGATCGTTTGTCTTCGCCAAACGTGAAGATGGCTCTGATGGTTCCACTACCGTCACCAAGTTTATTGAAATGACGAACCAAAGCCGGAGAGTTCACCGGATCTGGCGCGATGCTTCAGGAGTCGTAACGAAAAAAGCCGATGATCCAGGTGATCGCTACGATCCGCGTGCAAGACCGTGGTACGCGCGAGCTCTCGAAGCGACCGGGTCAGTGTGGACCGATCCGTATGTGTTCTTTACATCCGGCCGGCCCGGGCTGACAGTCGTAGCGAATGTAGCCGGGCCTGACGGGGAAACCGAGGCTGTTGTTGGCGTGGACATGGATCTGCGGGCGTTGTCGACATTCCTCCAATCCCAGTTTGAGGGTGAAGACGGTGCTGCCGTTATCTTAAGTCGCGATGGCGGTGTTGTGGCGCACAGCAAGGCACTGCAGCTGACGCGTGAACAGGATGACGGCAGCTTAAGGCTGGCGACAACCCGTGAGCTGGATGCGCTCACGGCGAAAGCGGTTGAGGATCGGCTGGTCCGACTCGATGGAGTTGAAGATGTCGTCGAACACTATCGGTTCAAGTCCGGCGGTCGGGAATACATCGGAGTGTTCACCCCGTTTCTGGATCAGGATCAGTTCCCCTGGACCATGGGTGTCTACAGTCCAAGCGCCCAGCTGACGGGTACATTGCGTTCAGAGCAAAAGAACAACATCGTCTGGGCGATTGTTATTGCCGCGCTGCTGTCACTCGCCGCGCTGATGCTCGCACCGAGAATCTTAAGGCCGATCGAACAAAGACTTGCGCGCGCGGTTGAAGATCCTCTGACGGGGCTGATGAACCGACGCAGTTTTCTGGAGGTGGCGAACGCCGATTTTGCACGTTGTTATCGCAGCGCGCAGCCGATCTCGGCGATTATGCTCGACATCGACAAGTTCAAGTTGATCAACGACCAGCACGGACATCAGGTAGGTGACGAGGTGTTGACCGCGGTATCCGGTCGTTTACGAAACGCGCTTTCAGAAAGCGATCGTCTGTCTCGCTATGGCGGTGATGAGTTTTCCATTGTGCTTCCTGACACTACATTCGCTGCAGCGATTGAGGTGGCTCGCAGGCTGCACAAATCGGTTCAGGAAAAACCTATCGAAACCGACGGATATTCCCTTCCTATTTCCATCAGCGCCGGTGTCGCGATTGCCGGTGGGGCGGTTTCCTCGCTCGAAGAGCTCCTCGATGAAGCAGACCAGCGTTTGCTGATTGCGAAACGTGCAGGTCGCAACCAGGTTGTATTCGATGAAATCGAATCGACCCTGTCTCTCGTGACCTGAGTCGGCGGTCACGGTGGATAAATCGTTCTGGTATTCTCTCGACACGCAGAAAATAACCGGAAGCAGTATTGATGTCCCCAGAGCAGCGCCCGAGCATTGTTATTCGCCGACCCGACGACTGGCATTTGCATCTTCGTGATGAAGCATTGCTGGAAGCTGTATTGCCCTATACCGCTGATGTCTTTGCAAGAGCTATCGTGATGCCTAATCTGGTGCCACCGGTGACCACTATCGCCGCGGCCAATGCCTATCGTGATCGAATCAACCGTGCTCTGGGCGCCGGAAAGACGTTCAGGCCCTTGATGACCTGCTATTTGACCGACACGATTTCCGCCGACGAAATCAAGCGCGGGTTTGAGCAGGGAGCCTGGGTCGCAGCCAAACTCTACCCTGCAGGTGCGACGACCAATTCAGATTCCGGCGTGACGTCAGTCGACAAAATATATCCTGCGCTCGAGGCCATGCAGTCGATTGGAATGCCGTTGCTCGTGCATGGTGAAGTTGTCGATCCTGACGTTGACGTTTTTGATCGTGAAGCCAGATTTATCGACGACGTGATGCAGCCGATGCGCGAGCGGTTCAAGGACCTGAAGGTTGTGTTCGAGCACATCACGACCGCTGCGGCCGCAAACTATGTATTTGGCGCGGACAAAAACCTTGCCGCAACAATCACGCCACATCACCTGATGATTAATCGCAACGCGATATTCAAAGGCGGCTTGCGGCCTCACATGTACTGTCTTCCCGTGGCCAAACGCGAGCACGATCGTCAATCATTGCGGATCGCGGCAACGTCAGGGGATCGCAGGTTTTTTCTCGGTACAGATTCCGCGCCGCACATCGCAAGCACCAAGGAGTGTGACGGTGGCTGCGCCGGTGTCTTCAACGCGCCAAACACCATGGAGTGTCTCGCCCAGGTTTTTGACGAAGAAGATGCGCTTGATCAACTTGAGGCTTTTGCGTCGTTGAACGGGCCGGCGTTTTACGGACTCGAGCCGAATACCGACACGATTACGCTGACGCGCCAGTCCACCGGGATTTCAGCGCCGGATCCGGTGGTGGTCGGTGACGAAGTGATCAAACCGTTCATGCCTGAAACCGAGGTGCGCTGGCGGCTGACCTGATCAGGCCATCGTGGATCAGTTTTTCAGTTTGACAGGTCCGAACTCGCCGTAGACGTCGCCAGGCCCGGGGTTTTGCTCTGGGGTATGGCCGCCGAGGTGGGTCATTACGCCCCACACGGCGTTCAGCGCGGTTTGCACGGCGCCTTCAACCCAGCCCGGGGTCCACGACACGTCGTCGCCCGCAATAAAGATTCCGCGTTCCGCCGGCGGCATCAGACCCTGCATGAAGTGACTGTACATACGCTGGTTATAGCGATAGTGACCGGGTAGCGCGCCTTTGAAAGCGCCGAGAAAATTGGGATCGTCTTCCCATGACACCGTGATCGGTTCGCCGATGATCTCGGCTTCGAGATTGAGTTCAGGGTAGATTTTCTTGAGCGCGGCAAGAGACAGATCGACTCGCTTTTCGACGTCCAGAGGCAGCATTTTCATGGCGTCGCTCATCCATGTGTAGGTTAAGCAAATGACGCCGGGCTTGTCGTCCCCCAGATCAAACAGGTAGGTGCCCCGCGTCAATCGATCGGTAAGCGTCATGCTCATGCGATGCTGACCGGTTGCGGGGTCGATGTCTTTCCAGAACGGTCGTCTTACCATCACAAAGGTCTTGGACGACTGCATGTAGCGGGTTCGATCCAGCGCCATCCACATTTTCTGTGAAAAGAGTTCTTCACTGACATCAATTGAAGTCGTCAGTAACCAGCTTTGGGTGGTTGTGACAACGGCGTCGAAGCTTTTGCAGTCGCCCCACTGATCGGTGATTTCAAGTCGGCCGCGTTCGTCACGAACAATGTGTTTTGCGGCGGGGTTGGGTGCACCCTGATGTAAGTCCTGTAATGAGGTGCCGGGCGGCCAGTGTTTCATGTTCTCGGGACTGTGGCGCCACAGATCCGCTGGCACACGTTCTGCGCCACCGTAAATGAAGTGCTGATTGTCGTCACAGGCGGTGGCGTTAACACGAAGAATCTCAACCATCGAGTTGGGAAAGTCCGAGTCCCAGCCACCGGTTCCGAATCCGACCTGGCCGAAGATTTCCCGATGCCTGAAGGTCAGTTCAGAAAAGCTTTTTGAGGACGTCACGAAGTCGTAGAAGGTGCGTTCGTCCCATTGCTCAATCATCGGCGTCCACAGTTCCCGAACGCGCTTGGCGTCTTTTGCCGCGATGGCCTGCTGCAGTGCGTCAAAAGGTACGGACGTTTTTAAGGCCGTATCCCATGCATCGCTGACCTCCTGAAAGATCGATGGCAAATCATCAATCGTGCGGGCGTAGTGCTTGCGACTTTCAAGATCAACGACCGTGCTGCCGGCGGCTTCGGTCAACGGGTTTGGAAACGGTCGAGACTCAAGGCCGAGCAGATTGACGTAATGCCAGAACGCTGTGGACGATTCGGGGAAACGCATGCCGCCGAGTTCGGCGACGATTTCTTCATCGGCGCCTGCGAATCGCTGTGACCGAAGACGCCCGCCGATACGGCCAGCTTCATACATGACGGGCTTCAGCCCAAGCTTCATCAGCTCGTAGGCAACCACCATGCCCGCCATGCCTGCGCCAACGATGCCGATTTCCTCACCCAGCCGAGCCTCGGGTATCTCACCAAGCCCTGCCGGATGCGCCAGCCACTCATCAAACGCAAACGGAAAATCAGGCCCAAAAGCCGTAATTGGTTTCACCGCAGATCCCTTTGCACGCTCTGGAACTCAAGATTTGAGTCTAGCAGCCGCCGGTCGCAAAGCGACCGGGCGGAGAACGGCGCAGCCGTTCTCCAGTCGGTGTTTACACAACTGAAGGGAAGGTCAGATAGACGGAACTGGCCGCAGAGAGCCGGATCTTGTTTCGGGGCGAGGCGCGGAAATTGGTAAAAACCTGAGCCTGCTCATGCAGGCGAGGGGTTTTACGGATTTCCAGCAACGTCGCCCCGGATCAAAAGACGCCTTCGCGTTATATAGCGAGGTACTGCTGTCTGAGTTCTTCGTTTTCCAGAACTTCGTTGGCGGTGCCGTCGAAGACGATCTGTCCCATGTCCAGAATCAGGGCACGGTCTGCGAGGCGCAGTGCGGCGATGGCGTTCTGTTCAACGATGATCGTTGTGATACCGAGTGTTTTGATTTGCTCGAGCGTCTTTTCGATTTCCTGAACGATGACAGGCGCAAGACCTTCATAGGGCTCGTCGAGCAGTAACAGCTTTACTTCGCGCGCAAGCGTTCGGCCGATGGCGAGCATTTGCTGCTCACCACCAGAAAGTGTTGTGCCTTCCTGAGTGCGGCGTTCGCCCAGGCGCGGGAACAGTTCGTAGATGCGCTCGGTCGACCAGCCAACAGGCGGTGCGATCTGTGCAAGCTTGATGTTCTCCTCAACCGTAAGGCCCTGAATGATTCGGCGATCTTCAGGCACCAGGCCGATGCCACACTGGGACGCTTCGTGAGATGCCATCTCATGCAGCGCCTGACCGTTAAGCCAGATCTGTCCTTCTTTCAACTCAGGATCATCGACACGCGCGATCGCTCGCAGTGTTGACGTCTTGCCGGCACCGTTGCGACCGAGCAGGGCAACAATCTCGCCTTCCTTGATCTGGAAGCTTACGCCCTGAACGATATAGCTCTCACCGTAGTAGGCGTGGATGTCGTCGCAAGAAAAATACGCCCGGTTGTCAGCGTTGTTGGCGGGTGCAGTTGCGTCACTCATCGTGTGCTCCTCCGAGGTAGGCGTCCTGTACCTTTTGATTTCCCTTGATTTTCTCGGGCAGGTCTTCGGCAATCACGGCGCCCTGCGCCAGGACGCTGATTTTGTCTGCCAGCGAAAATACAACGTGCATGTCGTGTTCGATAACCACCATCGTCAATCCGCGATCGGCGATGCTGCGAAGCAGGTCGATCGTGTTGTTGGTGTCGGCTCGCGCCATGCCGGCCGTTGGCTCGTCGAGCAGCAACAGACGCGGTTTTTGCACCAGACACATCGCCAGCTCAAGTCGTCGCTTGTCGCCGCGTGACAGTTGGCTTGAGATGTTGTGGGCCTGATGTTCCAGACCTACTTCTTCAAGCATGGCCATCGCGCGGTCGCGAATCTCGCCTTCTTTGGCAACGCTGCCCCATGCATTGAATTCGTATGCACCGTCTCGTCTGGCAAAGGCCGGGATCATGACATTCTCAAGCAGCGAGATATCCGAGAAGATCTCGGGAGTCTGAAACACGCGGCTGATGCCTGCCTGGTTGATCTCGTGTGGTTTGATACCGAGCAGTGACTGGTTATCGAAATCGATGGCACCTGAGTCGGGCTTGAGGCGGCCAATAAAACAGTTGAGCAGTGTCGACTTGCCGGCGCCGTTGGGTCCGATGATCGCGTGAACGGTGCTCTCATTGACGCTCAGGTTCACATCATCGAGTGCCTTGAGGCCACCAAAATTCTTGTTCACGTGTTGAACGTTGAGAATCGCCATCAGTTTGCTCCTTTAGTCTGGGCAGCTGACGTCGGCGCAGTCGCATCGGTGGTTTCGGTGGACGTGCGATTGGTGAAGCGTTGCCAGATGCGATTGAAGCCTTCCATGAGTCCGCCTGGCAAGAAAATCACAATAAGCATGAACAGCACACCCAGAGTCAGGTGCCAGCCCTCGCCAACGAACAGCGAGCTGACTTTCACCGCACCGTGTTGCAGAGCTTCGGGCAGGAAATCGAAGACTTTCATCAGCGTGCCTTCGTTAAACGCCGAGAAGATGTTCTCCGCGTATTTGATGACACCGGCACCAATGACCGGACCAAGCAGTGTGCCGGTACCACCGAGGATCGTCATCAACACGACCTCTCCAGATGCCGTCCACTGCATGCGTTCGGCGCCCGCCAAC
>CALHMG010000257.1 GCA_938034705.1 uncultured Gammaproteobacteria bacterium
CACCTTGCGAAGGAAAAGCTGTTGCTTCGTGGATGCCTTACTGCAGTGACTTGGCCACCGCGGAACGAAAGTAAGGCATCCACGAATCAACAGCGCTCCCACCTCCACCATCAACACCACTCCCGCCTCCACCATCAACCAAGTACCCACCCCACCATCACCAAGACTCTCATCACCCCCCAACCAACGCTCAGCAAATAACACGCGACGCGAGACAGTCTTTAGGGTTTAATCGGCCGTTCGGAGTCATCGCTCGACTCCGCCAAAGGCGGCACCACGACCGCCTGAACAAAAACTTTCAGTCGCCTCCGGGGGCAAAGCTTGGCCACCACCGCCCTAGAAGAATCCGCTATCAAATCCTTCGCGCTGAAACCCGGCACGTTGATTTCTGATAAATACGAAATCGTCAGCCTGCTCGGCTCAGGTTGGGAAGGCGAAGTCTATTTGATTCGTGAAAAAACCACCGGCATCGAACGCGCGGCCAAATTCTATTTCCCCCAACGCAACAAAAAGGACAAGTCGGTTCGGTTTTACGCACGCAAGCTCCACAAGCTTCGCCACTGCCCGATCGTCCTCCAGTACCACACCCAGGACAGCTGCATTTTTGATTTTCAGAAGATCAACTTTGTCGTGTCGGAGTTTGTCGAAGGCGAAATGCTCTCGGAATTCCTCAAGCACCAGCCCGGCAAACGCCTGCAGCCGTTTATGGCTCTGCACATGCTGCACGAGCTCTGTGTCGGCATCGAATGCATCCACCGAAATCGCGAATACCACGGCGATTTGCACACCGACAACATCATCGTGCGCCGTCGCGGCATCGGATTTGAGGTCAAACTGCTCGATATGTACCACTGGGGCGGGGCCAGTTCAGCGAATATCAACTTCGACGTCGTCTGCCTGATACGCATTTTCTACGACATCCTGGGCGGCAAGAAGTACTACAAAAACCAGCCAGACGAGATAAAAGCCATAGTTTGTGGCCTGAAACAGTCGTTGATCCTTAAAAAGTTCAGAACCGCTCGACAACTGCGCATATTCATCGAGAATATAGACTGGGATTAACGATCTGGGCGCCCAAGGGCCAGCAGATATGACTGAGCAGCTAACCACACTCACGGATGGCAGCGTGGTTGCTCGTGGCGATGCCGTTTTCGAACACATGGATGTTGCGGGCGGCCAATGCGTCATGGCATCACACGCGTCGCCAGAAAAGACTACCGGTAACGAAGACTCCGCCACGGCCATAGCCCGGGACGGCGTCGCGGTGCTTGCGGTTGCGGACGGCCTCGGCGGACTGCCCGCCGGCGATGCCGCGTCCGGTGCACTGGTCAAAACCCTCGTCAACGCGGTAGCCAAAATTGATCTCAAGGCGCGACCGATGCGCGGGGCTATTCTCGACGCGCTGGAAAAATCCAATAACAAGATTCTGAAAACAGGACTTGGCAACGCGACCACGGTTGCGCTCGCCGAGGTCGATGGAGACTCGCTGCGCAACTACTATGCCGGCGACAGCCAGATTCTGGTCATCGGCCAGCGCGGAAAAATCAAACTGCAGACCGTCGCACATTCGCCCACGGGCTATGCCGTCGAATCAGGTTATCTTGACGAAGATGAAGCGTTGACGCACGAAGAGCGTCACTACGTTGCCAACGTCGTCGGTTCCGCGGAGATGAGTGTGCAGATGGGAATGCCGATCAAGCTATCGCGATACGACACTGTCATCATTGCGACCGACGGACTCTGGGACAATCTGTACCTTGAGGAGATCATCGACATAACGCGCAAGGGCGACCTGCTTCAGGCTGGTCGTACGCTTATGGATGCAGTTCAGAAGCGAATCGCCGAACCCAAGCCGGACATGCCATCCCACGCGGATGACGTCACCTTCATTCTTTATCGGCGCAAAAGCTGAAACATCCGCGAACACCACGCGCGCTACAGATCAGGACTCACCACCCGGCCTGAAACGCAGATCCTTGAGGTTGGCGCCAACCTCGACGTCCGATTTCAGGGACAGAACCCGCAGCGCCAGTCGAGCATCCTCGGCACCGTCGACCAGCCTCTCGCCCAGTTTGCCGGGGATGTCGCTCGCCGCCGCAAGAATCGACTCAAGATCACCGTGTTCGGCAACAAGCGTCGCGGCAGTTTTCTGACCAACCCCCTTCACGCCGGGCACGCTGACACCGGTATCACCGGCAAGCGCAAACATGGTCGAAAGCAGTGCTGGACTCACGCCAAAACGTTTTTCGACCGCGGCCGCGTCCACGCGCTTGTCTGAAAAGTGATCGTAAACCACCACACCCGGCGCAATAGCCTGGGAAAGGTGTTTGTCCGTAGACAAAATGATGCTGCGACCGTCTCTCGCCGCAATGCCACGCGCGAGCGTTGCCAGGACATCGTCCGCTTCAAAGCCATCAACCTCGATGGACGCAACACCAATCAGTTCAAACTGCTTTTTGATGTCGTCCAGCCCACGCGACAGCCGTTCAGGCATTGGTTTGCGATCGGCCTTGTATCCCGGGAACTCCCGATGACGCCAGCTTTCGCCACTGCCGTCGAACACAACCACGGCATGAGTGGGTTGATGCGTGTCGATCGCTCGCAACAGTGATGATTTCATCGACGACACGGCGGATTCAAACTGCTCGTCACTACCCTGTTCGCCGGGCACGGCTGCGTATACCCGTCGGATCAGGTTAAGACCATCGACCAGCAGCGCGCGCGTTTGAGCAGTCATTGTGTCATTCGCCCGAAACTGGCGCAGACTGCCAGCTGTTGCGAACCCGGTCCCATTCGCGATCGGCGGCGGCGAAGTCGGTGTTTTCGAAGTCACCTTCCCGATAAAACGACATCCAGCTCTTCGCAAGCTCAAGAAACAGCGGCTTGTGTTCAAGCCTCCACAGATCCGGATCCCAGGGAACTGAAGTTTTGGGCGCAAACTCGGAACTCAGCCAGGCACTTACCGTGACCGACCGATCCGGGTGTGAAGGCGGGGTTTGATCAAGCACCACTTCGCATTCTCCTGACTCGTAGTCCAGACCTTCGAAATGTGCGATACGTGTAATATCACTGTCGGTGAGTTTACTCACCACCACACCCCTCACCTTGGCGTGCTCATCTTTAACCAGCACCGGCGCCATCTCCCGGTCAAGCATCACCGCGCAGGCGCGATAGCCTGCAAGCGTTGCAGGAACCACCGTCGCGGGATCGACCGGTCGACCGACGACGATCTCCAGCACATCGGGATCGCACAACGTGCCAAAAAAGAAGAACGAATCTTTCATTGATGCCAGACCGCCTGCCAGAAATGATCAGCTCGCGTGCTGTGTCTTGAGCAATACCTTGCCGATCACTTCTCGCTCGGTAATTGCGGCCATCGCTTCATCGACACGCTCAAGTGGAAAACTGGCGTGGATGTGAGGCTTCAGTTTGCCTTCGTTGTACCAATGCATCATCTGCGCCAGATTCTGCTCGGCCCGCTCCGGCTCACGTCGACGAAAGTTGCCGTAAAAGACACCGACAATCTGACACTCCTTGAGCAACGGCAGATTCCCCGGAAACTGCGGAATGTCTCCAGCGGCGAAGCCAACGACAAGATAGCGTCCGCCAACGGCCATGCTTCGAAGACCGAGGCCCGCGAGTTCGCCACCAACGGGGTCATACAAAACGTCGATACCACGCCCCTGTGTGATTTCCTTGATACGGGATCGAAAATCTTCTGTGGCGTAGTTGATCACTTCACTCGCGCCCCTCGCACGCGCGACATTGAGTTTTTCGTTGCTGCTGGCTGCGGCGATGACTCGTGCGCCGAGTGCGGCGCCCAGCTCCACGGCGGCCAGCCCAACGCCACCACCTGCACCCAGAACGAGTAACGTTTCTTCGCGCTGTATTTCCCCGCGATCAACCAGCGCGTGATAGGACGTTCCGTAGGTCATCATGAAAGCGGCCGCGTGCTCGAACGACATCGTCTTGGGGATCGGTACGACTTCGCTTGCGGCCACCACGAGCTCGTCGCGAAAGGCACCATGTGTGCCGAAGCGAACTACACGATCGCCAACTTTCATGTGCCCAACGGCCGCGCCGACTTCGACAATCTCACCCGCCGCCTCGGAACCCGGCGAAAACGGGAAGTCCGGTTTGAACTGATACTTGCCTTCGATAATCAGCGTGTCCGGGAAATTGACGCCGCAGGTATGCACCTGAACACGCACATCGGACTCGCCCAGTGGCTGCGATTGAATTTCATCGACGGTCAATGTTTCGGGCGGACCAAATGCGTTGCAAAGAACAGCTTTCATGGCGATCAATTCCAGGCGTTTTCCAGTCAGACAATCGATTATAATGGCTGTCCGCGCAGCGTCGAGAGACGGGCCCGTTGCGGCGACTACATTCGACAACCACTGCAGCATGATCACACTATGACAGAAACTGCCTCCTCCGTGTTTTCCCCCTCCAGCGATGCTGCCAGCACGGTCGCAGCCGTGGTGGAGTCCCGGCGCACTATCAATTTCTTCAAGCCCGAAACGCCGCCGAGAGAAACGATCGAGAAAGCGATAGACCTCGCACGGTGGGCACCAAACCACCATCTGACGGAGCCCTGGCATTTCTATCATCTGTCCGACGATGCCAGAAACGCCGTGGTAAGCCTGAATACCGAACTCGTGCGTGCGCGTCGCGGCGACGAGGCGGCGGCAAAAAAAGACAAACGCTGGAGCGCAATCCCTGGCTGGATCGCCGTCACCTGCGACCGCAACGATGACACGCACACCTTCCTTGAAGACTACGCCGCAGTTTCCTGCGCGATCCAGAATCTCAGCCTGTATCTGTGGGCAAGTGGCATTGGTACCAAATGGACAACCGGACCTGTCACGCGGGACCCCAAATTTTATGAAATCATCTGGGCAGATCCCGATCGCGAAACGCTGGTTGGCCTGGTCTGGTACGGCTACGCGGATGAAATACCGGTGAGTACCCGCAAACCACTTGAGCAGGTTCTGGTCGATGTCTGAATCCCCGGATCAGCGGGTCAAGGCTGCACTCGCGTCGCTCGAAATCGAACATGAGTTGATGCAGTGCGATCCGCAGTATGCCGATACGGCAGCCTTCTGCGAACACTACGATATTGCCGTTGAGGACAGCGCCAATTGCATACTGGTGGTCGGCAAGTCTGATCCGCGTCAGTACGCCGCATGTGTGCTGCTCGCCGACAGTCGCCTCGACGTTAATAAAGTCATACGCAAAAAATTCGCCACCAAAAAGGCGTCGTTTGCTACGGCCGAAGAAACTACGCAAATTACCGGCATGATTATCGGGGGCGTGACACCTTTCGATTTACCGGGTGATCTGCCGCTGTGGGTTGACGCCCGAGTAATGACGCGGGAATCCGTTGTGCTCGGCGGCGGCAGCCGGGACCTGAAAGTTCGCGTATCACCGCGGGTCTTCGAACTCACGCCAAACACCGAGATTGTGGAAGATCTTGCCAAAGCTGCTCCAACCACGCCCTGACTGACATAATCCGCCCTGACGCAAGCTCTTCAGCTGGCAAGACGGCGCAACCCCGGGCACACAAGATCGCGCGCATCGTACCGGGATATCCGCCTGTCGCGCTCAGGGCATCAGGGGTCGAGTCATAACCCGCGTACTGCACTACACTCAACTTTGATGACAGCGGGTGCTGTCAACGGACCTAAAAACACTGACACGGAATACGAGAGTCATGAGCAAAATCGAGATTACCGAACTCCAGGGCGACGGCATCGGACCAGAGCTTGCCGAAGCGGTCCACGTCGTTGCCGAAGCCTTGCCTGGAATCGACTTCAGTTTTAACAAGTTCGACTGGTCTCTCGAAAACCGCACAAAGCGCGGCGAAGAAGTCATCGACGAAGCCGCCGCCGATATGCATCGAACGCGTCTGGCATTGAAATACCCGACCGTCACCAAAAACGTCAGTCCTAACGCGCTGATCCGGCGCAAGTGCAACTTCAGTGTGATCTACAGGCCGGCGATCTCGATCAAAGGCATCGACACAAACTTCAAGGAAGACGTCAATCTACACATCGTTCGAATAGCCACCGGCGGCACCTACGACGACCCGGGCCAGACTATCGGTTCCGATGCAGCCGTCAGTTTGCGACTGGTTGAACGTGAACCCTGTGCACAGGCTGCGACATTCGCGTTCGAGCTGGCGCGCAAGAAAGGCTGGTCGATGACATCATCGAGCAAGCACACGATTCAGAAAGTGACCGACGGTCTGTTCGAAAAAGTTGTGCGCGAAGTCAACGAAAACTACCCGGACGTTGAGCACCAGGTTGAACTGTTTGATGCCTTGCTGGCTAAAGTGATCATCGCTCCCGACAACTATCAGGTCGTTCTGGTCCTTAACGAGTACGGTGACTTTCTTTCCGACATGGCATCAGGACTCGTTGGCAGCCTGGGCACCGGCGCAAGCGCGAACTTTTCTTTTACACCCGATCGTCAGGTGCACATCGCCATGTTTGATCCCGCCGGCGGTACCGCGCCGGACATCGCGGGCAAGAATCTGGCTAACCCAACCGCGATTTTTCTCGCCTTCGGCATGCTTCTCGACCACATCGATCGCTATGACCTTGGTCACGCGCTGCGCATGGCGATGCTGGAACTGATCGAAGAAGGCACCTGCACCCGGGATCTCGGCGGCAAACTCAACACCGACGAGTTCACCAAGGCTGTACTGGACCTGCTACCCAAGCACCTTAAGGCCTGAACCAAACAATGCGCGTGCCTCAGGCACGCGCCTAGGCAAGCAGCGAGTAGAAGAACGGCAGCCACGCGCAGAGCAGCGCCAGCATCGACCACATGTTGAGTTTGATCATGCGCGACAGCCTCGCTGCCACCGGCTCCGGTGCGCCGTCTTTTTTCACCAGGCACATCGTCATGTCGAGCGGATAGACAAAGAACATTGGCGGAATCAACGCCGGTGCCACGACGGTTGCGAAGAATCTGAACCCCTCCCGGCTTTCTTCAAGAAAAGCCAGGGGCGCCATCAGCACAAGAAAAACGGTGAGAGCAAACAGCAGCTGGCGCAGAAGTCCGGCTTCTTTTACCGTTGAGATTATTCGCGACACGATGGATCCTTCAGACATCGCGCGATTGTACCCGACAACAAGAGCTAGCGGCCAAGACTGCTCTGCGCGGCTCGTTCCACCGTCGCGAAATGGATATCGACGATTGCACCGATGTCGCGCGCATAGCCACCGGCCATGGTCACCATCGTCGGAACACCGCGTTTCTCGAGATACCTGAAAACCAGATCGTCCCGAGCCTTGAGTCCGTCACGAGAGAGTTTCATACGTCCCCATCGATCTTCTTCAAACGGATCTGCTCCGGCGAGAAAGATCGCGAGATCAGGTTGAAATCGACTGAAAACGGTATCCAGCCCCTGCTGTAAAAGCGCCAGATATCTGGCGTCTTGCGCATAATCTTCCACCGCAATATCGAGATCGCTTTGCTCTTTGCGTACCGGGAAATTTTTGGCGCCATGGATACTGAAAGTAAAAATACTCTCATCCCCTTCCGTGATCGCTGCCGTGCCGTTGCCCTGATGAACGTCACAGTCGATGACGACGACCCGTTCGACCAGCTTTTCCTTCTGCAGCACACGAGCGGCAACTACCGAATCGTTGAATACACAAAATCCCTGGGGCTTGTGCGAGTACGCATGATGAGTCCCGCCTGCAAGACTTAACGCCACACCGGTATCGAGAGCCTCGCGACTGCCATCGATTGTCGCGCCGACCGATCGACGGGAACGCTCAACCAGTTCAGGGGACCACGGGAAACCCAGTGCGCGTTCGTCTGCGGGGTCCAGCCGACCCTGCGTCACGATGTTGATGTAGTTGTCGGTGTGAGCGGTCGCCAGCTGGTCGTCCGTTGCCGCTGCAGGCTCAACCAGTTCAAACCAGCCGCGTGTGTCTGCGTCTACGCGACGTCGCAGCTGTGCATATTTATCCATCGGAAATCGATGGTTGTCGGGAAGCGGTAGAACGAAGTGATCACAGTAAAAGACTTTCATAGGGATCAATAATAACGACTTAGTTTTTTATGACATCCTCTTTTGTCGTCTGTTCCGGTGTCGAGGCCGGGCCGACAATACGCGCCTTCACGGTACGTCGCACGGCATCACAGACGTTGTCCGTCGCCTGAAGACGGTTGAAAAGACCCTCTGCGAGCACCGACAGTCCGCCGGTATACAGAGCTGCGCCAATTTTGGCCCCGCTTTTCAGAAACCCGGCCGGGTCGGCTTCTACTTTCGGTGACGCCAGTCGCCCGCCGATTTTCACCACCTGCGCAAAGTTGGCCGCGCCAAGACCCAGACCCTTGCGCGGACGCGGCGTTACCGCGAACTCCAGCTGCTCCGTCTTGAAGTCCAGGACGCCGCTGCCAACAACCGCAACGCGCTTTGACTGGGTTGCGAGAGTGTTCTCGATGGTGAGTCGCCCGTCGTCAATATCGCCCTGAACGATCGCACAACCGAGATTGAGGTTGTTCTCCTTTTTGAGCAAAGGGTTGATCGTTCGCAGGATGTTCAACGTTACATCGGCACCTATCGTTTCAAGTGTCGTGTTGCTCAACTGCAGATCCTTGATGTCCAGCAACACCTCACCTTTGGAACTCGACAGAATTCCTGCAAGAGAGGCGCCGCTACCGGTCAACTGAAGGTTGATATCGGCGATACCTGACTCAATCGGACTGTCATCACGCAGTACACCCACGGCCCCCGGGTCAATGCCACTTGCCTCGAACTCCAGATCCACAAGCGCGGGAGACTGTTCGGCATCGACCTCGAGTCGAAGTCGCGCAATCCCGCCATACAGCTGGGCATCAACGGGGTTCAGCCTGAGGCGGCCACCACTTATCATCAGCCGCGTGGATATTTCGCGAGCGGCAATGCTGTTGGAGCGAAAGCGCTCAACGTCAAGATTGAGATCAGCATCAAAGGTTTTGATCCAGGCGAGTGGCAGAGGCGCGGTCGAAAAAACGCGGGCGTCAGGATCCTTTTTTGATTCCTGGTCCTTTTCAGTCTTGTCCGGCTCCGGGAACATTGTTTTCAGGTCGATGTTGTTCGACTCAAGTCGACCCTTAATTTTGGGCACCTTCGAAGACTCGTTTTCTCGATTGAACCCCGTCAGCTCGAGTTCCCCACTGACGCCGCTGTCTCCGAGCGTAGCGTGCAGGCCGCTGACATGAATGGTTTCGCCCGACTGGCGCACCTCGCCTTTAAGGATCAGCCGTTGTTCAAGCTCCAGCGGCAGGTCAAAAAGCGCCGCAACGTCTTTGGCCGATTTTGCATCCAGATCAACGTTCAGTTTGATGCCGGCGAGACTCGTCAGATCTTCTACCGCGCCGCTGAGCGCTAATAAAAATCGATCATCCGTCATCGTTGACTGCAGATCCTGGACCGTCCAGCGTCCGGCCGCACCCTGAATATTTGCATCAAGATTCAGTGGACCGACGTCCGGCAGCTTACGCCCCGCTATTGCTGACAGGCTCTTGAGAGAGTCAGCGGCAACGTTTACACGTACGCTGAGATTTTCCGGATTCCAGACATTCGCGAGATTTCCCGTCGCGTCAAACTGAACACCGGATCCCTGAAGGTCCGCATTGAATTCCACCAGGCGCAGAGTCTTGAGACCTCCGGTCACGTGGGATTTGAACACCAGCGGACCGTACTCACCCGGAACAAAACCGAGTTCGACGGGCAAACTGGATATCGTTGCCGCATTCAGATCAACCTCGAGGTCAAAACCGTCCATGGCGACGAGGTCGGCGATGGATCCAACCGCGTGGGCCTTCAGCTCCTGGGAAGTCAGCCGTGCATCGAACCCTTCGATTCGATAGACGTCACCCTCATTGAGTATGCGACCTTCGGCAGTTACGGGCCCAACGCGCGGGATTTCGGCATTGGCAATCTCGCCAAGGTCTCCTGCCTCGGCAGCGCTGACTTCAAATTCGATGTCGACTTCGCGCTGACCGAGTACCTTATCGATTTGCCCTTTGCCGCGAACCGTCAAACGTGGATCATCAACTGTAATTTCGTCGAGTTTGATTCCCAGATCAGCGTTTGAGCCTGTCAGGGCACCGGTAACCTTGATGTCGCGCACCGATGGCAGCGACTGCCCCGTAAATCTATCGAGTTCTGACAGATTACTGACCGATACCGTAAATCCGAGCGCCATTTCACGCGCGGCAACGAGATCAGTCACCGTGCCGGTGACATCCAGCTCAACCCCGGAGGTCACCACGCGACCCACAACATCACGCGCAATCCATTTGGACTTTTCGTCCGCAACTTTTGCCGAAAGCACAACACGTCCCGGTCCGATCTCGGGACGATCGATCATTGCGGCGATTGACTCGAGTTCTGTGGTGTCAATCTGCACGTCAATGTTTACGCCGTTTGGGCCGCTGACGTTCTCGACATCACCGCGAATCAGCGCGCTGAATTTCGAGTCCGACACGTCAACAAAAAGATCATCGAGTCGAAACGCGTCTTTGCTGCCTTTGAGTCGACCCGTTCCGGTTACGGGTCCAAACGAAGGGAGCACTTTGCCGGCAAACTTTCCGAGCGTTGCCAGTGAATCAGAATCGAGTTTCAGGCCAAGGTCCACACCCGCAACGTTGACGAGATCTTCCACCGTCCCGTTCAGTTCGATCATGGTGCTGTCGACTTTCAGACTCGCGCCTACAGAGTCGGCGCGATAGCTCGGCCACTTGCCACTCACGTGGCTCGAACCGACAAACACCGCTCCGGCGGGAATACGCTGGGCAAAGCCAGGCAGCAGCCTCGCCGGCATTGCATTTGGGACATCAACCACGACATCGAGCTCGCGGCCCGAGAAAATCTCGCGCAGACGACCGTTGACGCGTGCCTTGAGGTCACTGGAGTGCGTCAGAAGATCCAGGTTTTCGAGGTCGGGGTTTTCCAGCGGACCCGCAAGTCGCGCGGTGCCGGAAACCGGGCCAAGTTGTGACAGCTCAATCGGCGCGAACGCCGAGACAACGGCGGGATCAAAATTGTCGACCACAAGTTCCAGATCGACGAGGCCATCAGAGCCTGGAGCGGGTACATCCCCTTTAAGAGCAATCTTCCCGCTCTCGGATTCTCCATCGGCCGTGATCTGAAGATCTACCTGACCCGCACGGCCCGTGATCATTCCCCACAGACCCTCCAGCTGCCCGCGCACGGTTACCGGAATATTGTTGACGTCGCCCTCAACATCAAGCCGCACTTCCGAATCAACGGTGGCCATTTTGAATCGGCCCTTGTCGATTCTCGAAACTACTTTGCGCTCAGTTCCGGGAGCCCAGACGATCTCAATGTCGTTGACAGCGACGCTGCGAACATCCAGCTGGGGCATCAACGATGAGCCTTCAGACTTTTTCTCCCTGAATTGCCAGTTTGGTTTACCGTCCGCATCCTTTTCAAGAACAACACGTGCGCCACGCACGTCGACGCTGTTCACTTCGAAGACGCCACGTAGCAGCGGAATAAGATTTACAGAGGCCTCCAGACGCTCCACCTCAATCATCAGAGGCTCATCGCTGGAAGCAACATTCGAAAGGCTGACATCGTTGACGACGACAACCGGGCTCAGAGTCGCATCAAGACTCATCTCTCCGCGAATGTCGACTTCGCGGCCGGTAGCGGATTCTATTCTCCCGGCAATAAAGTCCTTGTAGCTGTCGATGTCGACATATCGAACCGCGATCACGAGCCCCACAATAACCAGCACAATGCACAGCAAAGCGACGCCGAGATAGCGAAACACTCTCATCGACCGACAGCTCGGATCGATCGACGACGGACGAATTGACTGGAAGACTCAGACAGCAAGTTCAGACTCGGATTCAGCGATATCTCTACCCGGCTTGTTCGCCGCAAACTGACGGCAAACACCGAACGGGTGGGTATCTTGTTGTTTTGACGCACTGGTACGATTGCCAGTACTCCAAAGTGGTTTCCCGGTGACGCTTCAATTGTAGAGAACAGGTCTGGCACGGGTGTTCTCTGATCTACCGTGACGAGGTGAACTATCGTCAATCCGGCCACTTTAACCCGGATGATTTACACATAGTCTTGAGTGCGATACAACCAACCGCACCCAAGCGGCCCGACGGCATGCATAAACTGTATTTGTTGCATATCGATCACAATCACCCCCTGTTAGTTGCGCCCCCAAATGACTTCAAACACCAACTCAGCCGAAACAACTTCCGTCCAGCCGGACGCATCCCGCCTGCGGATCGAAAAACCGGGTGCCGCACGACGTTCGGTAAGCACCAACAAGCTGGAAAAGCGCTTGCGCCGGGAGGTGGGACGCGCCATTCAGGATTTCAATATGATCAGCGATGGTGATCGCATCATGGTGTGCCTGTCAGGCGGCAAGGACTCCTACACGATGCTCGACATGCTGCTCGCGCTGCAGCGCAAGGCGCCGGTGTCCTTTGAGATAACCGCCATCAACATGGACCAGAAGCAGCCCGGTTTTCCAGAGCATGTACTCCCCCAATGGCTCAGCGAACGTGGCGTGAACTACGACATCATCAATCGGGACACCTACACGACCGTTACGCGCGTCATCCCCGAGGGTAAAACCATGTGCGGACTTTGCTCTCGTTTGCGACGCGGCACGCTCTATGGATATGCCGAAGAGCACGGATACAACAAAATCGCGCTCGGTCACCATCGCGACGACATAGCAGAAACTTTCTTTTTGAATCTGTTTCACGGAGGCAGCGTGTCGGCGATGCCGCCAAAGCTGCTTTCGGACGATGGAAAAAATATCGTCATACGCCCTCTCGCCTACTGCCGAGAAACCGACATAGAAAAATTTGCCCGTTACAGAAACTATCCGATTATTCCGTGCAACCTTTGCGGCTCCCAGGAAAACCTGCAACGGGTACAGATCAAAAAAATGCTGAGAAGCTGGGAACGTGAACACCCTGGCCGAATCGAATCGATATTCAGAGCCATGTCGAACGTCAAACCGTCACAGCTTGCCGACACGGCCCTGTTTGATTTTTCCGGACTGGAAGCCAGGCGGGACGATCTGCGCGTGCAGCCCGACACCGAAGGTGACGCGCTGCCGACGGTGACGTGGTTGCCTTAAGCTAAGTTGCGTCTATCGGCGAGGCTACCAGCCACCTCCGCCTCCACCGCCTCCACCACCGCCGGAGCTGCCTCCCGAAAACCCGCTGGCGCCCACACCACCCGCCGAGATCTCGCTTGCTTTGGGTCGCGACGACCGCGCGACGCTGGAACCAAGATCGTCATCAAACTCGGCCAGCGCTTCGGCGATGCCAAGACTCGCGAATCGAGCACCTGAATACCAGCGTGGCTGGGTCGTTCCCGATCCAGCGCGATCGGTCCACTCCTGGGTCACGCCCAGTGCGATCGCGTAGGGTAAAAGCTGTTCCCATTCTTTAGCATCAACTGGCGGCGCATTGGGGTATTCGCCTTTAAGGTACTTTCGAAAACGATCGATTTCGTGTTGTGCCTGAAGTCCGGCACCCGTGGTCGAGTTGATGCAAAAACAGAACAGGAGGAGCAGCACCAACGAGGCAATGGCTACCCACACCCAGGGCATCGCGTTATCCGGACGAACCAGCATCCACAGACCAAACATGGCGACCGCGATTACGCCTGCCTTGAACATCAAATCGGTATTTCGATCGAAAAACTCGCTGGCGTAGTCTGCTTCCAGTTTCTCGACCAGCTGGTCCGACACTCGCGCCCATGTGCTGTAGTGAGACTTTGAGATCGGCACGCGGGTTCTGCCGGAGGCAAACATCGCGTTGAGCACCGCGGTTTCTGCACCCGTCAGCGCAGGCCCATGAGCGGTATCGATTTTTTCAACGCTCATCGTCGTTGCCGTACCAAAAAATCTTTCTGTTTCTTCTTCGTTGATTGTCAGTCGACCCTTCGCGGCGAGAGAAACCAGAGCGGCTTTGAGCGTCTCGGCATCGAAGCTGCCTCTATCGACCCAGCGCGTTGCGGCAGGCCCAAGCCGATCAAGTGGCGTCCTGCGGATCCCGGCGCTGCGTTCGATCGCCGGCCGGCGTCCCCAAAACCACCCAATACCGGTCAGCGTCAGGGCAAGAGCAACCAGAGTCGCTATGCCGTTGCCCAAAAATTTTCCAAGACTGTGGAACACACCCGTCACGCCCGGAAGTTTCCTGAATCTGGTGACACCTTCCGGTCGATCGATTGTCCCAACCGGCCATTTCGCATAGATCGTCAGTCCCTCGCCAGGCCCAAGCGCCGAGAGACTTTCGGCACGAAGCACATTTGAGCTTTGGGACACGTACGCATCTTTATTCTTCGATCCCGACAGGCCGGTAAACGCCGTGAACTGAACATCATTCGCGTCACCGGGCAGTCGGATTTCAGCACTCGCCGATCCGATTCTGAAGGCCCAGTCATTGCCGGTCACATTCCAGTAAAGGCTGTCGTGATACTGACCAAACCCGAGCTGATAGTCGGTGATATAACGGATGGTATAGCGATATTCGCCGGGCACCAGCGAGACGCTTTTTTTCCCGACATAGACTCGCAGAACATCGGAATTGCGCTCGGTGAACCAGTTTTCAGGTAAGCCGTTACGCGTGACTTCGCGAACCTCGTACCCGGCAGTATGGGCGGTACCCTCAAGATCGTCGAACGTGAGCTTCAGGTCACGGTAGATGCCTCGCTTGAATTGCTTGCCTTCGGCAATCACGTCAATATGTTCCGTGACCTCAAGCCGTCCGTCTTCGAGAACATCGATCTCGCTGTGAAATCGCGAAATCTGCTCCTCGGCCAGGGCCTGCGTCGAAATGCCAAGCGCCGTTGTCAGCCACAATGCCGTCAGTGTCGCCATCAACTTCCATGAGCTTCGTCTGTTCATAGCACGATCCTGTCCCTCGTCCGGGTATCGTATAATGTAGCCCATGCTTCGGGGGCATTGGTCGCATGGTCAAACCCCACGACACACGGACCGCACACACCTCTTAAGCCCGGGCTTGAGACGGGTTCGGGCTTTATTCAGAACTTCGCAAGGATTGGCAATCGCAATGAAATCGACGGAATTTCTTCAGGGACTTATCGACTTCCTGTCGACCTCACCATCACCCTGGCACGCCGTGTCCAACATGGCACAGACGCTGGAGAAGGCCGGCTTCACCCGTTTGAGCGAAGGCGCAGACTGGAAGCTCAAGAGCCCCGGTCGATACTTCGTGACCCGTAACGATTCATCGATCGTCGCCTTCGTGAACGGCAAAAAGGAGATCGTCGATCACGGCATTCGCATGGTCGGTGCCCACACGGACAGTCCGTGTCTGCGAGTAAAACCCAATCCTGAGCATCATGCGGCTGGACTGTCACAGCTCGGCGTCGAACCTTACGGCGGCGTACTGATGAATCCATGGTTTGACAGAGATCTCTCAATGGCCGGGCGAGTCAGTTACAAGACCGCGAGTGGCGCAATCGCCAACGCGCTGGTCGATTTCAAGAGACCGATAGCCGTCATTCCGAGTCTCGCGATTCATCTGGACCGCGAGGCAAACAAGAATCGCTCCATCAACGCGCAGCGTCATTTGCCACCGATCCTCTGCCACGCCGACGGCCACCCTGCGGCGTCGAAAAAGAGCAAAGCCCCGGACTTTCGTGACGTACTACTCAAGCAGCTCAAACAGCAACATCGTGGCATCAAAACCAAAGAAATCCTCGAATACGAAATCTGCCTGTACGACCACCAGGGAGCGGCGACAGTAGGTCTCGACAATGAATTTCTGATGAGCGCGCGCCTGGACAACCTCATGAGCTGCTGGGTTGGACTCACCGCGATGCTTGAAGCGCCCGACACCAACAACTCGTTGCTGGTCGCGACTGATCACGAGGAGGTGGGGAGTTCATCCGCGTGTGGCGCACAGGGTCCTTTCCTGCGCGCTGTACTCGAGCGCCTCACCGGCAGTACCGCCGAATACACCAGGGCGATCGACCGATCGGTGATGATTTCCGCGGATAACGCACATGCGCTACACCCCAACTTTTCTGACAAACATGATCCACGACACGCGCCACTTTTGAACGCTGGCCCGGTGCTCAAGGTCAACAACAATCAGCGCTACGCGAGCAACAGCGAAACCAGTGCGCTGTTTAAGACCCTCTGCGCCGAGGCACGGGTGCCTATGCAGACGATGGTCGCCAGAAGCGACATGGGCTGCGGCACGACCATTGGACCCATCACGGCGACGGAGGTGGGTGTCCCCACCGTGGATGTCGGCGTACCTCAGCTCGGTATGCACAGCATTCGTGAAATGTGTGGCACCGAAGACGGATGGCATCTGAATCGGGCACTGAAAAAATTCTTCACCCGCCCCGAACTGCTGACGAGAAACTGACGACAGCGCGACCAGCGCATTCGTTCGTCGTGAGGGGAAACCACCTGCTCCTGTCGGGTGATTTCCCCATTTTCACGCACCTGAAAGATCCAAACTGTTGCGCCTGAACTGCGTTAACAGGATTGATACGCACAACCGGGTCTTCTCATGCATCGTCTTTCGCTCGCACTGGTCGCGGCCGTCACGCTTGGCACGTCTACTGACGCCAATGCTTTCAATATCACGTTCGAAACGATCGACTGCGACGGTCAAACGGGTTTCGTTTCGGTGCCAGTGGAATACATCTACCGAATCGACACGATTAAATCCGACGGCGCGGTCGTCGTGCTGCCGCAGAAAAAAACCAATGCGACGAAACGCCAGGCGAACAACATCAGAATTCTGAATTCTGCCGAGGCGGCCAAGCCGGCGACAAGATCAGACGAGTCAACTCGCCGGACGGATCGATGTGCAAGCATCGAACTCAATCCCGCGACTGTTCGTCGTGTATCGGTGCGTCGCCCGGACCTTGAGACGGTTCGATTTGATGTGTTCTACGTGACCGCTTCGGAAGCGAAAAACCTGACCCTCGATATCAAGCGATATATGGCGGCACGCCGCACATCACTTGAACGCGGTTCTTCCATAACGGTGGAAACCAAATGACGTCAGGTTGCTCGCGCATCGCGAGCACGGAGAATCCGATCGGCAAACTCTACAAACCCCGTTGCCGATCGACCCCGTGTCACCCAGACGGGCCTGCCAGCTACCGACAGATCATGCACGTTCGCGACGCCAACCGAGTTTTCGAACCCCTGAAACATTGGCAAGTCGTTAGCTGAATCACCGATGCTGAGAATTCGGGCCCCATCTTCGTCTGGATCGATTCCAAAATGCTCACGTAAAACGCGCCTCGACATCCACAGCTTGTCGTAGGTGCCGAACCACGCGTTAACGTGACACGCGCTTGCGACCGCGGTGGCGCCGGCATCACGACACTGCTTAAGCACGAGTTCGATTGTCCGGGGTGCAAGCCGTGGCACATCCTCTCCAAGATCAATCGCAAGATCGCACAGTCGATAGCGCTGATCCGATGCCAGCGCAGAGCCCGGCACGCTTGCAAGTATTCTTGCACCAAGCGCGTCCAGCTTTTCTCGATTTGCCTGTCTGACAGACTCACTGTCGGCGAATATCTCTGAACGAAAGCCTGTTTCAGAATTTTTGCAAAAGGCGAACGCCCCGGTTTCACCAATTACGGCATCACACGGCCACTGTCGTGAAAAATGATCGCACCATCCGGCCGAGCGCCCGGTTACGACAACAACCACAAGACCGCTTGCGCGCAGCTGCTCCAGCGCCCGCAGGCTTTGCGACGGCAGCCGCGGTCCGTCGGTAAGTGTGTCATCGAGGTCCGTAAGAACCACGCGAGCATCTTGCAGTGTCGAATCCGGAATCTGATCAAACGGAGTCAAGACGGAGCCTCCCCGGCGGAGCCAAGACGCCGCATGGTTGTCACGAAAGAGTCGCTCTTAACTTCGCCGCGCAGTTCCATAGTTGAAATCGCCTCGGGCCTGTCGATCAGACCCAGCTCGTGGGCCAGCTGACCGACTACGGTCTCGGGCGTCGTGTTGTGTTCGAGAATCTGTACGAGAGAGTGCGAGCCGTCACGTTTTGAAAGCCTGTTGCCATCAACGTCGTGCTTGACCGGCACATGCCAGTAGGTTGGGGCCGGCAGCTGCAGCGTTTTCAGCAAGTAGATCTGGCGCGGCGTCGACGTGAGCAGATCGGCGCCCCGCACGACGTCGGTGATTCCCATCAATGCATCGTCGACACTGACCGCGAGCTGATAAGCGAAAAGACCGTCCGCCCTTCGAACGACAAAATCGCCAACGTCTCGTGCCATATCAAACTCGAGATCACCCGCGACGACATCGGTGAACGTGACGTCGGATTCCCCGACCTCACACCGCACCGCGGCGGCACGATCGGACTTCACGTCGGTATTGATTCTGCATGTTCCCGGATAGACCGGCCCGTCGATACCGTGGGGTGCGCTGACGGACTGGGCGATGTCCTTGCGGGAGCAGTAGCAGTCAAAGGTCGCGCCGTGACTGGCAAGCAGATCCAGCGCGTCTTGATAGATCATGGTCCGCTCGGACTGAACATACGATGCTGCCGGACCGCCGACGTCCGGCCCCTCATCCCAGTCAAGGCCCAGCCATCGAAGATCTTCCAGAATTTCTTCGGCGCAGCCCGGCCGGGTACGTGCAGTATCGAGGTCCTCCATTCGCAGGACAAAAATCCCGTCGGCAACACGGGTCTGCAACCAGGCAACCAGAGCCGTCCTGAGATTCCCCAGGTGCTGGCGTCCTGTCGGGGAAGGCGCGTATCGTCCCACCACGGCATCCCCGCGCTTCACGGGCGTCAAATTCAGTTCCGGAAGTTGCGTCATCGCGAAACTCGGGATGCCGGCGACTACAGTTCGCGGGTAGCCAGAAACTCGACGTCGGGCCACCGATCCATCGTCAGCGTCAGATTGGCACGATTGGGCGCGATGTAGGTCATGGCGCCACCCGCGTCCAGAGCCAGATTGATACTCGCCTTGCGACGAAATTCCTGCTCCATCGCCGCGTCGGGAAACTTAAGCCAGCGGGCGGTCGCCACGGGCACTGCTTCAAAACCGCACTCGACGCTGTACTCATGTTTAAGCCGGTGCGCAACAACATCGAACTGCAGAATTCCCACGGCGCCAAGGATGACGTCGTTTGAATCCAGCGGCCTGAACACCTGGGTCGCGCCTTCTTCGGAAAGCTGGTCGAGGCCTTTGTTCAGCGCTTTTGCGCGCAGCGGATCATTCAGACGGACTCGGCGAAACAGCTCTGGAGCAAAGTTCGGTATGCCCGTGAACTTGAGTTTCTCTCCGGTCGAAAAGGTATCGCCGATCTGGATCGTGCCGTGATTGTGCAAACCGATAATATCGCCCGCACAGGCTACTTCTGCCTGCCCCCTTCTCGCGGCCATGAAACTCTGGGCATTGCTGACCGCTATGTTCTTGTCGATTCGAACATGATGCAGTTTCATGCCTTTTTCGAACCCGCCGGACACAACGCGCAAAAACGCGATTCGATCATGATGTGACGGATCCATGTTCGCCTGAATCTTGAACACGAAGCCCGAGAATTTCTCTTCTGACGACTCGACAAAGCGCTCTTCAGATTCGCGACCGAGTGGCGACGGTGCGTTGGCAACGAATCCTTCCAGAAGTTCGTCGACCCCGTGGTTGTTCAACGCCGAGCCAAAAAAGACGGGTGTGAGTTTGCCGGCGAGATATTCCTCGCGATCGAACCTGGGCGATGCGTCGCGAACAAGCTCAACGGACTCTCGAAAATCGTCCGCCAGATCACCAAGGGCCTCGGTCATTTCATCGCTGTCGATACCTGACACGATTGTGCCGCCGCCAGGATCAATGCGGGTGCGTCCCTCAAACAGTCGGGCCGTGTCGGTACCAAGATGGTAAATGCCCCTGAAGGACGCCCCCATGCCGATTGGCCACGTCATCGGTGTGCACTGAATCTTCAGAACCGATTCGATCTCATCCATCAGTTCGATGGGATCACGGCCCTCGCGGTCCAGTTTGTTGACGAAACTCACGATCGGCGTGTCACGAAGGCGGCACACATCCATCAACTTGATCGTTCGTTCCTCAACACCGCGCGCGACGTCGATGACCATCAGAGCAGAGTCAACGGCCGTCAGTGTTCGGTAGGTATCTTCAGAGAAATCGGCGTGACCCGGCGTATCCAGCAAATTGACGATCGCATCGCCATAGATGAACTGCATCACTGAAGACGTGACGGAGATGCCGCGCTGCTTCTCAAGCTCCATCCAGTCCGAAGTCGCGTGCCGGTCGGCCTTGCGACCCTTGACGGTGCCGGCGAGCTGGATAGCCCCGCCATGCAGCAGCAGCTGTTCGGTCAGCGTGGTTTTGCCAGCGTCCGGGTGAGAAATAATCGCAAAAGTTCGTCTGGACGAGATCTCGTCCAACAGATCGGACATGTCAGTTTCGCTGTGAAATGGGGCGCAACAGGCGCGAATCGGGCCCCGTGATGGATGGTGGCTTCGCACCGCGGCGCGCGGAATTATACAGATTTAGCCAAAATTCGGTGTTTTTCGGCGTATTTAGCGCAAAACCATTGCGTTTTTGCTGCGTTGATTAATTTGTAAGCACTTCTGGGTGCACCGCTCATCCGACCGATGACCACGAATAACTGTGACAGGAATCACAGAGTTGTCTACCTTTAGAGCAGGTGGAATAAAACGGTCTGTCTCGGATTGCACACCCATAAGAGTCCGAACAACCAGTCAGTCGCAACCGCAATACGGCCTGAATTCAGGCGACTAAGGTCAGGGGGTAAAAGAACATGAAGCAGCGTAACCGATCAGGCAAGCCCGCCAGACTGTCGCGCGCAAAGCGCCGTGCACAAACGCCGGTGAGACCGCTTGCCATCGTCCCGCGTGGGGACGCATCCATGCTCGCCAATCTGCTCGATGAGTCAAGCCAGATCAGCTACGACACCGCTTTGGTCGAGCGACAGCAGCGGGTACCTCTGACGCTGGTGACCGGCGTCGTTGCCGCGTCACTCGTGACGCTGGTCGCCACGCTGCGCTGAACAAGGTCAGCGTTCGCAGCGCAAAGCAAAGGCCGGGTTCATGCCCGGCCTTTTGTATTTTGGTTGGCGTGTTTTGGGGTGGCGGCACTCAACACCGCGAACTTAAGCTGAACCCGGACCGAACGTAAACCCGGCCCGGTTCTGTCTGCGCACCGCGGCGTCGAGTCAATCCCTCAATAGTTGCTGCCAAGCGTCCCCAACGCACCGACCACCGTCGACCAGTGCTGCCTTGTCGCAGGTCCCACAGGTCTTCCGGTCATCAATCTGTCGATGCGGGCACGTCGATTCTGTAACTCGTTGTACAGGTTACGAGGAGCGCCACGACCCGCCTGAACGCTGGCACGAAGTCTGTTAGCGGCCTGATCGAAAGCAGAGAACTCACCATTGAGTTTTTGCGCCCAGCCCTTGTGCTTGATGCGATTGGCATTGATATGGTGACGGTACGCGTTCTTGGTTCGTTCCGATGCATCTTCGACCTGATCGGATGCCCAGACGACGTTGCGATGCACACGCGGCTTCGGCTTGGCACTCGGCTTGTGCTTTGGTCGATTGTTGTGTTTGTAATCGTGTGACTTGTAGCTTCCGCCTTCGTTATACCCACCGTCAAAGTGACTGTAGTAGCCCTTGTTACCGTAGCCATACCCGCTGCCGTATCGATCTCCGTATCCATAGCTCGGGTCAATACGCAGGCTCGAGTACACGTTGTCCAGATGGCTGCGCGCTCGACGCCAGTCACGGATCAATTCTCCACGACGGGTGTAGGCGCTGACCAGGTAGTCGATACGCGCACTTGAGTCTCGCAGTTCGGCAAGAAGATGGCGACGCTTGCGGGGATACCGGTCGTTGTCACGGGCGATGTCACGCAATTTGTCCGCAAGGTTCTCAAAACGATGGGCCTCTTCGCCAAGGGCACGAGCCCGATCACCGTGGCGGTGACGACGTAATTCACGAACTTCGTCGCGAAATCTGTCAGAGGACTCCTCAAGACGCAGGGCCGCGGTTGCAAAATCCCGGTAAACCGGTCGATGGGTTCCGTACACCTGACCGTGACGGCCGGGGCGCACCGTCGTGTAACGGTCGGTACTGTGGGTGTGCTCGGTATCAAACTCAACGCTGGTGTTGTGAGCGAATGATGCTGTCGACGAGGCGCCAAGAATCATGCAAACACCGGCTAGCGCGCCGCAGGTACGTAAAATATGGATCTGGTTCATTGCCTGGTTCCTCATAGCCTTGAATGTTGTCCGACGCGTCTGTTCGACACTTCGGTATCGCTCTTGGATGCGATAAAACAACTATAGATTCAGCTAATGAATGACCACTGAACTGCTCCTGAACGGTTGCTGAACCGCCTGGGCAATATCCACAAAAGCCGCAAAACGTGCGCTCGCGCGCACCGCAGCGCGTCAGATCACGCGGGCATGCAGATCGTGTTCGTCGCTGTCTTCGACCTCGACTTCTATGAAGCTGCCGACATCGGCATCACTTCCGGAAACAAACACCACGCCGTCTATTTCCGGCGCATCAGCGCTGCCACGCGCTATGCGAATGCCACTGTCAGGTTCGATCTCGTCAACCAGCACCGTCATGGTGCTGCCACATTTGGCCTGCAGGCGTTTTGAAGATATTTCGGCCTGCACCTGCATGAATCGCTCAACTCGCTCGGCGCGTAGCTCTTCTGGGACCGCGTCCGGAAGTTCATTGGCGCGCGCGCCTTCAACCGGTGAATAAGCGAAACAACCCACACGATCGAGCTGGGCCTCTCGCAGAAACTCAAGCAATTCTTCAAACTCGGCGTCCGTCTCTCCGGGGAAGCCCGCGATAAACGTGCTGCGAATCGTCAGATCAGGACAGACATCGCGCCATGCCCTTATTCGATCCAGATTCTTTTCGGCGCTGGCGGGTCGCTTCATCAGCTTGAGAATTCGAGGACTCGCGTGCTGGAAAGGAACATCCAGATAAGGCAGAACGACGCCCTCGGCCATCAACGGGAGCACCTCGTCCACGTGGGGATACGGATACACATAGTGGAGCCGGACCCAGACGCCCAGCGCTCCAAGCTCACGAACCAGATCGAGCATTTTGGTTTTAACGGGTCGGTTTGCAACAAACTCCGTCCGATATCGGGTGTCGACACCATAGGCGCTGGTGTCCTGACTGATAACCAGCAGCTCTTTGACGCCGGCGCCAACCAGCGTCTGCGCCTCGCGGATCACGTCGCCGACCGGTCGGCTCACCAGGTCGCCGCGCATTGAAGGAATGATGCAGAAGGTGCAGCGATGATTGCAGCCCTCGGAAATTTTGAGATACGCGTAGTGGCGCGGGGTCAGCTTGATGCCTCCCGGCGGCACCAGTGACGTAAACGGATCATGAGCGGGTGGCAGCTCCTGGTGGATCACTTCCATGACTTCTTCCACCGCCTGGGGTCCGGTGACGGCCAGGACGGAGGGATGCGTCTCCTTTACAACGCTGCCCTTTGCACCGAGACATCCGGTGACAACAACTCGACCGTTTTCATCAAGCGCCTCGCCAATCGCCTCCAGAGACTCGGCGACAGCGTCATCGATAAAGCCGCACGTGTTGACGACAACAAGGTCGGAGTCCGTATAACTTGGCGTAATCTCGTACCCCTCTGCCCGCAATCGGGTGAGAATCATTTCGGAATCGACGGTCGCCTTCGGACACCCGAGACTGACAAAACCGACACGACCCGTTCCAGGGAGCGCTCCTCCCGGAGAATCGGCATTTGGAGAGTCAGAAGATTTATCAGTCGGAAGATCGGTCATCAGGGGGTCCTCGAGGGCGACCCGAGTCTACACCAGAACCCGGTCCCTCCTGCGTTCGATGGTTGACATCAATCGAGACATTGCGCACTGTCGCCGGCCGTTTCGCGCACAAGCCACGTGTCATGACTGATCGACTTCCGCCACTGTTTCTCCGTAAAAACGAAGACCGCCGACTTCGCGCGGGACACGCGTGGGTCTACAGCAATGAAGTCGATACCGCACGCAGCCCGATGACTGAATTTGAACCGGGCCAGCTCGTGGATGTTGTCAGCCACATCGGCAAGTGGATCGGTCGTGGATACGTCAATCCACATCCGTTGATATCGGCACGGATTCTGACTCGCCTGAAACGAGATCAGATTGACGACGAGTTCATCCATCGGCGCATCGAGCAGGCGCTCGATATGCGCAACGCATTATTCGCCGCACCTTTTTACCGACTCGCGTTCGCTGAAAGCGATGCGCTCTCTGGACTGATTATCGACCGCTACGGTGACGTGGTTGTGATCCAGTGCAACACCGCCGGCATGGATCGGCTAAAGCCGCTCGTGGTTCAGGCGCTGCAAAAGTTGCTCAAACCTGCAGCGATAGTCGAACGCAGCGACTCCCATGCACGAGGCCTCGAAAACCTTGAAGCCAGCTCCGGCGTTATCGACGGCACGCTCCCCGATTCAGTCGAAATCGTGGAAAACGACACCCGATTCCACGTCGACGTTGTCAACGGACAGAAGACCGGATGGTTTTACGACCAGCGTGACAACCGTGCGGCACTCGCGCGCATTGCATCAGGCCAAAAGATCCTCGATGTCTGCAGCTACACCGGCAGCTGGGGAGTCACCGCCCTGAAACATGGAGCCACATCGGTGACTGCGATCGACAGCTCTGCTGACGCCCTGAAAATGGCGAAGGACAACGCATCGCTTAATGACGTCGCCGACCGACTTGAAACGATCGAGGCAGATGCATTTGACGGACTGCGTGACCTGAAGAAATCCAATCGCAAGTTCGATGTCGTGGTGCTTGACCCCCCGGCTTTCATACGCCGCAAGAAAGCCACCCGCGAAGGTCTTTCCGCGTACCAGCGACTCAACACCGCAGCGCTGTCGTTGATCGTGCCGGGCGGACTAGTGGTGAGCTGCTCTTGCTCTTATCACGCGAGTCGCGACGACATGGTGAACGTCCTTCGAAAATCGAGCCTCGATTCGGATCGATCACTTCAGATCATCAGAGAGGGCTCACAGAGCGCGGATCACCCGGTGCACCCGGCAATGATCGAAACGCGGTACCTCAAAAGCCTCACGGCCCTGGTTCTCGATCGACGCTAGAAAATCTCGCGATTCAGGGCAAGGTCCTGAATAATTGTCGCGCTGATTTCCTCAATCGACATGACCGTGGCGTTCAGATTGGGCAGACCTTCGGCCAGATAAATCTGTTCGACCTGGCCAACCTCGTAGCGACATTGTGAAAGTTCTGAATAGGCAGAATTGGCCCGGCGCTCGGATCGAATCTGCTGTAGTCGAACCGGGTCGATCGTGAGCCCATAAACCTTGTCTCGAAACGGCTGGAGAATCTTCGGAAGCGTGGACGCCTCCAGTTCGTCGTCGGTGATGGGATAGTTCGCCGCAAAAATGCCGAAGTGAAGTGCCAGATAAAGACTTGTTGGCGTCTTGCCGGACCGGGAGACGCCGGTAAGAATTACGTCCGCACGCTCATAGTCACCCGGGTGCAATCCGTCGTCACAGTGCACACTGAAGTTCACAGCAGCGATTCGCGACGTATATTTTTTCGCGTCACTCATGCTGTGGGATTCACCAACGCGGTGGGATGATGTCTGCTTCAGCTCTCGCTCAAGCGGGGCGATATAGCGATCGAAAAAATCAAAAAACTCGCCGTTTGCTTCAAAGAGCAGATACCTGAGGTTGTCGTTTACCAGCGTTGTAAACACGATCGGCTTGACACCGTTTTCCTTCGCGTCGTCGTCTATCTGCTGCTTGGCTGCCGCGATCTTCGCTTCGTCGTCAACAAACGGAAGAATTCGGTAGTCAAACTCGATGCCCGGAAACTGCGTAAGCAGACTGTGGCTGAGCATTTCAGCGGTAATACCGGTCCTGTCCGAGATGATGAATACGGTCCTTGTGCCCATGGGAAGCGCCCCCCTGTTTCTGATTGCAATGAAATCGGGCCACGCGATTGAGAACGAGCGCCACCGGGGGATTGTCCCATGTACCAGACGTCGCGGTAAAAATTAGCATCGGCAATAAACAACATTAAAATTGCAACCTGCCAGACGGTGGTAACACCGTCGACAAAAGAACACATTCACGGGCAGATAAACCCCGGTCGGCGGTGGATCGGCACCCGTTTGTTGTGCAGGTTACAGCCGCCTGGCCAGTCAATGATCTAACATCGGGGTACCGGCAAAGACACGCTGCAAAGCTGCAGTGCCTAGCACCGTAACCAGGGGAACGTGATGAGCGACGCTATAAGGTGGTTTGAAACACTGGGTATGAACGATGTACCCGACGTAGGCGGCAAAAACGCGTCTCTCGGCGAGATGATCAGCAATCTTTCAGAAGCCGGTATCAAGGTGCCCGGAGGATTCGCGACGACGGCAACAGCCTTTCGAGAATTTCTCGCGCACGATGGCCTGGCCGATTCAATCGCAACCGCGCTCAAGAGTCTGGACGTTAACGACGTAACGAAGCTTGCCAGTACCGGTGCGGCGATACGCCAACAGGTAATCGATGCACCACTACCCAAGTCTCTTGAAAAGGAGATTATCGATGCGTACGCGTCTCTGGCGGTGGACGGAAACGACGCGTCGGTAGCGGTACGATCGTCGGCCACGGCCGAGGACTTGCCGGAAGCTTCATTTGCCGGGCAGCAGGAGACGTTTCTGAACGTCACCGGTGCTGATGCCGTGCTGCATGCGGTAAAGGAAGTCTTTGCGTCGCTGTTTAACGATCGTGCGATTTCGTACCGCGTACATCAGGGGTTCGCACATGAAGATGTCGCGCTATCGGCGGGCATCCAGCGCATGGTTCGCAGCGACAGCGGATCCAGCGGTGTCATGTTCACGATTGATACCGAGTCCGGTTTTCCGGATGCAGTTTTTATTAACAGCAGCTGGGGACTTGGCGAGTGCGTGGTGCAGGGCTCGGTGAATCCTGACGAGTTCTACGTTTACAAAAACGCCATCGCGGCAGGCAAACGAGGTGTTCTGCGTCGCGTGCTCGGACAGAAACAGATCAAGATGATCTACTCCGGGGACTCAACGCCCGGCAACAGCGTAAAAACCGTCGATGTCGACGCCGATGACCAGCGCAGATTCTCTATCACCGACAGTGAAGCCGAGCAGCTTGCGTCCATGGCCATCACCATCGAGAAGCACTATGGGCGGCCGATGGACATCGAATGGGGCAAGGACGGCATTGATGGCGGACTCTATATTCTTCAGGCACGACCCGAGACTGTCGAAAGCCGCACCGATGCCAGGGTTCTCGAACGTTACCGTCTGAACGAAAAAGGCAAGATTCTGGTTGAAGGCCGTTCGATCGGACAGCGTATAGGCGCCGGCACCGTTCGCATTGTGCCAAGCGTCAAAGATCTCGATCAGGTAAAAGACGGCGATATTCTGGTCACCGACATGACCGACCCGGACTGGGAACCGGTGATGAAAAGAGCCTCGGCCATCGTGACCAACCGCGGTGGACGGACCTGTCATGCCGCGATTATTGCGCGGGAGTTGGGCGTGCCTGCAATCGTCGGCTGCGTCGACGCAACAGAAAAACTGGCCCACGGGTCAAACGCCACCGTTTCCTGTGCCGAAGGCGATACCGGGTTCGTCTATGAAAATCAGCTCGATTTTGAGATCGAACGCATCGACCTCGATGAGATGCCTGACATTCCCTTCAAGATCTCGATGAATGTCGGCAACCCGGATCGCGCGTTTGCGTTTTCGCGCATTCCCAATGACGGCGTTGGTCTGGCGCGACTTGAATTTATTATCAGCAACACGATCGGCGTTCATCCACGCGCCCTTCTCGAGTACGACACCGTACCGTCAGAAGTTAAGTCCCAGATCGACAGTCGAATGGCAGGCTATGATGATCCCGTCGAATTCTATATCTCCAAGATGGTCGAAGGAGTCGCCACAATCGCCGCTGCCTTCGCGCCCAAACCGGTGATCGTCCGGCTGTCCGATTTTAAATCCAACGAGTATGCCAACCTTGTCGGCGGCGCACAGTTTGAGCCAAAAGAAGAAAACCCGATGCTGGGGTTCAGAGGAGCGACCCGTTACGTCGACGACAGCTTCAGCAAATGCTTTGAACTGGAGTGTCGGGCGATGTTGCGCGTTCGACAGGAACTGGGACTCACGAATGTGTGGCTCATGGTGCCTTTTGTACGCACGCTCGAGCAGGCTGACGAGGTTATCGCGCTGATGGCGGACTACGGGCTTGAACGCGGTCAGGACGATCTGAAGATTGTGATGATGTGCGAGCTGCCTTCCAACGCGATACTGGCGAACGAATTTCTTGAACGATTCGATGGATTCTCGATCGGCTCCAATGACCTGACCCAGCTCACCCTCGGCCTGGATCGAGACTCGTCGCTGGTCGCAAATCTGTTTGACGAACGAGATCCGGCGGTCAAAGCGCTGCTGCATGGCGCGATTCAGGCGTGTCGCAAGCAGGGCAAGTACGTTGGAATCTGCGGTCAGGGCCCGTCTGACTACCCGGACTTCGCAAGATGGCTCATGGAAGAAGGCATCCAGAGCGTGTCACTGAATCCGGATACGGTGATCGAAACCTGGATGTATCTCGCCGGCGAGGAAGTCTAGTTCGACTTCGCCGGGCTTAAGGCCGCATCAGGAAGCGGCGGCCGCGCCACGTCATGACAGGCCCGTCTTCGGTGATTTCTTCAATGGTCATGCCGCCAGGCACTGATTCGCCTTCGCGATAGATCTTCTGGTCGATCATCACAAAACGCTTTTCATCATTGCGTGAGTAGGACACAACGTTAAGGGCCATCTGTGGCAGCTGCTGACGCATTGACGATGGAAGATCATCACTGCTTTGAACCTCGCCGTTGTCTTGCGCGGCGACCTGCTGTCGCTGGTTACCTTGAGGAACTGCGCTCACGCCACTGCCGCCTGATTCGGGCGCAGCGGACGCTACCAGTCCTTCCGGAGCAGGCGGCGGGCCCGGCGGCTGTAGCGGCTGTTTTGCCGGCGCGAGTCCGCCTGGAACCGGCTGAGGAACATTCTGGGGAACCGGCTGGTTTACACGCGCCACCGGTTGACGACGGGCCGGTGCGCGCTGCGGTGCTGTGTCAACGACTACGCCTGATCGATTACCGTTGGCCACCGGCTT
Source organism: uncultured Gammaproteobacteria bacterium (assembly GCA_938034705.1). Lineage (GTDB taxonomy): Bacteria > Pseudomonadota > Gammaproteobacteria > Arenicellales > CALHMG01 > CALHMG01. The sequence goes on from CALHMG010000257.1 coordinate 29,224, forward strand.
GCCCGGGGCCGGCATCGTTTCGGGCGCAGCCGGTCTGCTGACGGCAGCCCGGGTTTTAGCGGGCGCCGCGGGCGCCGGCGGTTGTACTTTGGCCGCGATCTTTGGTGGAGCGAACCCGTGTCCGATGCGCAAGCCCGGAATTTCGGTCTTCAGAGCCTGTGGCACGGC
>CALHMG010000258.1 GCA_938034705.1 uncultured Gammaproteobacteria bacterium
CAGTTTACGGTCGGCGACACGATTTCGTTTCAGGGTATCGCGACCGATCCCGAGCAGGGCACGCTCGGCGCAGGGTCGTTACAGTGGAACGCCGTGATATTTCATAACGCGCACACGCACCCGGACTATTTTGCGGCGACCGGCAGCGCAGGCACGTTCAACTACGTTGATCATGACGACAACAGCTACATCCAGCTGTGTCTGACCGCAACCGATGCGAGCGGCCTCACCGATACGGACTGCACGGATCTCTTTCCGCGTGAGGTGGTTTACACCATCGACTCAAATCCACGCGGTGTTGCCATCGACTACTCCGGAAATACCCAGGTCACGCCGTTTACGGTGACGACGACGGTAGGTGGGCAGCGCTCGGTGTCAGCGCCTTCGACGACGCCCGGCGGACAGTCGTTCGCCAGCTGGTCTGACGGCGGTGCACGGCTGCACAACATTGTTGTTGCGGCGAGCGATCAGACGCTGTCGGCAACCTACACAGGTGACGGCGGCGGCACGGGTCCTTCGCATCTGCGTATCAGATCAGGCAACGGTGGCTGGAGTCACTTCAAGCTCGGTGCCAATAACTTCAATTTGTGGGGACCGCAGGTTTCGCCCGCCTTGGGACAGACAACGTTGTCGGTGACGCTCAGAGCGTTTGGCGCAACCGACTGGTCAAAGCTCGGCATCCGCGCTGGTGGCAACGCCGTTGGGTTGGGGCAGTATGTGCCGGCCGGTGCAACCGGGTGGTTCACCATTAACATTCCGCTGGACCGCTGGCCTTCAGGATCATTCAATGATATTTCCCAGATCAGTATTCCGTGGGCGATGGGGGCGGGCGCTTTTGATATCGGCGTTTCGCGCGTTGCGTTCACTGGCGGATCCGCTCCCTACGTCTGGTTCGGTGGCTCGATGACCGACAACGTTTACGACAGCGCTTTCGACGCCATGCTCGTCGACGGTGACGGTGACGGTGACGGTGACGGTGACGGTGACGGTGACGGTGACGGTAACGGTGACGGCGATGGCGATGGCGATGGCGATGGCGATGGCGATGGCGATGGCGATGGCGATGGCGATGGTGGCGGAGATGGTGACGGTACCGCGACCTGCGACAGCTACATTCGCGTGACCAACGCAACGCCGACGTGGAATCACTTCAAGCTCGGACACAACGCATCGAACGTGTGGGGTCCACGCATCAGTCCAGCGGACAATGCGGACCGCGTGAAGCTGGTCCTGCGTGACTTTGGCAACACCGACTGGGACAGGCTTGAAATGTCACCGGGCGGCGGTGGCAACGGCGTAGCGCTCGGCAGCTATATCAGCGGCGCGACGGGCAGCTGGTTCAGTATCGAGATTCCACTGAGTGCCTGGTCGGGCTCGGCATTCAACGACATCAGTCTGATCAGTCTGCCGTTTACCCAGAACGCGGCGTTCGATATCGGTATCTGCCGTGTTGAGTTTCTCGGTGCCGGCACCAGCAATGTCTGGTACGGCGCGCCCGAGCAGACCGGCAACGCGTGGCAGTCGCCGTTTCAGGTTCGCGAGTTCTAAAGCGCCGTTGATTGGTGTTGCAGAACCAAAAAAGCCCGGCGGTTGCGCCGGGCTTTTGTTGGACTTTAGTTTTGCGGATCAGGCCAGTGCGCCGCCGCAGCTTGAGCCCGCGCCGGCGGTGCAGCCAAAGCAATGCTTGTCCGTCGCGATCGGCTCGTCCTTCATCTGGGCCGCTTCAATATCCCAGAGATATCGCTCGCGATGCCCGCCCGCAGGCATTTCCAGCATCTGGTTGAAGTCACAGTCGTAGATACGGCCCTGCCAGTCGACGCTGACCGTGCGCTTGCACATCAGGCCGGGAACGGTAGTGGCGTTGAAGTTTTCTTCAAGCAGGTCCTGATAGTCCTCGAGCTGTCCGGTTCGCTCAAGAAAATGCTCGAATCGTTTTACCGGCAGGTTGGCCAGCGCGAGCAGGTTGGTAAACCGAATACCGAAGTCGTCAAGCAGTCGCTGGCGATAGTCGGTTTCAAGAGACTCCTGGGACGGTGGCAGAAACGCGCCGCCAGGGTTGTAAACAAGATCCAGCTGCAGATCGTCCTGCACGCCGTAGCCCACGGCATTCAGATCGATCAGCCCCTGAATACTTTTGTCGAATACGCCTTTGCCGCGCTGGGCGTCAACGTTTTCCTTGGTGTAGCACGGCATGGAGCAGATCAGGTGAACCTTGCGGTCGGCATACCACTGCGCCAGACCGACACCGGCGGGCTCGTATAGCACCGTGATGTTGCAGCGGCTGATCACGTGAGCGCCCATGTCGAGAAATTCGTCGACCATGTATCTGAACTCGGGGCACATCTCCGGCGCGCCACCGGTAATGTCGACGCTCTTGATGTTGTTGGCGCGAGCCCAGGTCAAGATCTGGTCCGCGGTCTCTCGCGTCATGATCTCGGTGCGTTTCGGGCCGGCCTCAACATGGCAGTGCTCGCAGGCCTGATTGCAGAGAAACCCGACGTTGATCTGCAGCTCGGTCAGCTCATCTCTGAGGAGTCGCCCGTGGCCGCTCTGCATCACCGTTTTCAGAAAGCTTGTTCTCGGAGGTCGAGCGTTTGCGTCGAGTTCACTGGTCGCCTGGGCTGGTTTAGCCGTTACAGAGATGTTCAATTCATCATTTCCGCTGAATGGACTTCGCCCGAATATACGCGAGCCGTCGATAACTGTCGTCACAATTCAGACACGGGATACCGGCGAAAATCCCGATTAAAGAACGACTTTTACGAAATGACCCCGTGCTGAACTTGTTCATGCGTTTGGGGTCTGATGCTGTTGGTGTTCGGGTTATGGCCCGCGATCGACTGCTAAAACGCGAGCCCGGCGACGCTTTTCAGCCGGGTGAGGTAGACGCTCTGATCGAGTGGCTCGCCTTCGGCCAGCCATTCGCTCAGACATTCGATTACGGCGTGGGCAGCGTCGTGTTCGTTGCCAAAACGTTTGGCAAGCGCCTGATAGCAGGAGCGAACCCCGACCGGCTGATCGCTGCCAACCTGCTCCATGACGGTCAGATGCATGCCCATATGAAAGAACGGATTGGTATCCCCGGCTTCAGGAAAGTGATCGCGATCGCGGTTTTTCCGCGGGTTGGAGACGATCTTCTGGTATTCCGGGTGCAGCGTGATGACCGAAACGATCATCGAATCCATCGGTTCCATCACCTCGCCGTTCTCGTGTTTGCTCCACGCGTTGAAAAACACGTCGCGCATCGAACCTCTGTCCTGGGAATAGATCATGACGGTGTCAGCGATTCGACGATCGGTACAGGCCGATTGCGGCGCTGTACTGATACAGGTGGCTGCCGGTCGACAGCGGTGCGATCTGTCCGTTGCCGTAAAAGCCGATCACGGGCATCGAGGGATAACGGTTCTTGAGGATTTCGATGTCGCGGTCACGGTTGCCGTAGAACGACGGGCCGCGGGTAATGCACGGAAACAGCATGGCGAACTCGGGTTTGCCGGCGAGTTTGGTTTCAAGCGCGGTGATCTTCTTTTCCATGTCCCGCTCTGCCGCAAGTTTGTCGCGGATGCCCCAGAACAGGCGCTCTCCAGGATTCAGCGCGCTCGACAGCGTGATCGAACGGTTCTCGCGATTGGCGGAGACAATATGGTTGAGCTTGAATCGGCCGTCGGCGACCGCGGTCTCCGGGTCGCCAAAGGTAACGCCGCACATCAGCAGATGTAACGGAAACGGTTCGCTGTCGCCAACGCTGAACGGCAGGGCCTGGGTCAGGACACTCAGCGCAGGGTGTTTGCCAATTTGCAGCACGTCATAGCCGTCGACTTCACCAACGGCCACCGGCGCGGTCAGCATGCGAATGCCCTGGGAAATTCCCATGGCGCCGTCAACGCCCTGAAAAAACATTTCAACGTGACCGTCTTCGGCCGGGCGACCCGAGCGCCATACGGTGAACGGTCCCTGGCCAACAACGTCTGCGGCAACGGCGCCAAACCGGCTCGCCGAAGAATCGATCCATTCAGAAGAAATCGCCTCCGGCGTTGTCAGATCAAGGCTGACGTTCAGCTGGCCAGGTCGGTGTGATATCGAAACCGGTTCGTGCAGCACCATGGCGGCGGCGCCGGTTGCGTCGAGCAGCCACTCGTCTTCGGTGAGAATGCCGGCCCCCGTGCAGCCCACAATCTGAGTACAGCCGGCCGCGCGAGCGGCGGCGCGTAACGCACGATCGGGCGTGTGGGCGTATTCGGGTGTCAGAAACAGGACGACCGCGCTTGCGGAGGATCGACCCGTTCTGTCGAGCGCCTGTTTCACCGCTTTGGCGGCGTGCTCGGGATCAGCTGTGGGCCCGTAAGAAATTCCGGTGGCGGCGCAGGACGTCATGGCTTAATGATAGTACGCCCGGACTGCGTTGCGGAAATGAAACGACGGTGCATTAAGTCTTTTCGTCGAACTCA
>CALHMG010000259.1 GCA_938034705.1 uncultured Gammaproteobacteria bacterium
CAGGGGATATCCAGTTTTCGGTTGCTACGAGACTGTGGCATCCACAGGAAGCCAGCGCCTTTCACGGATCGTGGCGCCTCCGAATGCACTGCATGCCGAAGCCTGAAATGTGCGAGGCCTCGATTCAGTTACTGAATCGACACGCAAACTGGGATCACTGTTTTGGCCATAGACACAGACTTCCCGGAGGCCACGATCTGGCGATCGCCTCCGGAACTGGCTTCGAATTTGGCCAAAGATTCAGAAAATCGTAACAGCGAAAGTAAGCTGCGGTTACCGCGTCACGCTAATAGCGCGATAAGTCGAGACTCTACGAAAACTGCAGCAGCCCTTTCTGATAGTCGCCCGGCGCCTCGTAGCCCATGAGGTTAAGCGCTGTGGCCGCGATGTGCGTGAGACCGGCATCCGGAGGTGGCGCCAGTGTGTATTCGCCGTCGAAACCTGCATCAACTATCGCGAAGGGCACTTTGTTCAACGTGTGGGACGTTTTGGGTGTGCGCTGACCGTCTTTTTCGGTGTACATCACATCGGCATTCCCGTGGTCAGCGGTATAGATCAACACGCCGTTGGCTTTTCGAACGGCCTCTATGACTTTGGCAACGCACGCGTCGACAACTTCCATGGCCTCGATGGTTGCCGCAAGATCGCCGGTGTGACCTACCATGTCGCCGTTGGCAAAGTTCAGACGCCCGAATTCAAACTGCCCGCTCTCGATCAGCTCAACAGTCCTGTCGGCAATCTCTACAGCCTTCATCGCCGGCGCAAGATTAAATTCAATGTTGTCTGAAGGGATCTCAACGTAAGTTTCCAGCGTCTCGTTGATGTAGCCGGATCGATTCCCGTTCCAGAAATAGGTTACGTGTCCGTATTTCTGCGTTTCGCTGATAGCAAAAAGCCGAACGCCCTCCTCGCACAGGTACTCGCCCATGGTGCGATCGATAACCGGTGGATTGACCAGATAGTTCGCCGGTATCAGGTCGTCACCGTCGTACTGCAACATGCCCGCGTAATAAATGTCCGGATGCTTGCCGTGAGCATTGCGGTCGAACTGACTGAAGTCATCGCGCTCGAGCGCAAGCGAAATCTCGATAGCTCGGTCACCTCGAAAATTAAACAGAATGAACGCGTCGCCACTTTCCACCCTGCCAACCGGTTCGCCGCCGTCAGCAATCACAAAACTCTCAAGATACTGATCGCCCTTGTCTGACTCTTGATACAGCGTTTCGACCGCCTCGGTCGCCGAGGCGAACTGCCGCCCGACACCATGCACGTGGCAGTTGTAGCCGCGAGCAACCATGTCCCAGTCGGCGTTGTACCGATCCATGGTGATCGACATGCGACCACCGCCAGACGCGATGCGAAACGACGCATTATGGGCGCTGTTAATGGCTGCCAGGCGCTTTTCGGTCTCGCCGATATAGGTCAGCGCCGAACGCGCGGGCACATCCCGGCCATCGAGCAGAATGTGGATACAGGCATTCTTGACGCCCTCCTCGGCTGCGCGTTCCATCAGCCTGTAGAGATGATCGGTGTGGGCGTGGATGTTGCCGTCAGAATGCAAACCGAGCAGATGCAGGCAGCTCTTGCGCCCCTGCTCGATAGCGCTCTTCCAGACGTCAGTGGTAAACGCGTCACCGGTGGCAAGCGCTTCGTTTACAAGCTTCGCGCCCTGGGAAAAGATTCTCCCGGCGCCCAGTGCATTGTGACCGACCTCGCTGTTGCCCATGTCATCGTCGCTGGGCAGGCCGACTGCCGTGCCGTGGGCGTTGAGTTCTGTGTAGGTGTCGAGTGTTGCTAGCCAGTCAAGCGTTGGTGTGCGCGCTTCGGTGACGGCATTTGACGGATCCGCCGGCGCAACGCCGACACCATCAGCGACCAGAATGACAACAGGCCCTTTTCGGCCGGGAAAGCTTGCGTGTTTTTCAAGAGACAGCGACATGGATTCTCAGGGACCCTCAACAATAAGCAGCGAAAGCAGACGATAACCACTGCACGCATTTACAGCCAGGTACGACTTCACCAATATCTGGCTCAAGAGCCGAAGAATACCGTGAAACGTTCTGACCTGCCTATGGGTTACCAGACTGCTGGATGTTGTACCCCATCACTACGCCAACAGATTCAAATACCAGCGCCCAAGCGACGAGGATGACAGATGATTTGTCTGGTGGCCGACAAGGATTGTTCCAGGCGATGACTTGCTTGGTGCAGATGAGGTGTGCGCACCTTTTTTCTGAATGATTTTCACAACGCTTTGGCCTTTTTCAGTAGTTTCCTGATGATTCGGTTTGGCTACGACCTACACAAGCAACGACATTTTTCTATCGCTTGAGGGATTGCGATCCGACAATCTAATTGCGCTTGGTTCGCTTGATACGCTGATCTTCGGGACTGGCCGTTGCGATGTCCTGAACGCCGTCGGCATACGTGCGCTCGCCACGCGTGAGGTGGCGCTTCAGTATCGTCCGGACTTTGCGAAGGTCTCCATCATCCAGAAGCTTGGCGATTTCCAGATGCTCGCCCATGGATTTGTCGGTGTGCGTTGGGTGCTGCGCGAGATGTGTTCTAAGCGCGCAAACGCGACCGCGGATGGCGTCATAGCCGCTCAACAGATATTTGTTCTGGCAGTGAGCGAAAAACGCGTTGTGAAAGTCTCCATCGAGCTCAAGGTAACGGGCAATGCGATTGTTCTCGCGAGCGGTGGTCATCAGCTCACAGATTTTGAATAACTCCGCCACGAGCGCTGGCCCTTCATTGCGCATCGACAGATCAAGCGCCTGGGACTCAAGCGTGAAGCGGTAGCTGGCAAGCTGGGCGACATCATCCACGCTCATCGTGAAGACAAAGGTGCCTTTCTGGGGCACGACCGTGACCAGCCCTTCGTGCTTGAGCAACGCAAGCGCTTCTCGCACCGGTGTCTTGCTGGTGCCCAGGGTCTCCGTCAGGGAGTTTTCCGACAGCGCCTCTCCGAGCGCGTAGTGCCCCGTGATAATGGCGTTTCGGATCGACTGCGCGGCGATGTCCGTGAGCGATTGCGGCCGTTCGATTTGACCCGGTTTCTTGCTCGCCATGGGTGTTCCCGTATGTTGCTGACGCGCGCATGCGCGTTTGCGCAATCGCGCTATTTTCGACGCAAATGAGGTAATATTTCTTATCTGACATGTCAGATATGAGGTGCGACGCATCAGCCCCGCACCGTTCGGACAATATCACAGCGCCCTGTCCATCCAACGACATCACTTTGGAAACCGCCGCCGCTGACGCACCGCTGGAGCACGAATGAAACTTGGACCTATCAACGTAACCATTGAAGGCGGCACGAGCTGGCCGTTACCGCAGATGACGCCGGTCGCGCAGCACTTTGAGCGGCGCACGCTGGATGACGTTGACCGAGCAGTTGCAACACAAATGAATCGCCTGCCCGCGACGGATTTGAGCGGGAAGTCGATCGCCATCACTGCCGGCAGTCGCGGGATTTCCGGCCTGCTGGAAATTATTCGAGCGGTGGTTGCCGAACTGCAGGCGAGAGGCGCGCACCCGTTTATTGTGCCGGCCATGGGCAGTCACGGTGGCGCCACGGCCGACGGCCAGGTTGCCGTGTTGCAGGGATACGGCATCACCGAACAAAGCACTGGTGTTCCGATCCGCTCTTCCATGGATGTGGTCGAGACTGCGTCTCTTGATGACGGCACGCCGCTGTATACCGACAGGATCGCGGTAGAAGCAGACGCGATCGTCGTCATCAACAAAATTAAACCCCACGCAGACTTTAAAGGCACTCACGAGAGTGGCCTTGCAAAGATGATCAGCATCGGGCTCGCCAACCACAAGGGCGCGGTCTCGCTGCACGACCACGGCTTCGCCCAGTTCCACAACGTCGTGCCTGAAGCGGCCGAACGACTTCTCGAAAAATTACCTATCCTGTTCGGCGTCGCGATTCTTGAAAACGCTTTTGATGAACTGATGCAGGTTGAGGTCATCGCCAAAGATCAGATCCTGAATCGCGAACGTGAACTGCTTGAGACCGCAAAACAGTCGATTGGCAGGCTGAACTTTCCAGAAATCGACCTCTTGATCATTGACGAGATCGGCAAGAACATCAGCGGTGAAGGCATGGACCCCAACGTCACGGGCAGACCCGGATCCAGGCTGCCGGGGTTCGATGCACCCGAGATTCAGAAAATTGTCGTGCTTGATGTCACAGCGCAATCCCACGGTAATGGCGTGGGCATTGGATGCGCCGATATTTCGACACGTCGCTGTGTCGAGAGCCTTGATCTTGGGGCCGTGTACACGAACGCCATTACGGCCACGATTCTTGAGCCTGCCAAGCTGCCCATGATCCTGAACAATGACGAAGAAGCGATCTGTGTCGCACTCAAGACCTGCAACCGCATCACACCAGAAACCGCGAAGATTGTACGAATTAAAAACACCCTGGAGGTACACAACATCTGGGTGTCACCCGCGCTGCTGTCTCACGTCAACGATGAAGACAGCCTGTCGGTAGCGGGCCCCGCTCACCCGCTTGAATTCGACAGCACGGGACGACTGCTTGCGCCGCAATAGATAGTCGCGGCGCTCTAAACGGCGCGTGATCAGATCCGGCCGAATTCTTTCAGCAGATCTTCAACAGTCTTGCCCTGCTCAACCCATTTGCGAGTTTCCTCTTCGCGATCCGCCTGTTCCTGGGCAAGCGTTACGACCTCTTCGGCTTTGGCCAGCGGAATCACGGTGACACCCATCAGATCGGCAACAATGAAGTCGCCCGGGTTTACCGTCACGCCACCACACTGAATCGGCACGTTGATCGACAGCTCTTCTTTACGTCCGGAAAACATCGTGTGGGTACCGCGCGGTGTGATCGCGCGCGTCCAGATCGGCCAGTTGATGTGCTCAAGCTCATCGGTGTCGCGGCCGGCGCCGTCGACAATCATTGCGCGAATGCCGTTATTGATTGCAAGCCCGCCCATGAGTCCGCCGCACACCGAGGTATTCAGATCACCGCCTGCGTCTACAACGATCACGTCTCCGGCCTGCACCATCTCAAGCGCCTTGAGCGGATCAACGAGATCACCCACCGACAGCTGCACGGTGAGCGCCTGGCCGGTCACTTTGGCGCGAAAGGCCGGCTTGATGCCGCTGTCCATGACACCGGTTCGATACTGTACGTCCGCAAATATTGCCGCAGCCGAAAAGCTCTTCACTACCGCATCAAACTTCTTCAACAACTCCGGGTTGCGTTTAAAATCGTTGTATTCCTTAAGCATTGTCTTTTTCTCTGCGCAAAATTTTCAGTTTTTACTGGATGCGGCAATGGCTGCCGCGTTAACGGGATAATCTGGTTTCTGACCGGTCAGGACTTTCGCGACCTGGGTCGCGGCAACCTCGCGTGCGGTGCGAATCGACTCTTCGGAGTAGTACGCAGAATGCGGGGTCACAATGACGTTGGGTAACGTAAAGATCGGGTTGGCATCCACGTCCCAGGTGGCCAGCTTCGCGGGCTCCTCTTCCGGGTCATCGAGCGCGGCGCCGGCAAGATGCCCATCGGTGAGCGCGCGATAAAGCGCCTGATTGTCGATTGTCGGCCCGCGGCCGGTATTCACCACTAAAGCACCGGGCTTCATCGCTGCAAATTCAGCGTCGGAAAGAAAGTGATGGGTCTCGCTGTTCATCGGCGCCTGCATCAAGACATAGTCCGAACGCGCGAGCAGCTCGTCTTTTGATACCAGCGCCACATTGTGGATATTCGCTGTCCGCTGGGCCACGAATGGATCAAACGCAATTGTCTCGACGCCAAATCCCTGAACGCGCTTCGCGATCGCCTGACCTATTTTGCCAAACGACACGATGCCCATGGTTCGACCACGCAGCCGAAAGACCGGCTTTCCGCTCTGCCATTGCCACTCGCCTTTATGCGTGGCGCGGTTGTAGTCGATCAGTTTTCGCGCGAGGCACAGCCACATGGCGATGGCGTGATCGGCAACCTCTTCAGTGCAGTAGTCCTGCACGTTAGTGACGAGAATGCCTTTGTCAGTTGCCGCCTGGACGTCAACGATGTCAACGCCGACGCCGTAGCGCGCGATGACCTGACAGCGCTGCATGTGCGCGATGGTGTCCGCACCCACGCGAGCGTACTGATTGATGATGGCGTCACAGTCACGGACTTCGTCGAACAGGTCCGCCTCGGCTTTCGCCTGCAGTGCAACAACCTCGGCACCGGCCTCTTCCAGTATCCGTTTCTCGACATCAACATCGCCAAAATCGTAGTCGGCAATGACAACCTTCGGCTTAGCGCTCACGCAATTCCCCAATAGATTCGGTAGTCAGCGCCGCCATCCAGTGACTGATACCGGCGCAAACAGGGTGTTTTCAGCTGATTTCGTAAATGCTATCTAAGATATCAGTTAGAAGCAAGAGAGAAAACGTGACGCGATGCAATCAGGATATTTCGGCAGTACAATCTCGACTGATCCAAGCTGACCCAATGGAACCAGACCCATGACATATAGAGCCTCATTCCTGTTTGCCCTGGTCGCCGGCCTGTCATCCAGCGTTGCTGTCGCCGATGCGCCTGCGCTGCAGTCGCCGTCACCGGTGATCTATCTCGAAGACAATCTTGATGAAAAAGACAAGCTTGGCTGGTGCATTGATACGAAAGGCCGCGGGTTCACCGAAATGATTCATGCGCACTCGTGTAAACCTAAAGGTGGCGACACGCAGTTCAAGTTCGATGAGGCGACGGGCCAGCTTATGTCGGTGGCCTTCGACAACAAGTGTGTGGTGCTGCACCAGCCGGATGACCCCAACGTGCCTTTCGGGCTCTATGACTGTGACGCCGAAGCCCAGACCCAGCGCTTCACTTACGACAGCGCGTCGATGGAAATCCGCCTTGCTGCTGACGCATCCCGGTGTGTTGTTGTTGGCGGGGCCAGTCGATCCGCAGGCCCCTTCATGTCCAGAGATCTCGTCACCGCACCCTGCGCCGAGACCGATCCGCTAAACAAGCGCTGGATCGTCAAACCCTGATCGAACGGATATAGACATTGCCGACAGGTCTTCGCACGAAAGCTAGCGGTCAGAAAACGCAACAGACGCCCGACGAGGCAAACCCAGAACAGAATTCAACTTTCAGGAACACAACAATAATGAAGCAGACAATCCAAGCAAACGGCATTGAGATGACCTACCGGTTTGACGGTCCTGAAGATCGTCCGGTGGTCATGTTGAGCAACAGTCTGATGTCGAACCACACCATGTGGGATCCCCAGATGGATGTTCTGACCAAGGACTTTCGCGTGTTGCGTTATGACACGCGCGGTCACGGCGAAACCGATGCGCCCAAGGGTCCGTATACGATCCAGCTGCTCGCCGAAGATGTGGTTGCGCTGCTTGACGCGTTGAATATCGAGAGCGTGCACTTTGCTGGCCTGTCCATGGGCGGCATGATCGGCCAGTATCTGGGCGCGCACTATCCCAAGCGGATCGATTCGCTGCTGCTTTGCGATACCGCGAGCGAGATGCCGACACTGGAAATGTGGAACGACCGTATCGCGACAGCCGAGAAAGACGGCATCACTGGATTGCTCGACGGCACCCTGCAGCGCTGGTTTACAGAACCGTTTTTGCGCAACAGTCAGGCCGATGTCGAAAAAGTCGCGCAGATGATCCGCACCACCGAGACCCAGGGCTATATCGCGTGCGCCAGTGCCGTACGGGACATGAGTCAAACCGCAATCCTGTCCAGGATCACGGCACCAACGATTATCATTGTGGGTGAAGACGACCCCGCCTGTACGGTTGAGCAAGGCAAGGTGCTTGAGCAGCATATTGATGGCGCCAAAATGGTGGTACTGAAAGAGGCGGCACATCTGTCCAACATCGAACAGACCGAAGCCTTTAACGACGCGATGATGTCGTTTTTGTCGAAAACGGCCTGACGTTCCGATCATGCGGCGCGCGTCACCGTGCGCCGCTTCACGTCACGCACACGTCACACATTACGTTACCGGGTAGTCGGCCATCACCTCGATCACCGTGTTCACCGATCTCGACGGGTGTCTGCTCGACCATGACACCTACGCTTTCGAACAGGCTCTCCCGGTCCTGTCGCGACTGAAGGCGCTCGCGATTCCCGTCATCTTTACATCGAGCAAGACAGCCGCTGAGCTGCATGAGCTTCAGAAACAGATCGGTGTCTTTGATCCCTTTATAAGTGAAAACGGTGGCGCGGTCTGGTTACCCAACGACTGGCTCGGGGTTGCGGCTGCCGGAGAGCTGGTGACGTTCACGGCCAATCGCACCTCCGCGCTGGAAATACTGCATCAATACGCGGATCAGTTTCAGTTTCGCAGCTTTTCGGATCTGGGAGTCGAAGGCGTTCGTGAACACACGGGACTGGACGCGGCGAGCGCACGTCGAGCTCTGGATCGCCAGTGCACCCAGCCCCTGCTGTGGCAGGACACGCCGGAGGCACTCGAGCGTCTGCGCGAACTCCTCGTGCCTCACGACCTGACGCTGACCGCGGGCGGTCGCTTCGTCCACGCTGCACCACCGGTGTGCAAAGCTGATGGCATGCGTTTCATCTGTGAGCGCATGCGAGCCCATCAACACGACCCCGGTACCACGATCGCGATTGGCGACAGCCCTATCGATCTGCAGATGCTTGAATGCGCCGATCTCGCAATCGTGCAACCGCAACCGGACGGCAGGTTTGCAATACGTCCGACGAACCCCCGATGCATCGAAGCAGTGCAAAGCGGCCCCGACGGCTGGGCGAGCGCCGTGTCGTCGGCGTTAGCGTCGCTTGGCCTGTAGCTGGAACCAAAACACGAACACACCTGCCGAGATGACATACTGAGGCCTTCAATCAAACGAGCTTGAGGCGAACTGATGGTCGACTTTTTCCAAAACGGTCTGATCGGAACCTTACATAATCTCAAGCATCGCCCCATTGAGGATCTCGAAGCAGACCTTGTGCGCTGGGCACCCGAGCGGCCCATGGCGCTGGTGTTACCTTCATTGTTCTCCGAGCTTGAGGGGCCTGCGCTGAACAACATCCTCGACGAAATCGCGAAGATTCCCTATCTCGATGAGATCATCATTGGCCTGGATCGCGCGGACGAAAAAGAATTTGAATACGCGAGGAAGTTTTTCTCGCGCCTGCCACAAAAACACAAAGTGCTCTGGAATGACGGTCCCCGTCTGAGAGCCATCGACAAGCTGCTTGAAAGTCACGGGTTGTCGCCGCTTGAGGCCGGCAAGGGCAGAAACGTCTGGTATTGCTTCGGATATTTTCTTGCCAATGGCAATTCACACGCCGTTGCCCTGCACGACTGCGACATCCTCACCTACAAGCGCGATATGGTTGCCCGCCTTCTGTATCCGCTGGTTCATCCGACTCTGCCCTACGCTTTCTGCAAGGGTTACTACTACCGCGCGGCCGATGGAAAACTCAATGGTCGAGTCAGTCGTATGCTGGTCACGCCGTTGGTTCGGGCGCTCAAACTGACTCTGGGTGAGCACGAGTATCTCGACTACATTGACAGCTTCAGATACCCCCTCGCCGGTGAGTTTTCGATGTTGGCGGATGTTGTCCCCAACATTCGCATTCCCAGCGACTGGGGACTCGAGATCGGTGTCATGTCCGAGATCTTCAGGCGCTACCCGAACGAGCGTATCTGTCAGATTGACGTTGCGGATCGCTACGATCACAAGCACCAGTCACTGTCACCCGAAGACGCCTCCACCGGTCTTCACAAGATGAGTGTCGACATCGCGAAGGCGCTGTATCGCAAACTTGCGATATCGGGCGTCGTTTTTTCACCAGAAATTTTTCGCACCATCAAAGCGAGCTATTATCGAATCGCACTGGATCACGTCGACCACTACTACGCGGACGCCGTGCTCAACGGCTACGTAGTCGATCGACATCGAGAAGAAGAAACGGTCGAACTCTTTTCTCAGGCGGTTCTCAATGCGGGCAACGACTTTCTTTGCACGCCGCTTGAAGCACCCTTCATGCCAAGCTGGTCGCGAGTCATCAGTGCCGTGCCCAATATCTACGACCAGATCCGTGACGCGGTCGACCAGGACAACGCCTGATCGATCGTTGCCAGAACTATTCGGGACGATTAGTTATCCATAACGTCTGATACGGGGCCAAGGCATACTCACCCTCTGTGTCGTCAAGAGGACGCTCCGTGATCAGGTCTCGCCAGCCGTCGGTGCTGATGAGGTTCAGTTCATCAAGACGAATATGATGAACGCCTGGTGTGAGATTGCTGATACAAAAAATACTCTGACTTCGATCAGGGCTTTGACGCCAGAAGCCGAACACAGCATCGTCAATCTGCAGCGTAAACTGCGTTGCGTTCGGGTGAAAAGCGGGCTGGGCTGAACGAATTTCCAGCAGTCGTTTGAGGGCCTTAAAGACGATGGCGTGAGCGCTTGTCGCGTTGCCAAGTTGCGCCTCCAGATCGTCCAGCATCCAGCGCCGGCGATTTATCGACCGATTACGTCCGGTCTGCTTCACGCCTTCATAGTCATTGCCTGTCGCAAAAAGACTGTGAATGTAAAAAGCCGGAATGCCTTCGAGTCCCAGCATGATCAACTGGGAACAGATAAAACGTTCGATCTGATACACATCAAGGCCGTCTGCCGTGCCTCGTAACGCATCAAACAGTGCCACATTCAGTTCGTAGACCCGCTCGGCCCCGCCGTCAGTTGTTCGCGTCGTGGTAAGACCACCAAAATTACGAACCACTGCGATCATGTTGTCTATCTCACCGTCGGGTATCAACCCCTCCGCCGGACGCATACCTATACCGTCATGGCTGGCGGTGAAATTCAGATAGGTGCACCCCAGAGGCGCGGGCGGCATGGTCATCATCCAGCGACGTAGATAGCTGGACTGACCTGTCAGCAGCGCATGCAACAACAGCGGCGCCAGAGAAAAGTTGTAGATGATGTGTGCTTCGTTGCGGTTGCCAAAATAGCTCAGATTCTCAGTGTTCGGCACATTGGTTTCGGTGATGATCAAAGCGTCGGGACGCGCCGCTGTCACCAGTTGGCGAAACACGCGGACTATCTGATGGGTCTGTTGAAGATGAATGCAGGTTGTGCCCGCTTCTTTCCACAGAAAACCCACCGCGTCCAATCGAAACACACTGATGCCTTCGTCCAGATAGCGTTTGAGGATTCGGCAGAATTCCACCAGCACATCGGGGTTTCTGAAATCGAAGTCGACCTGATCCGGGCTGAACGTACACCACACGTGCCTCACACCGTCGGCTGTTTGCACGGCCTGCAGCAGCTGCGATGTACGCGGACGAACCACGCTTTGAATGTCGGCATCAGGATGGGCCGTCATAAAGTAGTCGCTGCCGGGTTTTTCGCGACGCTTGAACTGCTGGAACCACTCGCTTCCCGCTGACCCGTGATTGACAACCAGGTCACCCATGATTCGCCAACGCTTCGCCAGTTCCCTGATGTGACTCCAGTCGCCCAGCTCCGGGTTGACGGCTTCGTAGTCGACCACCGCGAAACCGTCGTCGGAGCTGTAAGGGAAAAACGGCAGAATGTGCACCATGGTCACCGCCTGGCCGACGTGGTCACGAAGAAACTCATGCAGCACTTCAAGCGGTGGTGCAGGCGAATTCAACACGGAGTCGCCGTAGGTGATGAGAACAGAGTCTCGTTCGCTCCACAGATCCATCGCCGTGGGAGCGTCGAGATCATCACTCAACTCGAAGCAGTCGATCAGCGTCTGCGCGAGTGAGCTCGACGATATCCCAGACGGTAACTGTGGATAGATTGATGCGAGACGGCGCGCTAAATCTTCGCGCAAAGAGGCCAGGCCGGACACGACGAACAAACTACCCTGAAAAAATTGATCGATGGGCAGTATACCTCTGAAGCCCGTCGCCCAGTTCGCTTGGATAACGGGCAAGTCAGCCACGAAACTTGGTACAAGGATGCCCCATGATGGATCAACGCCTGCGCGACCCTGAACACCAGGGTCGTGATGCTTGAATCTGTGACTCGAGCATCACGCAATACCAAACACATTCCGACGCCTTTAACGACGCCATGATCGTTTGATCAAGCCGGTCGTGACACCAGCGAGAACGGTGGGTAAAGGGGCGGACGGGGCATCTACTGGCCTCGCCATGTCAGCACCGGATCAGCACCGGATCAGCACCGCGTCGGCAATACGAGCTGGCCCGACCAACGCCTGCAGACCCTGGAAGCAGTCCGGCACAGGCACCGGTGGAAACGCTGTATGTGGTTGAAAAATAGCGACATCCCATGCGCCACCGGAATGGCCAGCCGGCGAACGCCCCACGAACACCTCCTGCCCCATGCTTCCTCTCGCCGACTGCGCGACACGCGTCGAGCTCGTTAGTTAACCAACCAGATGAGAGAAACTCAATGAGATTCACAAAACCGTTCGTTACCGCCCTTCTGCTCGCTACAGGTATCGCAAGCGCGCACGCCGATGCAAATCTCGAAGCGTGGAAAGAAAAAATGATCAAGGACGCGTTAACTGCGGCGCCGCCTTCGGTCACCAATGACGCAACCATCCACGCCTGGGACGAAACCGGCAACCTGCTCATGATCCGTCACGGCCGCGGTGTCCACAACTGCGTTGCTACTGGCGCGTTTTCTTATCGCATCGGATTGCCCCAGCCGCCTTTTCCGGATCCGATGTGCTTTGACCAGAACGCCTGGGCCTTCTTCAAGGCAATGTGGGCAGAGAAAAATCCTTTGAAACCCTCAAAGCCTCTGCCGACAGCCCCTGGACTCGTCTGGATGCTCGCGGGAATGGGCGTGCCCGACGGCATGTTGAATAAAGGCGCCGCCACCGACGCACAATACCAAATCGACGCCAACGGCAAGAAGATCGCGCAGCTGTCACCACACATCATGATCATGCCACTGCCCGTGGCGGGCAAGACCTCAGGGATGCCGTTCAACTACGACCCGGATAATCCGTCGCAAACGTGGCTCATGGCAGCGGGCACATCGATTGAACATGTGATGCTGCACGTCACCGAAGATGATGTGAAAGCGATGATGAGCCACGGGGCAAAGTAGCCAGGCCGCTCCCCTGACGCGCTTCAGACCCGGTGGTCGGAAGTTCGACGGATCGGCAGGAAAGCCGATGCGGTCCGCGGCAGGGGTTAACAGTGCAGGCAGTTCGCAGCGATGCAGGCCAGGGATGGCCTGAATCGATGCGACCGCGTGCGATGTATCAACACAGCGCGACCATCCGGGTCACAGACTGAACATCTTCCAGCTCTGCAAGGCTTTGGCATCATCACTGCACGGCTGTAACGATACCGGACGCATCACATGGACTGGCGTGCCGCCACGGCCTTCCCTTTTTTGCGTGTCGTTGACCGTAATACAGAGATCAGGCTTCGCCGCCATGGACAAGCGGCCGTCAGACTGCAGAGAAAATTTCTGTACATCAGACTGATCACACGGGGCAAGTTCGATTGCCGCGCCAACATCCAAAGCCGAAACAGCCATGCAGATGTCGAAATGAACGATCTTGAACTGGCCTTCGCTAATCAACGCTGCATCGAACGCCTGGTCTTCGAGCAAACCGCCGGTGTAGTCATAGCAGGTATGTGCCTGCATTCCGCGGTCCAGCGGCGCATTGGCGCCACGCCCACCCGCGATATCGAGACAGTAGCCGCGCGGCTCGTCCATCTCATCGACTAACCGTAATTCCACGAGTTTCTCAGACGCCGCTGCGTTCAACGCGACCAGTGCACTCCCGAAGAAGAGCCAGACGAAAATGCGCGCGGGAGAGAGAAATTTTGTCATGGTTTGTATCCTTAGATGGTGGTGCCGGATGCGAATCTTAACGTCACTAACTGTCGGCAACCAAAACACACTCACGCACCGTTCACCAGCGCCGCACTCATCTGGAGCGTTCCTCAAGCTGGCCCGGTCGCAATAAAACCCGTTCGAATACCTCGGGCAACTACGCCGGTCGAATCGTACACGCGCTACCGGAAATCGTCGTGTGATAACGTCAATCGCCGAGAGACCATCACAAACCTGAATTCATTATGGCGACAGCACATCTGGTGGGTAGCGTACCGCTACAGGACGCGCAGGCGGTGTTCACCGAAGTCGGTTCACATCTTCACGGGCGCTTAAAACGACTGCCCGACGGTGAGACCGGGGAGCGCAGCAACTGGATCCGCTGGCAGTACGAGGTCCTTGAAAATTGCCCACAGCTGACGGCCAATGCTTCCGATCCATCAACGAAGCGCCTGGCGCAGTTTCAACTGCGTGACGGGGCTTCGATCGAAGATGTTGACCTGGGCAACCTCGGGTACAGCGACGCCGCGATCGCGTCTTATGATGTGTTCGCGGTGCAGAAAAAAGCTGGACTGATTGCAGCCGACTGTCGATTCCAGGTGTCTCTGCCTACGCCGCTGGCGCCAATGCAGTTTTATGTATCCCCCGAGCTTCGAGCGGCTCTTGAACCTCGTTACGAATCGGCACTGCTGCGAGAGCTGAACACGATCACGGCGGCTATCCCCGCCGATCAGCTCGCAATCCAGTGGGATACGGCCGTCGAGTTCGGCATTCTGGAAGGCACCTTTGCCTCACACCTGACAGATCCGCTGCCCGACGTTCTCGATCGTGTCGTTCGCCTCGGCAACGCGGTGCCACCCGGTATCGAGCTGGGGTATCACCTTTGTTACGGCGACTCCAATCACAAACACTTTTGTGAACCGACAGATGCCGGTCATCTTGTGGACGTCGCCAACGGGATTAACGACGGGCTAGAACGCCGGCTCGACTGGATTCACATGCCTGTGCCCAAAGAGCGACTTGACGATGCGTTCTACGCGCCGCTTGCGTCATTACAGCTTTCGCAAGAAACAGATCTCTTTCTTGGGTTGATCCACATGACCGATGGAGAAGATGGCACGTTGCGCCGAATCGCCGTGGCGCGTCGCCACTGTGGAGGGTTTGGCGTGGCGACCGAGTGTGGCTTTGGCCGGCGACCCGCGGAGACGGTGCCGCCGCTGCTGCAATTGCACGCAAGCGTCGCCGATCATCTCGGCCAGGACTGACAGCAGGACATTCTGCCGACGCCCGGGCGAGCGATCAGTGGGTAAAGCCGTCCGCCAGCGCAAACATGAACGCCATCAGCCCGCCGCCGAACGCGATGCCGATGATGGTTGGCCAGACACCATAGTAGTTACTGATGTCGCTGTCTTCTTGTTCCATCATGATTGATATTCCTCAACAAAAGTTCGCTGCGACCACCCGTCCGGCGCAGCGACCGAGACTCATTATAAAGAGCATAGTCAGCTCAGCGCTTTAGGCAGCCACAGCGCTATCTCTGGAATGAACATTACCAGCAGCATGCCGATAATCTGAAGCGCAATAAACGGCAACACCGACAGAAATATCTCCTGCAGAGATATATCGGGGGGCGCGACTGATTTGAGCCAGAAACATGCCGGACCAAAAGGCGGCGACAGAAAATAAATCTGGATGTTCATCACGAACAGAATGCCGAACCACACGGCCGCCCAGCTTGGATCGAGACCCAGCTCAGGGCCGAGATCTCGCACAACCGGTGCGAATACAGGCACCGTAATGAAGATGATGGCAATCCACTCCATGAAGGTACCGAGAATCACCAGAATGCCCATCATCATGAAGACGATACCCAATGGCGGCAATCCAAGGCCCTGGAACAGCGAGCGCATGAAGTCAGCGCCACCAATCAGGTTGTACAGGCCGGTGAATGCCACCGCGCCGATAATGAGCCAGATAATGGTGCCGACCACCGTCATGGTGTTGGCCAGAGACTCGCGCAGCAGTTTGTAGTCGAAGCGGTTGCGAACCGCAGCAACAACGATCGCACCGAATACACCAACGCCCGCGGCCTCGGTTACCGATGCAATGCCGGCGTAAATCGAGCCCATCACAAACGCGATCAACAGGCAGCAAAGAGCCACCGCCAGATAGCGTTCTTTGCTCAGGGTAGTCTTTTCGGTTCCGAGTAACTCAGCAACCTCGCTTGCGGTCGGGGCCATGCTTGGGTTGATGTTCACCCGTATCAGTACGTACGACACATAGAAGATGGCCAGCATGAGTCCGGGCACAAAGCCCGCGGCGAACAGATCACCAATGCCAACGTTGGCGCTCAGGCCATACACAATCATCACGATGGATGGCGGAATCAGGGTCGCCAGCGCACCGGCGGCGCAAATCAAACCGATGGCCATCTTGCGGTCGTATTTAAGTCGCAACAGCTGGGGCAAAGCAACCAGGCCCAGCATGACAATCTCGCCACCCATCACACCCGACATCGCGGCGAGAATTACGGCCACGACGGTGGTCTGAACGGCGACGCCACCGCGCAGGTTGCCGGCAAAGATCGACATGGCGTCGAAGAGGTCCTCGGCAATGCCCGCCCGCTCGAGAATGGTGGCCATCAATACGAACAGCGGCACCGCAACCAGAGGATATTTCTCAAGCAGATCTACCGCGTTAACGGAAACGAGATACAGGCCGTTGGTGCCAAAAAACAGCAGCGCACACACCACGGAGATAATAAGGGTCACAATGCCGAGCGGCATACCCGTCATCATCAGCGCCAGCAGCGCGATAACAATGCCCAGGCTGACCGTGCCGATGCCATAGTCGCGCACGGCGAACTTGTCGTTCAAATTCAGTGTGGTGTCGGCGACTCCGCGCAGTCCTGTGTGGACCTGCCCGATGAGATTCTCTTCGCCAAAATAGTGGTGCACGATCTGTGCGCCGTAGCGCAGCACAATGATGCCGGCCAGAACCAGTACAGCGATCTCTATAAAGCGACTTTTAAAGTGCCGGGAGAGATTCATCAAGAGCTGCATCAGATAGATAAACAGGCCAACCACCAGCACTGTTTTCAGCATCATCGGCAGCGGTGAGTTCCAGCCCGTGCCTCCGCGCTCGACCAGATCAATCGATTCCAGGGCGCGGTTAATGGTGTCGCCGGTGAGGATATACAGAGCGATCACACCAACGATCATGGCAAAGAGATCGAGTATCCAGCGCGTCCGGTCGCTCGCCATGAGATAGAAAACGGTAATACCAATGTGACGCTTTTGCAGGGTCACAAATCCTGCCGACAGCATCCAGGCGGTGGCGCACAGCACCATCACAACCTCAAACGCCCATTGGGTCGGCGAATTAAAAACGTATCGCGCGATGACCTCGAAGAGCGTCACCAGCGCACAAAGTATGTAGAGATTGCCTACCGCCAGACCGGTGAAACGACTTAAGTGATCGAAACACCTCGCGATCCAGGACCCCGGGCGATCTTCGCTCCATGTTGAAACAGTTTCAGATGCAGCAACCATCTCCTAACCTCGTGACAGACAATGTTTGAGTGTTTGAAAAATAGTGCCGCACTTCGTACGCGAAGCGCGGCACTGCAGTCGGACAGTGAGTTATCCGAAACCGGTGGCTACTTGAGCATGCCGGTCTTTTTCATGAATGCCATGTGTGCATCCAGCGCTTCCTGTGCCAGAGGTGTCTTGGCAGCAAAGTCCTGCCACGCCTGGACGGAGATCTCGCGAAACTTGTCTCGCTCGGCCTGGTCCCAGTCGATGACGGTGACGTCTGATCCATCGGCGTAGCCTTCAGCAATCTCGCGATCCTGCAGGTCGGCTTCACGGCGCATCGCGTCGTAGGCAGCCGAATACCAGATTTCAAGCGCTGACTGACCTTCCGGACCAAGCTTCTCCCAGACTTTCTTGTTCACGATGAACTGCAGAACAGCCATGGAGTGAATGCCAGGGTAAATCGGGTACTTGGCAATCTTGTGCATGCCAGACGCTTCGTTGTTCACGAAAGCCGATGCGTCAGCAGCGTCAATCAGACCTTTTTCAAGCGCGGTGTACACCTCGGAAAAAGGCAGTGACACTGGAGCTGCGCCTACGCGCTTGAACACTTCAGCAGCCAGACCTTCAGGTGAGCGGATCTTTACGCCTTTAAGACCCTCAACCGTGGTGATCTTGTTCTTGGAGACCAGCGCTTCTTTAGCGTAGGGACCACAGCCGATCACATGCACCTTGCCCTTGGTGTACTTGTCATACAGCTTCTGCAGGATCTCCTTGCCGCCGCCATGCATGCAGAACGTGCGAACCTGGTCTACCGTGTCGTAGCCGGCAATCAGATCGCCGATGATCGCAAACGCCGGATCGCGACCCGCAAAATACGATACCGCGTTCAGGTCGCCGTCAAGAATACCGTTCGCTACGGCGTCGATGGTCTCCCGGTGAGGCACAACCGCCTTGGTCGGCAGGACTTCGATGGCGTAGTTGCCGCTCGTCATCATGCCCAGCTTTGGGGCCCATGTGTCATTCATAAAGCGGTGTGCCCAGTCACCTGCCTTGGAGCTGGACTGCACTTTGATTTTCATTTCGGCCACGGCGGGCCCTGATAAAAGCATCGACGCGGAAAGCATCGACGCGACGGTTACCGCCGCGAATAATCTTTTTTTCATGATGTTTAATTCTCCTCGGTGTTGCACTGAATCGGGGAAAACGGCCTCGCCGGCGCCCCCGTATGCCCCATCCTGTATACCGCAAACGATGCGTTAGCGTTCGCATACCCTCATCGGGTTCAACCTGTGGGACATCGCGCGATACTTTGCGCGTGCTGCACATCGCTTGCACACGGGCCGTGACTGAAACCGACAGTTCCAGCAACTCATCGACTTGGGTCAGTTGCATACCCACAATGTGAAAATAAAATCCGCATGGCGGTTTCACTCGATTGAGTACAACGTCTTAGACGTTGGCTAATCGGTTGATTTCGCTACAGGGGAGAGGGTGCAAGGCAGATGGCCCAAAGGAAGATAGCATGGGCTGAAATCAGACTATGCTTGCGGCTGCCCACAAACTGCTAAGCCATCACTTTGACGACGTTCGCTCATCCAGACCAGCTGATATCCGCTTCAGACCTCGAACCGCTGCTCGGAGCAGACTCCCTGCGCGTGTTCGACTGCACGACCTACCTCTTATATGAGTCCGGTACCGATCAGCCTTACACCGTAAAGCCAGGATCAGAAGAATACGCTCAGGGGCACATACCCCATTCAGCGTTTATCGATCTGCAAGGGCAGCTGTCTGTTGAATCGAGTCCGTTTCGATTTACGATTCCCGCCCCTGAAGATCTCGCCGCTCGCTTTGGCGCCCTTGGCATTGGCGACGACAGCCGGGTCGTGCTGTATGCAAGAGAAAACATGCAGTGGGCAACCCGGATCTGGTGGATGCTGCGCTACGTGGGTTTCGACAATGCAGCCATACTCGATGGCGGCATGGACAACTGGCAGCGCGAAGGCCGCGCTGTCTCAACCACGCCAACCGTTTACCCGGCAAACACCCTGACATCCCGCGCGCGCCCGGAGCTGTTCGTCGACCGCGACGAGCTGCTCGATGCCATTGGCAGCGAAACGACCTGCACCCTCAACGCACTTGGCGCGGATCTGCATTCAGGCAAGACAAAACGATACGGCCGACCCGGGCGCATACCCGGCAGCGTCAACGTGCCAGCGGCGAGCCTGCAGCACCCCGACAGCAAAATATTCCTGGCTCCGGATCAGA
>CALHMG010000260.1 GCA_938034705.1 uncultured Gammaproteobacteria bacterium
TGCCAGCAAAGCTCTTTGCCCAGGTCATGGATGCCCAGGCCGGCGCTGACTCGCTGGTCAAGGTCATCGACCCCGCGCCGTTGCAGCTACCGGCGCCGGACGCCGTCGAGCGAGCACTGGATGTTCTCAAGAATGCAAAAAGGCCGCTGGTGATCTTTGGCAAAGGCGCGTCTTACGCCCAGGTTGACGCAGACATACGCGACTTTATTGAAACAAGCGGACTACCATTTTTACCCATGAGCATGGCGAAGGGACTGCTGCCCGATGACCATCCGCAATGTGCCGGTGCCGCGCGATCACTCGCGCTCAAGGAGTCCGATGCGGTTGTCATGATCGGGGCGCGGCTCAACTGGTTGCTCTCGCACGGCAAAGGCAAGACCTGGGGCGATTCGGGCAACAAGAAGTTTATCCAGATCGACATCGAACCGCGGGAAATGGACAGCAACGTCAAGATCGCGGCACCCGTCGTGGGTGACATCGGATCGTGCGTGCGCGCGCTGCGTGCCGGCATGGGCAGTGACTGGAACAAGCCGTCGACGCAGTGGATGAGCGCAATCAGCGACAAGCGTGATGCGAACATCAGCAAAATGGCGCCGCGCCTTGAGGATTACACCACGCCCATGAACTTCCACGGGGCTCTCGGCGCACTTCGCACCATCATCAAGGAGCGACCGGAAACCATCCTCGTCAACGAGGGTGCAAACACGCTGGATTTCGCGCGCAGCATTATCGACATGCACCAACCCCGTAAACGAATCGATGTGGGGACCTGGGGTGTGATGGGTATTGGAATGGGCGCTGCCATCGCCGCTGCGATCGAAACTGACAAGCCGGTGCTGGCCGTTGAAGGTGACAGCGCGTTTGGTTTTTCTGGCATGGAAATCGAAACGATCTGTCGATACAACCTGCCGGTCTGCGTTGTCATATTCAACAACAACGGCATCTATAGAGGGACCGACGTCAATCCGACCGGAGGCTCCGATGTGGCACCAACGGTTTTCGTCAAGGACAGTCGCTATGAGTTGATGATGCAGGCGTTTGGCGGTGAAGGCGTCTACGCAAAGACTCGTGAAGAACTGACCCGTGCGGTGAACGAGGCTCTGGCTTCCGGAAAGCCGACGCTGGTCAATGCTGTCATTGATGAGAACGCGGGCACCGAGAGTGGCCGAATCGGGAATTTGAACCCACAGAGGGCGGTGGCTGACAAGCCTGCCAAGACCTAGTCCGTATACTCACTTTTATTCAACTTCGAACAGATGGCTCAAGCGATGAAAGCACTTCAAGGAATCAAAGTCCTCGACTTTACCCATGTCCAGTCCGGCCCCACCTGCACTCAGTTGCTCGCGTGGTTTGGCGCCGATGTGATCAAGGTTGAACGCCCCGGGGTTGGTGATGCCACCAGAAAGCAGCTGGTCGATGTGCCGGGCGCTGACAGCCTCTACTTCACCATGCTCAATCACAACAAGCGTTCAATGGAGCTGAACTCCAAGAACGAAACCGGAAAAGAAGTGCTGACACGGCTGATCGAGGAGTGCGACGTTCTGGTTGAGAACTTCGCTCCCGGTGCGCTCGACCGGATGGGTTTTCCGTGGGAGCGGATTCAGGAAATCAATCCACGCATCATCATGGCGTCGATCAAGGGTTTTGGTCCGGGCAAATACGAAGACTGCAAGGTCTATGAAAACGTCGCGCAGTGCGCCGGCGGCTCCGCTTCGACTACCGGATTTCTCGACGGGCCACCGCTCGTAACGGGCGCGCAGATTGGTGACTCCGGTACCGGTCTGCATCTGTGTCTCGGCATAGTCACCGCACTGTTCCAGCGAGAAACCACCGGTCGAGGGCAAAAGGTCACCTGCGCGATGCAGGACGGCGTCTTGAACCTGTCCAGGGTCAAGCTGCGCGATCAGCAGCGTCTGGATGCGGGTCCCCTTAAAGAGTACTCACAGTTCGGAGAAGGCGTACCCTTCGGAGAGGCTACACCGCGAGCCGGTAATGACAGTGGCGGCGGTCAGCCCGGCCGAATCCTCAAGTGCAAGGGGTGGGAGCAGGACCCGAACGCGTACACGTACTTCATCATTCAGGCTGCCGTCTGGGAGAAAGTATGCGATGTCATCGGCAAGCCCGAATGGAAAACCCAGGACGGGTACGCCAAACCGAATGAACGTCTCGACAAACTCAACGAGATCTTCGGCACGATCGAGCAGTGGACGATGACCAAATCCAAATTTGAGGTGATGGATATCTGCAATCCCCATGACATTCCGGTAGGGCCCATTCTTTCGATGAAAGAAATCGCCGAGGATGAAGGCCTGTTCGCGACTGGAACGATGGTTAAAGTCGATCATCCCGAGCGCGGCGAGTACCTGAGCGTCGGCTGCCCGATCAAGCTGTCGGACAGCCCGGTAGAAGTCGAACGCTCCCCATTGCTGGGTGAGCACACGAACGAGATTCTGCAGGAGGTTCTCGGTTACAGCGGCGACGACCTTGGACGCGTTATCAGTTCCGGTGCCGTTGGCGAAGCGAAAACCTGAGAAATCGGGCGAAGATCAGATAATGCCGGCGTCCGGCGCAACGGACGCAGAACAAACAAAGCTGGCGTCAGCAAAGAGATGCCGAGGAGCAAAGATTATGCGTTTGATAGTTATGGGACAGCAGGCGTTTGGCAAGGATGTGCTGGAGAAATTGCTCGATGCCGGCACCGATGAAGTTGTGGCCGTGTATTGCGAGCCGGATCGTGAAGGAAAACCTGTCGATCCGATCAAGGAGTTTGCGCTTGAAAAAGGTCTGCCGGTACATCAGCCAGCGCACTTCAAGGATCAGTCGACAATCGATGAGCTGGCTTCGTTCAACGCAGACCTGATGGTGATGGCGTTCGTTAACGTCTTCGTCCCCGAGGCAGCGAGAGACACTCCGGTTCAGGGATCGATCTGCTTTCATCCGTCACTGCTGCCGCTGCACCGCGGGCCATCAGCCGTGAACTGGCCCATCATTATGGGCCGAGACAAATCTGGATACTCCTGGTTTTATCCCACCGACGGTCTCGATGAGGGCGACGTGCTGTTGCAATGGGAATGTGATCTCGGGCCCGACGACACCGTTATTGATCTTTATTTCAAGAAGATCTACCCGTCAGCCGTGGCCTCCGTGCTGGAGGTCTGCGATCTGTTCCGATCCGGCAATCCGCCTCACATCGTTCAGGACGAATCTCAAGCGACCTACGAGCGGCGGTGCACAAAAAAGCATGCGCGAATCGACTGGTACAAACCGGTTGGCCAGGTTTACAACCTCATTCGGGGAACCAATCCAGCACCAGGTGCCTGGACAATGCATAACGATGCCGAGCTGAATGTGTATGATTGTGCGCCTGTGAGCGGCGATGGCATTGCCGGACGCGTCATGGCTATTTCAGATGAAGGCGTCACCGTGCAAAGTGTCGGTGGTCGAATCCTGATGAAACGGGTAAAGCCACAGGGCGGCGCGAAGCAGGCGGCAAGTGAGTGGGCTGCCGAGGCCGGACTCGCGGTAGGCGACTCGCTCGGTTAGACATAAAAAAGAAGCACCAGAACACCAAGAACACAAGCACGGGAAAAGTTTCAATGGCAGTTAAAACAGATATCGAAATCGCACGCGCCGCTTCAAAGCGCCCGATTCAGGAGATTGGCCAGAAGATCGGTATTCCGGATCAGTCGCTGGTGCCTTACGGCCACGACAAGGCGAAGGTTTCCGAAGAGTTCATCAAGGCGCAGGCCGGAAACAAAGATGGCAAGTTGATTCTTGTTACAGCGATCAACCCGACACCGGCCGGTGAAGGCAAGACCACCACTACGGTAGGACTCGGTGACGGTCTGAACGCCATCGGCAAGAAGGCGATGATCTGTATTCGCGAGGCATCTCTGGGCCCCTGCTTTGGCATGAAGGGCGGCGCAGCCGGTGGAGGCTACGCTCAGGTTGTGCCCATGGAAGACATGAACCTGCACTTTACGGGCGACTTCCACGCAATCACATCTGCGCACAACCTGCTGTCGGCAATGATCGACAACCACATCTACTGGGGTAACGCTCTTGAGATCGATCATCGGCGTGTTGTGTGGCGTCGTGTGCTCGACATGAACGACAGAGCGCTGCGTGAAATCACGGCCAGTCTCGGCGGCGTGAGCAACGGTTTCCCGAGTTCCGCTGGTTTTGACATCACCGTAGCGTCGGAGGTGATGGCGATTCTTTGCCTCGCAACCGATCTCGACGATCTTGAGAGACGCCTTGGCGACATCATCGTTGCCTATCGCCGTGATCGTACGCCTGTGTTCTGTCGGGATATCAAGGCCGATGGCGCGATGGCGGTTCTGCTGAAAGACGCGATGCAACCCAACCTGGTTCAGACGCTGGAAAACAACCCGGCATTTGTTCACGGCGGACCTTTTGCCAACATCGCCCACGGCTGTAACTCCGTAATCGCAACCAAGACGGCGCTCAAGCTCGCCGACTATGTTGTGACGGAAGCGGGATTTGGTGCCGATCTCGGCGCCGAAAAATTCCTCGATATCAAGTGCCGCAAGGCCGAGATCGCACCTTCGGCGGTGGTTCTGGTGGCCACGGTTCGTGCGATGAAGATGAACGGCGGCGTCAAAAAGGAAGACCTCAACGAAGAGAATGTCGACGCCGTAAACAGCGGCTGCGCCAACCTTGGCCGGCATATCGAGAACCTGAAGAAATTCGGAGTGCCTGTCGTTGTTGCCATCAATCACTTCACGCTGGACACCGATGCTGAAGTAGCGGCGGTGCAGGCGTTCGTGAAAACCCAGGGCTCCGAAGCCGTCGTCTGCAAACACTGGGCGCACGGTTCTGAAGGCACCAAGGATCTTGCGGCTCGCGTCGTTGAGATCATTGACGAAGGCGGTGCCAACTACGCGCCGATCTATCCCGACAGCATGCCGTTGTTCGAAAAAATCGAGACCATCGCCAAAGAGATCTATCGCGCCGACGAGGTGCTTGCGGACAAGCCTGTTCGCGATCAGCTGAAGGCCTGGGAAGAGGCCGGATACGGCAACCTGCCAGTCTGCATTGCCAAGACCCAGTACTCGTTCTCCACTGATCCGAATTTGCGCGGTGCACCTACCGGTCACAGTATTCCGATCCGCGAGGTTCGTCTGTCAGCGGGTGCAGGGTTTATTGTGGCTATCGCCGGCGCCATCATGACGATGCCGGGGCTGCCAAGAACACCGGCTGCTGAAGCGATTCGGTTGAACGACAGTGGTGAGATCGAAGGGTTGTTTTAAACACAACAGCGGGAACGTTAACCACAACAGTGGGTCCCGGGGCCCACTGTTGGCCCCAAGGTTAGAAGTTGTGGCGTCGCGGGTTTGAAAAGTGCAAAAGCGTTTTGGCCGTCGCGACCTGGAATGACGATGCGGTACCGATCTTTGGGTTGGTGCCGTTTTTTTTGCAACAACATGAACTCGTTCCTGAACGGGTGAAGCTTGTGGAAGGCGATGCGTTTAATTGTTCATGGTCAGCAGGAGTTTGCGGCAGTGCTGCTGCAGACGCTGCTCGACAAAGGCGTCGACGAGATTGTGGCCGTTTACTGCGCGCCGGATGACGGCGACACGATTGACCCGCTCAAGGCCCTGGCCGTTGAGCGGGGACTTGCGCTGTATCAGCCATCCACTTTCAAGGACCCCGCAATCTGGGAACAGATGGCGGCGCACGATGCCGACCTCTGTGTGATGGCCCATGTGACCCTGTTCGTTCCCGAAGAGGCGCTTGATGCACCCCGATTCGGCTCCATACAGTTTCATCCATCCCTGCTGCCCGATCATCGAGGGCCGAGTTCGCTGAACTGGGCCATCATTATGGGGAGGACGCAAACAGGCTTATCCGTGTTCTGGCCGGATAACGGTCTTGATACCGGGCCCGTGTTGATGCAAAAGACATGCGAGATTGATCCCGACGATACCTTCGGCAGCGTTTATGACGATCATCTGTTTCCCGATGGTGTCGAGGCGATGATGGAATCGATTGAACTGGTTCGTGCGGGCAAGGCCCCACGTGAGCCACAGGATCTGGAAGCGGGGAGTTACGAGAGCTGGTGCACCGAGAGCGAAGCCGAGATTGACTGGTCGCGCTCCGCCGACGAGATCTATAACCTCGTTCGCGGTTGTAATCCGACGCCGGGTGCGTGGAGTCTGTTTGAAGGCGACGTGGTGAGAATCTATGACTGCGAACTTGCGGAGCCCGTAGACGCGGAGCCCGGTACGCTTGTGGCCATGTCCGATCGGGACGTGACGATCGCCATGGACACCGCAAGTCTGAAGGTCTCACTCATGAGTCATGGGGACCAGGCCCCCCAGTCTGCATCTGCGTGGTATCAGAATACGCCCAACGTCAGACTCAATGACAGATTTGGCGGCACTGAAGCGGACTCCCAGAGTAGCGGGTGATGTCACAGCATCCGCCCGACGGTCCTGAGTCAACAGCCGACGAGTCCAACCCGGTTGTCTGTTCCTGCAAGCTCGTATCGAGAAACGAAATCATCGATGCCATCAAAGCTGGTCACTCAACATTCATTGGCCTGCGCCTGAAGCTGAGCGTCACGACCGGCTGCGGGTCCTGCCTGATCGAAGTGGATCGACTCCTCGCCGAATACAAGGATCAGACTCAGGACGATGAGACGTCCTTCTGAGTGAGATCAAGACAGCGCCAGACCCGTTCGATCAGCTCGTCAATCTGACTTCTGTCGATGATCAGCGGTGGTGAGATGACCATGGAATCCCTGACCGCGCGCATGACAATGTTATTGGCATAGCAGTGGTCGCGGCACAGGCCCCCCGTTACACCGGGTTCGCCGACACGCTCGTTTCTGGTGCCGGGTTTGATCAGTTCGATCGCTCCAAGCATGCCAATCCCGCGTGCCTCGCCCACCATTGGATGGCCTTCAAGTTCCTTCCATTTTTCCTGCAGGTACGGACCCGTGTCCGTAGCAACACGATCGACAATGCCCTCATCACGCAGGATCTCGACGTTGCGTATGGCGACCGCGCACGACGCCGGGTGCCCCGAGTAGGTGTATCCATGGAAGAATTCACCGCCCTGGTTGATAAGTACGTCGGCGATTTCTTCGCGCACCATTACCCCACCGATAGGCAGGTAACCCGACGACAGACCTTTCGCGATTGGCATCAGGTCGGCTTTGATGTTGTAGGTCTCGCTGCCAAACCAGTTGCCCGTACGACCAAAGCCACAAATTACTTCATCAGCGACAAGCAGCACGCCGTATTCATTACAGATGCGCTGGATTTCGGGCCAGTAGGTACTTGGCGGAATGATCACGCCCCCAGCACCCTGAACCGGTTCGCCGATAAATGCCGCAACTTTCTCGGGGCCGATTTCGAGGATTTTCTGCTCAAGCTGACGCGCTCGCGCCAGGCCAAATTCTTCAGGGTCCTGATCAAATCCCTCGTCAAACCAGAATGGCTGATCGATATGCACGACATCCGGAATTGGCAGACCACCCTGACGATGCATGTGTGCCATGCCGCCGAGGCTGGCGCTGCCCACAGAGCTGCCGTGATAGGCGTTTTCCCGGCTGATGATCACGGTGCGCTCAGGCGCGTCTTTGACCGACCAGTAGTGGCGAACCATCCGAATTACGGTGTCGTTGGCCTCTGACCCGGAGTTGCAGTAGAAGACGTGATTCAGGCCTTCAGGCGTGACGTCGGCAAGCAGCTTGCCAAGTTCAATAGACGGCGGATGGGCGCTTTGAAAGAACGTGTTGTAGTAGGGCAGATCCTGCATCTGGCTCATCGCGACTTCAGCAAGCTCGCTTCGTCCATAGCCGATGTTGACGCACCACAGTCCCGCCATCGCGTCGAGTATTTCAACGCCGTCGGAATCGTAGAGATAGATACCTTCTGCACGCGTAATCACCCGGGTACCGGGACCGTGCATGGCCTTGTGGTCGGTAAACGGATGCAGATGGTGCGCGGCGTCCATCGCCTGCCAGTCGGCAGTGGACATCGATTCGGCGTTCAGACTCATGTCAGTTCTCCACAGATTCTTTTGTTCGCTGAGTTCACGGATTCAGTGTAAACCCCAAGTGCGATCGATGTCGCCGTTTGAAAGCGACAGATTAAACGTTGAGTAAGAGGTGCTCTCGCTCCCAGCTGCTGATGACATGCATGAACGTGTCATATTCGCCACGTTTGACCGAGTTATAGGCGCGGACAAAGTTGCCGCCAAGAACCGATTTCAGGGGGACGCTCTCGTCGAGCAGTCTGATCGAATCAAGCAAACTGCGAGGAAGCTCGTGTTTCAGGTCATACGCGCTGGTTTCGAGCGCTTCGGTTGGTGCCAGTTGTTCCGTAAGGCCGAGATAGCCCGCGGCCAGAGTCGCCGCGATGCACAGGTACGGATTTGCGTCTGCACCGGGAATTCTGTTTTCGATCCGGCGCGCCTCGGGATTTGACGTCGGGACGCGCAGTCCGACAGTTCGATTGTCATAGCCCCATTCGACGTTGATCGGTGCAGACAGATGTCGCGTCAGACGTCGGTAGGAGTTGACGTTTGGCGCAAAGAACGCCATCAGCGACGGGACGTATCTTTGCAGGCCGCCAATAAAGTGATGAAACGCCGGCGTCGCTTCGCCGTCGGTGCCGGAGAATATGTTCTGCCCGGTGACGCTATCGAGAAGGCTGGTGTGCAGATGCATGGAGCTGCCGGGTTCTTTCTCCATGGGTTTTGCCATGAACGTCGCGTGGATGTTGTGGCGGTGCCCCGCTTCGCGGACGGTACGCTTGAACAGGAAGGCCTGGTCCGCCAGATCAAGAGGTTCGCCATGCAGCAGGTTGACTTCGATCTGTGCGGCGCCGTATTCGTGGGTGAGGGTATCGATGTCGAGACCCTGCACGTTGCAGTAGTCGTCGATGTCCTCAAGCAGGGGATCAAATTCGTTCAGCGCGTCGATGCTGAACGACTGGCGTCCACTCTCGGCGCGCCCTGAACGGCCAATCGGCGGCTCCAGGGGGAAATCCGAATCATGGTTGGGTTTGACCAGATAAAACTCCAGCTCCGGGGCGACCACCGGGCTCCAGCCCCGGGCGCGGTAAAGCTCGAGAACCCGTTTGAGAACGTACCGGGGGGAGATGTCGACGGGCTCGCCGTTCGCGTAAAAGCAGTCGTGTATGACGAGCGCTGTCGGATCCGAGTACCACGGGACCAGACGCAGCGTCCGGGGATCGGGTCGGGCATAGACGTCAGGTTCAGTTTCCTCGACCACCCATTCGCTCGCGTAGTCGCCGCTGACGGTCTGCAGAAACAGCGATTCGGGCACCCGCATGCCTTTTTCCTCACTGAATTTGCGCGCGGGCACGATCTTGCCGCGGGCGATACCGTTCATATCGGCAATCATCGCCTCGACTTCCGTGATGTTGTTGTCGGCGAGCCAGCGGTCTACGGATATCGGTTGATCCACGATTCAAGGGTCAAAAGCTGATGGGTTCAATTACAGGATAACTCAGGGACCGATCGTCGGAGGTCGTCGATCGGGCCACTATTCGTCCTCAATTCTCGTTAGAATCGCCCCGCCTGCGGGTCATACGCAGGTATGAGTGTCGCCGCTCGTCGCGCGCGGGGTGGCTGTTGGAACAGGCCGTTTCACACTGTCTTCGAGCACACAAGACGCGTTCTGCCCGAAATTCGCTAAATGGTGTTTCCCGAAGGTGAATTACCTTAAAATACGCCGCCCGCAGGCCTGTGTCTGGTTGCGGTCATGAGCCCCTAATCGGTTTAATCGCTGCCTGTCCGCATGTTCGTTGGTCTCCTTCGTTGGTCTCCTTCGACATCGGAGATTGAGGGAGGGCGCAGTCGACACAGGCGCTCGGGTAACGATTTTGAAAGAATCACCTGTTCAGCCCGCTTCTGAGCTTCTGGCGACGATAGAGATGAACAGATTTGTGTCTGAAATATTTGTTAGCTAACACTGCTTCTGTGGAGGAAGTTATGAAATTCAATTCAATTGTTGCTGCTGCTGTTGGCGCTACGTTTGCGATTGCTACGGGCACTGCCAGTGCTCAGGCGGTTGTCGATGCAACGACCACTTTGCCGCCAAACGCCAAGCCTGGCGAGTGCTGGGTGAAAGCGATTATTCCTGCTGAGTACAAGACCGAGACTGTTGAGGTCATCAAGAATCAGGCTTCGGAAAAGATCGAGATTATTCCAGCGAAGTACGAAATGGCTTCAGAGAAGCTGCTGGTGAAGGACGCGTCTTTCAAGCTCGTTCCGGTTGCAGCCGTTTATGGCACCGCTTCCGAGAAGATTGAAGTACGTCCTGGATACAACATCTGGACAGCAGCCGGCGGCAAAAAAGCTGCCGACGCACTGGTTGCGTCTGCTGGTTCGCTCGGCGTTGATATCGCCGGCGCTACGCCAGGCTCTTGCTACACCGAGCACTACACGCCGGGCAGCAGCAAGACAGAGCAAGTTCGTGTACTGGTAAAGGAAGAGACCGAGAAGGTCGAAGTTGTTCCTGCCAAGTACGAGTGGGCTGAAGAGAAGATTCTTGTGAAGGAAGCTTCCAAGAAAGTGACTCAGATTCCTGCGACTTACGAGAACGTAACCGAGAAGATTCTGGTAGCCGCTGCACACTCTGTGTGGAAGAAAGGTACCGGTCCGGTTCAGCGCATCGATGACACCACCGGTGAGATCATGTGTCTGGTTGAAATTCCTGCCAAGTACAAGACCGTCACCAAGCGTGTGGTTAAGTCACCGGCAACTACCAAGACTGTAGAAATTCCTGCTGAGTACGCAGTACAGAAGGTTCGCAAGCTGGTAGCTCCTGCTACTGAGAAGCGCACCGTGATCCCTGCCGAGTACACAGAAGTGACTCGTACGGTTCCTGTATCTACAGCGTCAGTTGGTTGGTTCGCTAAAGGCGACTCGGCTGCTCCCGGTAAAGCTACAGGCCGTCAGATCTGCCTGAAGGCGATCGCTCCTGAGTACAAGACTGTAGCCAAGCGCGTAATCAAAACTCCTCCTTCAGTGAAGAAGGTCGAGATTCCTGCTGAGTACAAGACTGTCCAGGTTCGCAAGCTTGTTTCTCCTCCACAGGAGAAGCGCATCGCAGTGCCTGAGACAAAGCAGACAGTCACAAAGCGTGTGAAAGTGTCTGAAGAGCGTCTTGAGTGGCGTGCGGTTCTGTGCGAAACCAACATGACTCCTGGCCTGATCACCAAGATCCAGCGTGCCCTTCAGGGTGCCGGATTCAACCCGGGTGGCATCGACGGCAACGTCGGTCAGGGTACGCTGCGCGCAGCTGAGCAGTATCAGACAGCCAAGGGTCTTTCCCGCGGTGGTCTGACAATGGAAACTCTGAAGTCTCTGGGCGTAATGTAATCACCCCGGACTCTGAGCATCAGCCGGTAGTTTCAGGCTGATCAAAAAACCCGCTGCGAACCGCAGCGGGTTTTTTTGTGCCTGCAGACTTAAACTCGGGACAGATCGTCAGACGTCACCGGTGTGCATCGAATTGCGCGGGTGAACGATTCTCTCGATTTCCTGATCGTAAGGACGGAAGCCAGCGCGCTGATAGACCGAAATTGCTTTGGGATGATCGAGCGTGCACGTGTGCAGCTTCAGACGGGTTGGGTTACTGGTCCATGCCTTTTCGATCGCCCAGTCGAGCAGGTAAGGCCCCAGACCCTGACCAATAAAGTCCGGTACGAGTCCAAAATATGCGATTTCCACTTCGGGTTCATCGCGGTAGTTGAGCTCGACGTAACCCGCCGGAACGCCACTCACGTAGAGCACGTAGACCGCAACCCGCGGGTCGTGAATGATGCTCGACAGTGCTTCATCGCTCATCTGTCGACGTTCGTACCAGTACCACGGCTCTCCGACCGTGTTGTACAGATATCGATAGAAGCTGATCGTTGGATTGCGCGCCCGCATCAGCGAGAGCTGGTCGATGCGCGGTGCGCGAGGTGCCCGTCCTGGTGACCGGGTCATTTCCAGAAAGGTGCGCGTCACGTCGATCATGCCGTCCGGTGGCGAATCGGCCCCATTGCCTACGTCGCCGTCACCGAGCTTGTCGTTGCCGGGTTTCAGTTGCCGAACCTTGCCAATAAAATGCAGGTTTTCCGGCTTCGAATTTTCGGGTGGCTCGTCAGTCATGTCTGCAGGCCCGGCGCGCAAGGCGCGGGGCAGTGGTGAAATGGCCCGGGATCTGGTGCGGCGACACCCAGCTTAGGCCATCTTTATGGCTTCAGTCCACAATGTGGACTCGCCTCCGGGGTCTCGGGACCACCTGCCCGTGGTCAGGGTGAAGCGGGTATATTAAATGGCTGAATCAGGCGACTGAACACGGGCAGCGTACCCGCCCGGAATCAGGGCGTCGAGGTTGTCGGTGGACGCAAGTCCGGGTGCCGGTGTGGGGCCGACAGTTCGCAGTTTGGTTATTCATTAGATTTGTCTGTTTGTTCATTTCTAATTCTTTTATTTATTTATTTATTTTGTCAAAAAGGCCCGGCAACTGGCGGGCTTTTTGTAGCTGGAGACCATCGCCATTGGATATGACTGGTGAACATCGCATACCCGCAAGCCGGGATGCGGTCTGGGAAGCCCTCAACGACCCTGAAGTACTCAAAGCCTGCATTCCGGGATGTGACGCTCTCGAGATGACGGGAGAAAACACCATGCGTGCTGACATGACCGCGAAAGTCGGTCCGGT
This sequence comes from uncultured Gammaproteobacteria bacterium, assembly GCA_938034705.1. Lineage (GTDB taxonomy): Bacteria > Pseudomonadota > Gammaproteobacteria > Arenicellales > CALHMG01 > CALHMG01. The sequence continues at coordinate 12,716 of CALHMG010000260.1, forward strand.
CAAATCGCGCTTCAAGGTGAACATCACGATCGAGAATCAAAAGCCGCCAGAGAGCTACACCCTGTCAGGTGAAGGTCAGGGTGGCGCCGCGGGCTTTGCCAAGGGCGGTGCTGATGTATCGCTCACCGAAGACGGTGGCGAGACTGTTCTGAAGTACACGGCCAATATGCAGATTGGCGGCAAGCTTGCTCAGGTAGGCTCGCGTCTGGTGCAGGGTACGGCCAACAAACTGGCAGGAAACTTTTTTACAAGCTTTGCGGATCATCTGCAGACTTGATCCATCGACAGTCCTGCGCCGACGAATCGGCGCGAAAGATAAAAACAAACAACATCCAAAATATTTCATCAGGAGGAGAAGCATGACCGTCAATGTTTCCATGAACGTCAACGGTAAAACGGTTTCAGCAGACGTTGAGGACCGAACGCTGCTTGTGACGTATTTGCGCGAGAACCAGCGCCTGACGGGTACCCACGTCGGCTGTGATACCAGTCAATGTGGAGCCTGTGTCGTTCACGTCAACGGCAAGTCGATCAAAAGCTGCACGATGCTTGCCGTTCAGGCAGCGGGCGCCGAAGTCAGCACAATCGAGGGTGTTGCCAACGGTGATGAGCTTCATCCGATGCAGGAAGCGTTTCGCGATAACCACGGACTGCAGTGTGGTTTCTGCACGCCGGGCATGGTGATGAGCGCGCTTGACCTTGTTAAGACCAATCCAGATCCATCTGAAACCGAAGTACGCGAGTGGCTCGAGGGTAACCTGTGCCGCTGTACCGGCTATCACAATATTGTGAAGTCGATTCTCGCGGGCGCCAAAGCCATGCGGGGAGCATAGTCATGAACGAAATGCTGGATACCGGAATAGGTGCAGCAGTAAGACGACGCGAAGATAACCGGTTTCTTCAGGGGATCGGAAACTACACTGACGACATTGTTCTCCCGGGACAGACGCACGCCCACATCGTTCGATCACCTCACGCCCATGCCAGCATCGTTGGCATCGACAAGGCCGCGGCAGAAAAAATCGAAGGCGTGGTGGCAATACTTACCGCAGAGGATTTCGCCGACTACGGTGGTCTGCCCTGCGGCTGGCAGGTAAACGGCAAAAACGATGAGCCCATGAAGGAACCCAAGCATCCGATTCTCGCTGAAGGGCGCGTTCGGCATGTCGGGGACCCCGTGGTTGTCGTGATTGCTGAAACCGCGGATATCGCGCGGGACGCATCCGAAAAGGTCAGCGTCAGCTACAAGGAACTCCCCAGTGCGATTCTCGTCGACGATGCGGTCGGCGCGGGCGCCGCTGCGGTTCACGAAGAAGCACCGGGCAACGTGTGCTACGACTGGGAACTTGGTGACAAGGCAGTTGTGGATGCTGCGTTCAAAGGTGCGGCCCACGTTGCCAGGCTCGAGCTTGTCAACAACCGCTTGATTCCAAACGCTATGGAGCCGCGTGCGGCGATTGGCGATTTCAATCGGGGCACTGGCGACCATTCGCTGTACACCACGAGTCAGAACCCTCACGTGATCAGACTGCTTATGGGTGCGTTTGTGCTCAATATTCCTGAGCACAAGCTGCGCGTATACGCGCCAGACGTTGGTGGAGGATTCGGTTCCAAGATTTACCACTACGCCGAAGAAGCAATTGTCACCGTCGCGGCCGCGAAGCTTGCGCGTCCGGTCAAGTGGGTTGCCGATCGCAGCGAGTCTTTTATTTCAGACGCGCACGGCCGGGACCACGTCACGACTGTTGAACTTGCGCTGGACAAGGACGGCAATTTTCTGGGCCTGCGCGAGACAACGCTGGCCAATATGGGTGCGTACCTTTCGACGTTTGCGCCCGCGGTGCCAACTTATCTGCATGGCACACTGCTGGCGGGTAACTACGTCACGCCGGTGATCTACTGCAACGTCAAGGCCGTGTTCACCAATACGGTGCCCGTCGACGCGTATCGCGGTGCCGGACGTCCGGAGGCGACCTACCTGCTTGAGCGTATTATCGACATCGCGGCGCACGACCTGAAGATGGATCCTGCCGAACTGCGACGTCGAAATTTCATCAAGCCGGACCAGTTCCCGTATGACACGCCTGTTGCGTTGACCTATGACATTGGCGACTACGAAGCGACGCTCGATCAGGCGATGCAGGCCAGCGACTACGCCGGCTATGCTGCTCGCAAGGCGGAGTCGGCCAAAAATGGCAAACTCCGCGGCCGCGGTTTGATCAGTTACATCGAAGCCTGTGGTATCGCGCCGTCAAACGTGGCTGGTGCCCTGGGTGCCAGAGCGGGGCTGTACGAAGCCGCAACCATTCGCGTGAACCCTACGGGTTCGGTGAGTGTGTTGACGGGATCGCACGCCCACGGACAGGGTCATGAGACAACCTTTGCGCAGGTCGTGTCCGACATGCTGGGCATTTCCTACGATAGCGTTGATGTGATTCATGGCGACACCGACAAAATTCCCTTTGGTATGGGTACCTACGGGTCCCGTTCGATTGCCGTCGGCGGTGCCGCCATCGTTGGTGCTGTCGACAAGATCATCAACAAGGGTCGTCGCATTGCAGCGCATCTAATGGAGGCCAGCGAGGCCGATGTTGTCTTCGAGAACGGCGAATTCAAAGTGATGGGTACAGACAAGCAGGTCGGTTTTGGCGACGTAGCCCTCACCGCCTATGTCCCCCACAACTATCCACTTGAAACGCTGGAGCCGGGTCTGGAAGAAACCGCTTTTTACGACCCGAAGAACTTTACCTATCCCGCGGGCTGTCACATTTGCGAAGTCGAAATTGACCCTGAAACGGGCGTTGTCGAAATCGCCAGTTTCACCGCAGCCGATGACTTTGGCCGAATCATCAATCCGATGGTCGTGGAAGGCCAGGTGCACGGTGGACTGGTGCAGGGTATCGGTCAGGCGCTTCTTGAAGGTTGCGTGTACGACGACAACGGTCAGTTGTTAACGGGCAGCTTTATGGACTACTGCATGCCGCGTGCGGATGACTTCCCCAATTTTGTCGTGTCGACCAATGTCACCGAGTGCACGCACAACCCGCTTGGGGTTAAAGGGTGCGGCGAAGCGGGTGCTATTGGATCGCCTCCAGCTGTTGTCAGCGCCATCTGTGATGCGCTGTCAGAGTACGGGGTTACTCACTTCGACATGCCAGCTACACCTTCAAAGGTGTGGTCACTCATTCATGGCGGCAAGAAAGCCGCATAAGAACCCGACAGGAGAACATAAACATGTACGCATTCAAGTACACACAGGTCGGTTCCGTAGACGATGCTGTCAAGGCGGCAGGTTCGGCGGATGACGCGAAATATGTAGCAGGCGGCATGACATTGCTGCCGACCATGAAACAGCGGCTGGCAAGTCCTTCAGATCTGATTGACCTTGGCGGCGTGTCCCAGATCAAGGGGATTCGCAAGGACGGAAACAATATCGTTATCGGTGCGATGACCACCCATGCCGAGGTAGCTTCCAGTCCTGACGTGAGGTCGGCGATTCCGGCACTTGCCTCGCTGGCAGACGGCATCGGCGATCCGCAGGTCCGTAACCGGGGAACTATCGGTGGCTCCGTTGCCAATGCTGATCCCGCCGCAGACTATCCTGCAGCCGTGGTTGGTCTCGGCGCGACGGTCCACACGAACAAGCGCACAATCGGTGGTGACCAGTTTTTCACCGACATGTTTGAGACCGCTCTGGAAGAGGGTGAGTTGATCACCGCGATCAGTTTTCCAATTCCGTCGAAGGCGGCCTACACGAAGTTTCCCAACCCGGCATCGCGCTATGCGATCGTCGGTGTGATGGTTGCTCAGGCAGCCGATGGTGTGCGCGTGGCCGTAACCGGCGCCGGCCCCAAGGTGTTCAGACAGGGCGATATGGAAGCTGCATTGAAGTCGAACTTCACCGCTGACGCTATCAAAGGCGTCAAGGTGTCGGCCGACGGGCTTAATGCAGACATTCATGCAGGCGCTGACTATCGAGCACACCTCGTTGGCGTCATGGCAGGGCGTGCTGTATCGGCCTGTTGAGCTTTGCCTGACACGGCCGGGGTATCGTTCAGGCGATACCCGCGGCTCTTGTCCGGGCCAGTTGATCGCGACGAGTTGTTCGCAAAAAGGCCGGGCCTTCGGGTCCGGCTTTGACTTGTCGGCCTTTTGGAAACGGTAGAACTTTGGAAAACGAGCTGAGTACATCTATGAAATTGCCGGCAAATGTAGACACGACGGAGACCCTGCTGGCGCAGCAGGACTATGTGGCAGATCGGTCTCTGGCGACCGCCGTATATCTATCGCTCAGTCTGGGCAGGCCTCTGTTCCTCGAAGGCGAGGCTGGAGTGGGTAAAACCGAAATCGCCAAGGTTCTGGCCGGTGCGCTCGGGCGCGATCTGATCCGGTTGCAGTGCTATGAAGGTCTGGACGTAGGTTCTGCAGTTTACGAATGGAACTACCCGTCCCAGATGATCGAGATTCGTCTGGCCGAGGGCAGCGGCGACCGGTCTTCTGTACGTGAGAGCATTTTTTCGCCTGAATTTCTTATCGAACGGCCGATCCTCCAGGCGATGCAATCTTTTGATGCCGGCCCGCCGGTGCTGTTGATTGATGAGCTCGATCGGGCCGACGAGCCGTTCGAGGCGTACCTGCTTGAAGTGCTGTCCGACTTTCAGGTCACGATCCCCGAGATTGGTACGATCAAAGCGCCGTCTCCTCCCATCGTGATCATCACCTCTAACCGAACGCGTGAAATTCATGACGCGATCAAGCGTCGGTGCTTTTACTACTGGGTTGACTACCCCAACGCGGATCGCGAGTCTCAGATTCTCAAACGTAAGGTGCCCGATGCACCGCAGCAACTCAGTGATGAGATTGTTGCTTTTGTGCAGGCCCTTAGAAAGATGGATCTATTCAAGCTGCCTGGCGTTGCGGAGACGCTGGACTGGGCTCAGGCGCTGACCCAGCTCGACGTGATCTCGCTGGACCCGGAAACGGTAAACGACACGCTCGGCGTTCTGCTCAAATACCAGGATGACATCGGCCGACTTCACGGCAGTGAAGCTGCGAAGATCATCAACCAGATAAAGACGGAACTGGCGACGCCTTCGGTCGAAGGCTAGGCGCACCTTCCAAGCTTAATGATTGATTCGAACGAGCCATCGTCAGAGCCCCGGCTGCCCGAGACCCCGGGCGGTGAGCCTGGCAGACTCTCTGAGAACATCATGCATTTCGCTCGCGTACTGCGGGCGACCGGCATGCCCGTCGGGCCAGGAAAAGTACTTGATGCCATCGTCGCGGTGACCACGGTTGGTTTACGCAGCCGTGAGGACCTCTACTGGACGCTGCATGCGGTATTCGTCAACCATCCGCGTCAGCGCGAGTTGTTCGATCAGGCCTTTCACATCTTCTGGCGCAATCCGCAGCTGCTTGAGCGGATGATGTCACTGGTTCTTCCTGAATTCAGGGTTCCGGCCGACGACGAAAACTCAGAAGAGCTGAGCAAGCGTTTAACCGAGGCGTTGTATCCGCAAGGAACTGATTCGGAAACACCGGAGACTGAACTCATTGAAGAAGAGTTTCAGGCGACGTTAACCTGGTCCGCGAGTGAACGACTGCAGACGATGGACTTTGAATCCATGTCGAATGAGGAAATTCTTGAAGCGCAACGCGCAATTGCGAGGATGCAACTGGACGTTGACGATATACCCACACGCCGATACCGGCATGGCCCCAGTGGTCGCGTCGACATGCGGGCAACGTTGCGAAACGCCATGCGACGACCTGGAAACGGTATTCCGTTGATGCATCGAGAACGTCGATTTCGACCGCCGGCGATCGTGGTGCTGTGCGACATCTCGGGATCAATGAGTCAGTATTCGCGGATGGTGCTGCACTTTGTGCACGCGGTGACGTCAGCGCGGGATCGTGTTTCGAGCTTTGTGTTTGGAACTCGCTTGACCAACATCACTCGCCTGCTTCGTTCCAAAGACGTCGATGTTGCGTTGACCAATGTTTCTGAAGCTGTTGAAGACTGGAGCGGCGGCACACGAATTGGTGAGTGTCTCGTGGACTTCAACCGACACTGGAGTCGCAGAGTGCTCGCGCAAGGTGCTGTTGTGTTGCTGATCTCGGACGGTCTTGACCGCGATGCCGGTGAGGGACTCGAACTGCAGATGGAGCGTCTGCACCGGTCGTGTCGCAAGCTGATCTGGCTGAACCCGCTGCTGCGCTATGACGGTTACGAACCTCGCACGCTTGGAACACGAGCCATGTTGCCTCATGTCGACGATTTCAGATCTATTCATAATCTCAGAAGCATGCAGGATCTTGCCGATGTTCTCGGTCAGTCGCCCGAGCAGTCCCGGACTGAAGTGGGACAGTGGCAACGTATGATGTCGGAGAGCGGCTAGTCGGTTGATAGGGCTCTTTGTTGGCTTCATGATGGAGGTAGGCACGATCTGTGCAACAATCATGACCTAATTCACCCAGGTCGGAGGATCCGAATGTCCATCACCGGTAGCGAAGACGTACTTTTGACCGCGTCTGCGTGGAAACAGGAAGGCAGAAGCGTCGCACTCGCCACGGTCGTGAGTACCTGGGGCTCGTCGCCTCGTCCTGCTGGCAGTCAGCTGGTGGTTGATGATGAAGGTAACTTTCTTGGTTCCGTTTCTGGTGGCTGCGTCGAAGGTGCGGTGATCACTGAAGCCCGGGAGGTAATGCGAACCGGTACACCCCAGCTGCTGGAGTTTGGTGTGTCCAACGATGATGCCTGGTCTGTAGGTCTTGCCTGTGGTGGGAAGATTCAGGTTTTTGTCGAGTCGGTGAGCGACTGAGAGCGTGAAGTTACAGACTCTGGAATCGGTTATTGCAGCCAGACGCGACGGAACTCGTGTTGCTGTGCTGACGGACCTTGAAACGGGCGAGCAGATTTTCTACGAACCAGGAGCCGAAGACTCGCTGAGCGAGGAACTCATCCAGGCAGCACAGACCGCTCTTCGTGGTGACAAAAGCGTCAGCACAGAGATTCAGGGCAGGCGGTGGTTTGTGCAGCAGTTTAATCCACCACTTCGCATGATCGTTGTCGGGGCCGTACACATTGCTCAGGCTCTGGTTCCTATGGCATCCATCGCCGGATATGGTGTAACCGTGGTGGATCCGAGGCGGGCGTTTGCGAGTGACGTGCGCTTTCCCGATGTAACCGTGAGCACGGCGTGGCCCGACGAAGCCATGAGTGAGCTTCGCCCGGACTCGCGTACCGCGGTGGTGACGCTGACACATGATCCCAAGCTTGATGACCCGGCCCTTGAGGTCGCGCTGAAGTCAGACGCGTTTTACATCGGATGTCTCGGCAGTCGTAAGACTCATGCCGCCCGACTTGAGCGCCTGGCCGAGTCTGGACTGGCCGATGCGGGCAGGGAAAGAATCTGTGGGCCCGTGGGACTGAATATCGGCGCATCGTCGCCGGCGGAAATTGCTATTTCCATCATGGGCCAGATCACGGCCACACTCAGACAATCCGACATCAAACCTCCGGTTTCCTGAGCCCGGCGCTGACCTGTTCAGATCATGTATTTCGGTGACATCCCTGTAGAAAAAGCGTCCGGCGCTATCCTTGCCCATAGTCGAAAGGTTGGCGGCAAAAGATTCAAGAAGGGTCGGGTTCTTTCCCGGGATGACATCGAAGCCCTGATCGACGAGGGTGTCGACAGCGTCGTTGGCGCGATACTCGAGACAGATGACGTCGCAGAAGACGAAGCCGCCTCACTGCTCGCGTCCGCGATCGGTGGTGTTGGAGTCAGCTGCAGTTCACCCTTCACTGGTCGCTGCAATCTGATCGCGGAAGATCATTCGGTGCTTCAGATTGAACAATCCGTTATCGACAAGATTAACCTTGTCGATGAATCCATTACGGTCGCGACGCTTGCGCCGTGGAGCGTGGTAGAACGACGTCAGATGGTTGCCACCATCAAGATCATACCGTTCGCGGTGCCAAGGAGTGCTCTGGACGCCTGTCTGGAAATTGCGAATCAGCAGTCTGAAGTTGTTTGCGCAGCGCCTGTTCGAAACACTCGTGTCGCCCTGATTCAAACTCGGTTGCCGGATACCAACAGCAAAATGCTGGACAAAACCAGCAGCGTCATGGCGACCCGTCTGGATGCCATCGCGGCATCCATCGTGCATGACACAAGATGCAGTCATGATGCAGCTTCCCTTGGGGTCGCTTTACGTGACAGTGAAGTGCGCGACGCTGACATTGTTCTGGTGGCCGGCGCGTCCGCAATTGTTGATCGACGCGACGTGATTCCCGCGGGCATCGTTGATGCCGGCGGTCACATCGATCACTTTGGGATGCCGGTTGATCCCGGGAATCTGCTGTTATTGGGAACCCTGAATGACCGGCCTGTGCTGGGACTTCCCGGCTGCGCACGATCGCCGAAGTACAACGGACTGGATGCGGTACTTGAGCGACTGGTCGCCGGGATCTCGGTCAGCGGTGAAGACGTGATGAAGATGGGCGTTGGTGGTTTGCTCAAGGAGTTCGCCGGGCGACCCACGCCACGATCGGGTGCTTTGCTGGCACCAGCCAAGGCACCGGTAGTTCAGGCTGTAGTTCTTGCAGGCGGTCAATCGCGTCGCATGGGTGAACAGAACAAACTGCTGGTCGATATCGACGGCGCCACCATGATTCACCGAACGGTGCAGGCCGTCACCGACTCTGATGTGAGCCGGGTGCTGGTTGTGACCGGCCACGAATCTCAGGATGTTCGGGATGCGATTTCAGACTTTGAAGTTGATTTTGTCTTTAATCCCGATTTTGATGCAGGTCTCAGTACATCACTGCGCGCTGGACTGGGTGCATTGCAAACGGATTTTGATGCGGTGCTGATCTGTCTCGGTGACATGCCACGAGTGACGCCATCAGAGATCAACAAACTTGTTGCCGCATTTGATCCTGTGGAGGGTCGAGAGATCTGCATACCGTTGTGGCGCGGCAAGCGCGGCAACCCCGTCCTCTGGAGCCAACGGTTTATCCACGAGATGCAGACGGTCGCTGGCGACACCGGTGCGAGACACATGATTGGCGAACACGAAGAATTCGTGTGTGAAGTACAGATGGAAACGGACGCCACTCTTGTCGACATTGACACACCGGAAGCGCTCGTTGCGTTCAGGGTGTCACTCAAGACGGACTGAGTCGATTCTCGTCCGAGGTTTTACCTACCGGGCGTCAGGGCGCCGCTGCTGGGGTAATCCGTTGCTGCTTGGCGGTTGTCTCGACGTTACGAAGACAGTCGGCGCCTTCGCAGCTTAACTCGGCAGCTGTCCTGCGCTGGTTTTGTTTCGCTTCGAAGGTGGCCGACCACGCCGACAGGACGAGCGTCGCCAGGACGCAGGCACAAAGTGCAATGCGGCTGACTTTTCCCATCGTGTCGTGACGTCGGAACCCACCGTTCATGGTCCGTAGTTGCCTTGCGAACTGGTTGTTTCTACTACTTAAAGTAGTCGACAACGCGTCGCGTACAAGGCGACGGACTCGCGTCGCCAGTGGCGAGCTCGGGGTGTCGCTTTGTTGCTACAGACCGGTTGTAGAAATAAGGCAGATCACCCAACAAAGTCGGGCGATCGGACATGACACCTGACTATCGAGTGCTGAGTGCGATACCGAGCTCATCGATGACGCGCTCTCGTTTTTTCAACGCGTCGACCGCGCCCTGTCCAAGTTCTGCAGCAGTCATGGTGAGAAGTGTTTCCACCAGAATGACGCACGCGGCCGTGCTGTTGCCGAAGAATCGTCCTCCGGCCGGTGTGATCAACACCGTTTCTGCAGGCCCGGCGAGGGGTGACGCGAACGAATCGGTGATCGCGATAATGCGTAAATCGTAGCGTGACGCCAGCACACAGGCATCTACGGTCATGCGGGTGTAGGGCGCATGACCGAGGGCGATGAGCAGATCCCCTTTTTGCATCTGCGCCATGGAGTGAGCAACGCCGTGACCGGCGGTACCCAGCACCGCGACATCGTCGCGGATCATGCCGAGCCCGTAGGACATCAGGCACGCGATCGAGTACAGATGCCGCAGCCCCTGGATTCTGATCGCCCGGGCCGATGCCAGCGCCCGAGCCGTGTGCGCGAGCTGCGCCGAATCGAGGTTCTCAACCATCGCAGCCACGTTGGCGGCCTCGTCGTCCGCAATTTCGGCAAGTGTCGTCCTGTCGACGGTACTCACCGGCGAGTCGGCGAGCAGCTTACCGGCCCGTTCGCTGTAAAAATCATCGCCCGAGGCCACGTGTCGGCGAAACACCCCCTGAAATTCGCTGAATCCCGAATAGCCCAGACGTTTGGCCAGACGGGTGAGCGTGGACGCGTTGATCCCGTGGCTCGCGGCCAGCTCGGATATGGAAAAAACCGCTGCCTGTCGCGGTGTGTCGATGAGTTGAGCCAGCGTGCGAAAGGTGCGGGTGCCCAGAGAAAGGCGTTCCTCGCCCGTATGAATCCGCGAAACCAGCTCACGAAGCTCGTCGATATTCTTCGGCGGTGAGTGATAGACGTTGGGGTCGCGGGGCGCGTTATCTGGCTGGCTCATGGGGCTTGTGCAGGTGATGTCTGATTCGGATCCGAGGGTGGATACTAATTTTCCCGGATTGTTGATGCAATCGTAATTTGCTGCTTACAGTATCACGCAAATATCGCCGGTATGGCTTGGAAACCGCTGGTTTTGCGCTGTTACGATGGCATCGTCAGCGGCTGGGCCTGCGCAGGTCTGGCTCATTCATTTCCCACGACCAAGAAGCACCAAACCTATGACCCAGACTTGTGTAGTGATCGGGGCCGGACACGCCGGCGGACGCGCGGTCGAAGCGCTTGTGAAACATGAATATCCCGGCAAAATTTTGCTTGTTGGCGAAGAACCCACTTTGCCTTTTGAGCGCCCGCCTCTTTCCAAGCAGTACCTGAAAGAGCCTGATGACGTCCGCCTGCCCCTGATCCGACCACAGCAGTGGTACGAAGACAACGCAATTGAAGTGGTGCTTGGCCAGCGCGTCAGCGCCATCGACCCCGGCGCACAGACGATCACGCTGAGCGACGGAAGTTCCCGTAACTACACGAGCATTTTGCTGGCAACGGGTGGCGTGGTCCGAAGGCTCCAGACTGCAGGTGCCGACCTGGAGGGTATCCACTACATCCGGTCACGACACGATGCGGACCGCCTGCACGGTGAAATTGCGGCAGGCAAACGAGTCGTGGTGGTCGGTGGCGGCTTTATCGGGCTTGAAGCTGCTGCTGTGGCCAGCGAGATGGGTGCCGACGTTACGGTGGTCGAGGCCGCGCCAGGATTGATAGGTCGAGCGGTGGTGCCGGAGATCGCTGACTCGGTACTTGCGCGTTTTGCTGCACGCGGTGTCGATGTTCGACTGGATACCGCGGTGTCGGGGTTTTCTGGCGATGGCCGTGTCGGTGTTGTGCATACCGCTAAAGGGGATATCGAATGTGATGTTGTGATCGTCGGGATTGGCATCATTCCGGACACGGAAGTTGCTGAAGCCGCTGGCGTCACGGTGAATAACGGTATTGAGGTCGACGAATACTGTCGCACCAGCGTTGACGGGATTTACGCGGCGGGTGACGTGACGTCGCATCATAATCCCAGATACGACAGACGCATGCGTCTGGAGTCGTGGCAGAACGCCCAGAATCAAGCCATTGTGGCGGCCCGCAATATCTGCGGTCAGGAAGTCGCCTACGAAGACATTCCCTGGTTCTGGTCGGATCAGTTTGATTTCAAGATTCAGGCAGCGGGTGCGCCGCTGCCCGGGGATGCTACGGTGCTGCGTGGGGAGGCCGGGGCGGACGATCTGATTGTGTTTCAGGTGCGTGATGATCGGGTGACGGGAATTCAGAGTATTGGCGCTTTGAAGGAGGTCAGGCGAGCGCGGAAGTTGCTGGAGAAGGACAAGCAGATCAGTGTGGCGGATCTGGCGAATCTGGAGATTGCGGTTAAGGATCTGGTGAAATAGTCGGGGGTTTTTGGTTTGGTCTGGTCTGGCTTGGTTTGGGGTGATGGTGGGGGTGGGAGCGCGTTTGCCACGAGGGTGCCTTACCTTCGTTCCGGGAAGGGACAGTCACTGCGGTAAGGCACCCTCGAGGCAGACGCTTTCGCTTCGTAGTGGTGGGGCAGACACGGGGTTGGTGTGGGTGAGGGCGCGCGTGGCTGGCGCTGTCGGTGCCGTCGCTCAGACACGCGTGCGC
>CALHMG010000261.1 GCA_938034705.1 uncultured Gammaproteobacteria bacterium
GATAACCGCCACCAGAGCCCCAAGCGACAGCTTTCCCTGAATAACAAAGTAGCCACCGATGGCGTAAAAGAAAAAAGGTGTTAGCTGAGCGAGGAAGTTGTTCAGAAACTTGATAAAAAACTTGCGTCGATAGATCTCAAAACGAATATCAAAAATTCTTGCCAGAATCGACGACACCTTGGCCCGTTCAAATCTCGAGGTGTCGTTTGCGTGTATTTCCTCAACACCTGACACCGATTCGCCAACCCGATCGGCGAACCGGCGCACGGTCTGAACGCGTTGCTTGGCGAGTGCATTAACCTTGCGCTGCAGTCGCGGGATCAGCCACATCTGGGGTGGATAAAGGGCGATGGCGGCAATACCGAGCCAGAAATCCTGAGCGAAAATAAAAAACAGATAGGTTACAAGCAGACCGCCCTGAAACGCCGGGAGCGCGAAAGAGTCGCCAACGAACCCACCCAGGGGCTCGGTCTCCGCCGTCACCATCGGAATCAATTCCGACGACGAGGTTCGCTTGAAGTGCGGCAGTGGAAATCGAAGAATTCTTGAATACAGATCGAAGCGAAATCGCCGCAGAATTCGCTCGCCGACAACGCCGCGATAGACGTTGATAACGTATTTGAACAAGCCGTTGATGATAACGAGCGCGAGAAACAGTCCGCACATGGTGAGCAGGAAACCCACCTGGGTAACCGGAAAACCGAGAATCTGCTCGGGAATGTCCTGGCCACCGATCGCCTGATTGATAATCTTTTTGGGGACATCAAGCGAAAAGTACACGAACGGCATCGACGCGGCCGTTATCAAAATCAGGAAGATCTGATCACGACGCGTGTGCTGCAGAATGTAACGGTAAATTGAGGGTTCCAAAGACGGATTCCACACCGAGCCGTAAGGGATCTTATAACACACGACAGGGTCGAATAACGCACGGCTGGCCCCACTTGAACACACGATTATCCGCTAGACTTTCTCTCTCGAAGACGCTTCCTCGGGATCCGGACTCATGACCAAACGTATAGCGTTCGTTTTAAAAGGCTACCCGCGCCTCTCGGAGACATTTATAGCGCAGGAAATCCACGCTCTCGAACAGCGGGGACTCGATCTGACGATCGTGTCACTTCGCCATCCGACAGACAGCAAGCGACATCCCGTCCACGAAGCGATTACCGCGCCAGTCGTCTACCTGCCCGAATATCTGTATCAGGAAGCAGGACGTGTGTTCCGCGCCTTTCGCGCTGTCCGCAAACTGCCGGGCTATCGAGATGCCAGACGCCAGTGGCTTAAAGATCTGCGCCGCGATCGTTCGCCAAACAGAATACGCAGATTCGGACAGGCAATGGTGGTCGCTCACGAACTCGGGCCCACAATGGACTGGCTGCACGCGCATTTTCTGCATACCCCCGCTTCCGTTACGCGCTACGCGGCGATGATTGCGAACAAACCGTGGAGCTGTTCCGCTCATGCCAAAGACATATGGACTATCGAAGACTGGGAGAAACGGGAAAAGCTTGAGCATATGCAATGGCTCGTCACCTGCACCAAAGCCAATGCCGAGCACCTGAGCGACCTGGCTCCGGATCCCGCTCGGGTGGCGCTGGTGTACCACGGACTCGACCTGTCCAGATTCAAAGCCGCTGACACTGCTGATTCCAACCGTGACGGCACCGATGCCGGCAACCCCGTACGCATTATTTCGGTTGGGCGGGCCGTTCCTAAAAAAGGATACGACCTCCTTCTCGAAGCGCTGGCCCGGGTTCCGGCCGAGCTCCACTGGCGCTTCGAGCATATCGGTGGCGGTTCAGAACTCGATGCGCTGAAACTTCAGGCCGAACGACTGGGGTTGACGCCAAGAATCGACTGGCAGGGTTCCCAGGCCCAGACCGCCGTGATCCAGCGCTATCGCGAAGGCGATATTTTTGTACTGCCCTCACGCATTACCGCAGACGGCGACCGCGACGGTTTGCCAAACGTGCTCATGGAAGCTCAAAGCCAGGGCGTCGCGTGCATATCGACCACGATCTCGGGCATACCTGAACTGATAGAGGCCGGTGAAACGGGTTTGTTGATTCCGCCCGAAGACGTCGGGGCCCTCGCCGACGCACTGGTTAAACTGATCGAATCCCCCGATGAGAGATTTCGCCTCGGCGACGCAGGTCGCAGGCGGGTAAACGCAGTGTTCGACATGCGACACGGTATTGACGATCTGGATCGTCGGTTTGCCGCATCTGATTCATGACGGCAAACCCGCGGGTCGCGTTCTACGCGCCGATGAAAAGCCCGACACACGAACGGCCTTCAGGGGACCGGGAAATTGCCCGGCGTTTCGTCCACGCCCTTGAACAGTCAGGCGCCAGCGTAGAAATCGCGAGTGAGCTGCGAGCCCGCGACGGTACAGGATCCGCTGACACCCAAAGCCGGATCGAACAGCAGGCGCAACATGAGGCGCAGATGCTGATCGAGCGCTACCGCAAGGAGCAGCCACCGACTCACTGGTTTACCTACCACCTGTTCCACAAGGCACCAGACTGGATCGGTCCACGCGTGGCCGAAGCCCTTGGCATTCCGTACATCGTTGCTGAAGCATCGTTCGCGCCCAAGCAGGCCGGCGGCCGCTGGGACAAAGGTCATCGCCAGGTTGAACGGGCTCTGCGACACGCGAGCGCTGTCGTCGTTCTGAATCCCGTCGATCTCGAGTGCGTTGCGCCCCTGCTTGACAGTCGATGCGTGGTTTTGAATCTGCCTGTCTGGATTGATATCGAGCCCCCGCAATCAAGCAAAGATCAGCTTCGCAGGCAATTCGCATCCACGTCTGGCATTACGGACGACACGCCGTGGCTGGTAACGGTTGCGATGATGCGTGATGGAGACAAAACACGCTCCTATGAGTTGCTCGCTGACGCGCTGACACAGATCACCGGCGAGTCATGGCGACTACTCATCGCCGGAGATGGCGAATCGTCAGCACGGGTGAAGGCGCAATTCGCCGAACTGGCCGATCGCGTCGTGTTTCTGGGCGCCCTTGAAAAAACCGACATTTCCAACCTGCTCGGCGCCGGCGACATCATGGTCTGGCCGGCCGTCAACGAGGCGATCGGCATGTCGCTGCTCGAAGCCCAGGCACACGGTCTGCCGGTCGTCGCGGGAGATTCAGGCGGGGTGCACACTGTCGTCGAGGCTGGCAAAACCGGCCTACTGACCCCGGTCGGTGTTGCTGACAAATTCGCGGACGCAATTTCGCAACTGCTGAATGACGATCAACTTCGACAGCGTTTTTCCAGTGCCGCAATTGCCCACGTCGCCACAAACCACAGCACCAGAGGTGCGGCCGCACGCCTGCAAACCCTGCTGAAAGACACCGCGCGATGAATCGATCCATCTGCATTGCCTTTATTCGCCACGGACCAACGAGCTGGAACGCCGCCAGGCGAATTCAGGGCAGAACCGACATCGCGCTTTCGCCTGAAGGAGAACGCACGGTCGCCACCTGGAAGCTGCCCGAACGTGTAGCGCAGTGGGACCGACTCACGAGCCCTCTCACCCGCACGCGCCAGACCGCGCTGGCTCTGGATCCTGATGCAGCGTGGCAAACGGAGCCGTCTTTGATCGAGACCGACTGGGGCGAATTCGAAGGCGAACGCATTGCCGATCTGCGACTCCAGCTGGGTGACGAATTCACCCGCAATGAAGAACAGGGTCTCGACTTTTGTCCGCCCGGTGGAGAAAGCCCGCGACAGGTCCAGCTGCGACTGCTGTCCTGGCTGACTGATGCCCTCGAACACAATCGTTCAATCGTCGCGGTCACGCACAAGGGTGTGATTCGTGCGGCCCTGGCGCTGGCAACCGGATGGGACATGATCGGCAAACCGCCGATCAAACTAGGCTGGAGTCACGCACACATTTTCAGACTCACCTGCTCCCGAGAAACCGACGCGGGGACTGAAGGCGAATTTGAAGGGACATTTGAAATCGATCAGGTGAATATCGATCTGGCGCGTCAAGGCTGACCGGAATGTCCGGTATCAGCTGAGGAATTCGCCGAGGTACCGTTCAATATTCTCGCGGGCACGAGTCTCGTACAGATCACGGAAGAGCTCGGTGCAGTAAACGCTGTCCCGAGCCATGAGGGTATTCAGAAATCGTGCGTGACCACGCGCGAATTCGGCCTCGCTCTGATGTCCCATTTCGGTTCTGACCGCCACGCTGTCGCGGCGAAAGTGATCCCACTCCATACCAAAACTCGAGAGGTCTATATCGACCATCAGGCCCTCGTCAGCACGCTGGGGTTTGGCCAGATGCAGCGTTGCCATGATGATTCGGTGGACGTCGTCGATTTTTTCGGGTTCGAGTACACCGTCGGCAATCCGGGTAAACAGTTCAGCACTCAGTGCCTCGTTATCTTGGGCCCGCGGGACGTAGACGACATCGTGGTACCAGATACCAAACTCGACCCCGTCAACCTCGTTCTCGCCAAGACCGGCTGAGGTCCCGAGTTCTCGCTGGGCGAGCTCAAGCTGGCGGATGCAGTGCTCGATATGGTCCATCGTGTGGTAACGGCGACCGGGTTCGGCGTACGCACGCACAACATCCCCGTACAGCGCTGCCGTATCAAGCGGCTTCCGGCTGGTCGACGAGCGACTACGGTGCCAAAGATCTGCAAATCTTGCGGCGTTAGTCACGGTCTCAAATTTTCGAGCAGGTCGGTTCAAGTGCGTGTAATACGAATATCGATGCAAAAAATAGCGTCATGACGTCAGCTTGTTTTTGACTACCAGCGGCGACAGACCAAGACGCAATCGATGCCGCCCCACGGCTGATTCGCAGCCTGGTGCTCACGATATGTGCGACTTGATGACCTCCCCTGACAGAGCGTCCAAGCACATTTAAAACAAAAACAACGTGTCTAACGTATCACAATCGGTGGGGTTGTTTGCTGCGGCAAAGGCACGGAAAAAGGAGGAAATTGTGCCGAATATCGGTCTCAATAGTCTGTTGGTCCCTCCTCTTTGCGTCACCTGTCGCACGCGTCGAAGCACCGATCCCGGGGATCAGGGCCCGGCTTTTGCGGCGATAGCGGCCCGTTTTGCTTGCTCACACAGCCACTTTGCCGTCCACGCGGCGCCGTCAACCCGAAAACCCTGAGCGTCAGGTGCAGTCAGTCCGATACGCGTCTTGATGACTTGCGCCAGTCGCTCGGGAGAAAGTCCCTGGATCCGCAGCGACTCAGCCAGCCCGAGCTCTTCAAGGCGACGGGCACGGTCGAGCTGCTCGGTTTCTCCGTCGTCGTCAAAGGGAACGACGATCGCGGGACAGCGACAGCTGACGAGATCCATGGTCGTGTTGTAGCCGGCCTGGGAAATTGACAGACCGCACTGGGCCAGCAGCGCCGGAAAGTCCCGACGTACCGGCTCGATGATCACCGACGGTGGCGCCGCTTCTCGCAGTGACGCAAACGCTGCATCATCAAGGCCATGCCCGACAAGAATCCGCCACCGTATGCTGTCGCCAGTCAGTCGCGCGGCCTCACAGCACAGCTGGTACAGATTCTGACCTGCTGCACCGCCCCCGGCGGAAACCAGCACTTCGCCGCTCGCGTCACCACGCCATGACATCAGGCCTGTGTCCATCTCGGAAACGAAACCCGTATAAACAACCTTCGATTCGATATCGGCCGTACGCTCAAAACTCTGGTCGAGTGTTATGAATTTCGGGTCTGCATGAACCAGCACGTGATCCAGCCAGCGTTCGACGTGTTCTACCGTTTCGCGAACCCTCTCGGGCTTTCGTCCACGCTGAAGAATGTCACGAATCGAACACACCATCAGCGGGCGTGGACTCTGGTGATGCAACGTTGAACACAGCTCCAGTAGCTCATGGCGCAGCTGGCGCCGGCCGAACGGCCACGTTTCGAGCAACACCATATCCGGCACAACGTTCTGCGCGATCGACACCAGATCATTCGTCCGCCGGTGCATCAGGTCTGACGTCACGGGCTTGCCGACGGCGTCAACCAGCGATGAAAAACTCGCGTCGGCGGCACGTACAGGTTCAAGCTGATGGACCGTCAGATCCGCTGTGTCGATAACCGGCACCGGCACACCGCCCGTGACGAGATGGACGTCGACTCCCGCGATCTGGAGTTTTTTTGCAATCAGTGCGGTGCGCTTGAGGTGTCCTGTCCCAAGCAGATGTTGAACGTAAAGCAGTGCGCGCATCGGTTTGACGGGAACTCCCGAGGCTTAATCAGGCAGAACGCGTGCGAACAATGGCTCCTCGCTCACGTTCCTCGATAGCCAGACGTGCGAGGTCGGCAATAACGTCTGCCCCATCCAGAAGACGATCGATTTTTACGGTCGATGGCTTGTTCTGTTGGGGCAGCTCTTTAAGCGCGTCAATCATCGCCGAGGTGTCTTGCGCACGATCGCTTTCAAGGCAACGCACCAGTCCAATCTGGTCTGCTTTTGACGCACGGATCAGCTGTTCTTTCCTCGGCACCGACCGCGGAACGATTATCGCGGGCTTGTCGAACGACAGGATCTCGCAAAAAGTGTTGTACCCACCCATTGCCACAACCCCCGTACAGTTTTCCATCAGCAACTCCATGTGACTGTCGAAAGTTATCGCCTGAACAAGATCAAGTCGGTCAATACGCTCCCTGAATTCGGTTCGCAGCTGTGCGGACATGAAAGGGCCGAGAATGATCAGCGACGGTATGCCAATCTCGGCCGAGGCCTGCTCATAGGCGCGCAACACCCAGTCAACCAGCGTTTCGCCGTCGCCCCCACCCCCTGACGTCACCAGCAGGTAAGGTCCCTCGACGGGGGCATTGGTTTTGGGAACCGGGAGATCCGGTGCTTCGCGACGCAGATAGCCGGTGTAGTGCATCTTGTGTTTGATGTCGTGAGAGATCCTGACACCCTCAAGCGGGTCGGCGATTTGTTCGAGCCCGTAAACCCAGATCTGGTCGTAGTCGTCGATGACAGTGGGAATGACATTTTTGCGCTCCCATTCCTGCGCCACGGCCTGCGGCTCATCGAGAATGTCCCTGATACCGAGCACATTGACGGTGCCGCGCTGTTTCAGAATCTTGAGCGTTTCCGCCACCTCACCGCGAAGACCGAGTGGCTCCTTGTCGACGAGAAACAGATCCGGATCGAACACCTCTGCGGTGTGCTGGATAATCGATGCGCGTATGGCCAGCGTCTGCTCAAGGTTGATGTGCAGACCGAGAGACGTGTAGTCACCGTTGTGCAGTTTGATAACGCCAGGGATACGAACAAAATCCACCCGCGCCCTGAAATCGAAGCTGCCGATGATGGGTGAACCGGAGAGGATAAGGACCGTCAGTTCCTTATAACGCTCAACGAGTGCGTGGGCGATGCTGCGACACCGCCGCAGATGTCCAAGACCAAAAGTATCGTGGCTGTAGATGAGCACACGCGCCCCATCCAGCCTGTCCACCCTCTCCGACACTGTCCAAGCCTCCCGTTCAAGACAGATTACCAGCGTACACCAATTGTAACGGCTGCAACGACGTTATCGACTGGTTTTTGGCAACGGAACCGCATCCCCGGATGGCAACACGGATCACCTACACAGCGCGCAATTATTCAGCGTGATAATTCAAACCTTTTGGTCTCAGGGTTGTCCTATAGTCAGCACGCACACGACGGCCACCCATCGGGCGAAAGGCTTTTTGTGCCATGACATCGTCTACTCTTGCACCGGCCTGCACTGATTCGCGGCGCCACGACGTTGATAACCAACCGGTTGGTGCACCGGATCTCACGACAGTTGCTGAATTCACATCAATCTGAAATGTCATCGCAAAACCCGACACCACCCACGCCCCCAAAACGCCCACTGGGTGAACGCCTGGGTATTTCGCTACGCAACAGCGAATCGATATCTCCTCGAATTCTGCACTACATAAAGCAGCGACAGGACGCGAGTGAGATCGTGATCGGCTGGGTTCAGCTTGCCGTGCTCGTGTTGTTCGGCGCGTTGTTCATGTTTTCGCCAAAGCCGGCCACCGTCGTGCAGTGGGAACCCGTGCCGTGGGCGCTGACGCTCTACCTGCTGTTTACGCTGCTGCGGCTGCTGCTGGCCTACAAGCGCGCGCTGCCACCGTGGATGCTGGTGACATCTATCGTCGTCGACATGTCCCTGCTGATGGCGCTGATCTGGACGTTTCATCTGCACTATGACCAGCCGCCTTCGTTTTACCTGAAAGTGCCGACACTCCTGTACGTGTTTGTCTTCATATCGCTTCGCGCGCTTCGATTTGAGGCGAGGTACATTGTGATTGCCGGATTTGTCGCTGTTGCCGGCTGGTTGTTCAACGTTGGCTACGCGGTGTATTCAGACTACGCAGCCAGCGGCTCGCCGATGATGGTCACGCGTGACTACGTTCAGTACATGACCTCAAACAGCATCATGATCGGAGCGGAGCTCGACAAGATCATTTCGATTGTGGTCGTTACCGCCATTCTCGCGTTCGTCGTCGCCCGCGCGCGCGTCACGCTCATTCAGGCGTCGGTTGACGAAACCGCTGCGACCGATCTTTCTCGATTTGTGCCAAGCGAAATCGCCCAGGCCATTACGACATCTGAACAGTCACCGGTCGCGGGCCAGACTGAAAGCGCCGAAGCCACAATTCTGTTTATCGATATCGAGGGGTTCACGCGAATCGGTGAGACCATGGAACCGGAGCAGCTGGTCGCAACACTGAACGAATATTTTGAGGCGGTGTGTGCGCCAATTCGCATGCTCGACGGCGTTGTAACCCAGTTCCAGGGAGACGCCATCCTGGCAAGCTTCAACGTTCCAAAACGTAACGCCAATCACGCCAACAATGCCGTCACCGCCGGCCTGCAGATTCTCGACATTCTCCAGACCCGAAAATTTCACGGGGACATCCAGCTGCGCTCGCGCATCGGTATCACCAGCGGCAATGTTGTCGGTGGACTGGTCGGTACCGACGACCGCGTCGGCTACACCGTGCATGGAGACGTGGTCAATCTCGCCGCACGGCTCGAGCAAAAGAACAAGGATCTGGGCACACGCATTCTGGTGTCCGACGCCACGATCGAGCTGGTTCGCCAGAGCGGTGGAGACCTGAGCTGTCTTGAGCACGTCGGCGCTCTCGACGTCCGTGGGCACCGTCATGCCATCGAGGCCTACACACTAAAGGCTGATCATCAAGCTTCAGCAACTTAGCGACAACGGTGGTCTAACTATCGACGTCAGTCCTGATAGCGGGAAAGTTCGGCCTGAAGCTGCTCAACCTGTTCGTGACTCTTGGCAAGCTTGTCGGAAAGTTCGCGCATCACGCTCAATGCAACTTCGGGATTCTCGGTCAGCAGTTTGACGAACGTCTCGTTGGGTATTCGCAAAGCCCGGACAGAACCACGCGCGCGCAGTGTTGCAGACCTGGGCGCCTGACTGAGGGCCGCCATCTCCCCGATCAGCTCATTGCGACCACGTGTCAACAGTGCGACAAGTTCACCATCGGGTCCGGGTGCGAGAATTTCGACTTCACCCTCCATGATGACGAACGCGCTGTCGGCGGGATCATTGAGCTTGAACAGAATCTGGCCATCAGAAAACGTCAACGCCTCGCTCGTAAACGCGAGCAGCTTCAGCTTCGACGACTCAAGGCGCGAAAACATCGGTACTTGCTGAAGCTGTTCGGCTTCCTGATATACGTCCACTTGCGTTCTCTTTGGCGTGTTCGATTCGTAGTGCCAGAGTGTATCAGCGTCAGACCAGTCTGGACTCCGCCTGGGTACGCTCCTGCTCGGTGTTGATATTGATAAACGTTTCTGTTGTATGGGAGAAATCGCAGGTCGCGTGACGCGCGCTCTTGAACCACCGGTCAATCTTGCGCTCGCCGGCATCGAGAAATTCGTCCAGCGACGGCAGCTGACTCAGCCGGATCAAACTGAACACCGGTTGCAGACGCTCCCCGTCATGACAGGTAACAATATCGGCATTCTCACTCTCGGCCAACAGACGCGACACGAGATCGTTCGGCAGAAAAGGCGAATCGCACGGAACGGTAACTATCCACTCGCTGTCCACTGCTTCGCCGGACCCGGCGACGACTTTGCCCGTGGAGATCGACCTCATAGCGCTCGACATCCCCGACAGCGGTCCCAGAAAACCTTCGCGCTCATCGGGCACCACCGTGGCGGCGATATCGCCGTGCGCGAGGGCGCCATAGACATCGGCGTTTCGGTTAGCGTTGACGATCACGTGATCGACCTGGCCCGCCAGGACTTCGAACACCCACTGCACCATGGGCTTGCCCGCGAGCGCGACAAGGCCTTTGTCTATTCCGCCCATCCGGCGGGCCTGACCACCAGCCAGTATCACGCCGGTGACGTTGTGAGCGGCTGCGGTCACGATGAAGATCGCCGAGGCGCCTGACGCTTGACGGGAACGGCGTCGAGCTCGATTCGTTCCTGACCGGTGAGCACGAGGAAATGCTTGCCTTTGGCGCGAGCGATCATCGTCACCCCAACCTGGCTCGCGAGGTCGTGTCCCATCTGGGTTACCCCGGACCGCGAAAGCAGCACCGGTACACCAATCTGGGCGACCTTGATCACCATCTCGGACGTCAGACGTCCGGTGGTATAGAAAATCTTGTCCTCACCCGTCACGTCTTCCAGCCACATCATCCCGGCAATCGCGTCGACGGCATTGTGACGACCGACATCTTCGACAAACCACTTGATGTCGGTCCCGGCGCACAGGGCGCAGCCGTGTACAGCGCCGGCCCGTCGATAGACATCGTTGTGTGACGCGATGTTCTCAAGCAGCTCATATATATGGGACTGTCTGATCTGCACCTCGGGCAGCTGGACCTCATCGATCTTTTCCATCAGATCCCCGAACACGGTGCCCTGGCCACAGCCTGTGGTCACGGTCCGCTGCTCCAGCATCGGTGACTCGCCGGCCGTACCGCTGACGGTTGTCACAACGGCCGCAGCGACATCCCAGTCAACCTGAACCGCCGTCACCTCGCCGATATCGCGTACCAGCCCCTGATTGCGCAGATAGCCGAGTACCAGGGCTTCGGGGTGGCCGCCGAGCGTCATCAGGGTCACGATCTCGCGGCGATCCAGATAGATCGTCAGGGGCCGCTCGCCCGCGACCGCGATCTGGCGCGACTCGCCGTATTCGTCCATGGCGGCGACCTCGAACGTCGGTGCCAGACCGGCCGCGGTCAGCTGGGGCAGTGTCTGGCGAGCCATCGTCGTTCGGGGTTCCTTTTATAATCGGACAAAATAATGGGACAAAGATCAGGTTAAGGCGTCGAGCGGTCAGGACAGGGCCAGCATCGCGGGCCGCCGCCGGCCCGCCAGGGCCCGTCGCGCCGGTGAAACCCTTCGACACAAGACCTGGCCCGGCCAGAACCACGGGGTGCTGATGGTCGCAGATGACGGCCGCGCAGCCGCCATCAAGGCCTCGACTGATGCCGCCCGTCGTGCGCGATCAGCGGGTAATTCACCTGGCCGATACAGCTTAACAGCCTTGGCCGAAGCTGCGATGCCCCACAAAACGCCGGTTTTCCGGGCCGATTTCCCTGATGTTGCGCAAACACAACAATTTCTCCCGTCTGTCGCATCGGCGCAAAAAACCTGTTGCGCACGTGTCACACGCTGTGTACATTTTCACTGTCGGGCACACATAGCCCGTCAGCTTTTTACTAAATCTAACTTTTTTATTTGCGAACTATCTCTGGAAGGAGAGGAAGCATGAACAAGAAACTTCTTACTTTGGCCGTAGCCGGTACTCTAGTAGCACCTGCTATCGCAAACGCCGATGCCAGCTGGTACGGCAGCATTCGTAACTCCATCATGATCACTGATCCAGATGGCGGCAGCACAAATGTCGACATCCGTGATCACAGCTCACGAATTGGTGTTAAAGGTTCTCAGGATCTCGGCAACGGCCTGAAAGTCCCTTACCGCTTCGAACTGAAGATGGACTCTGACAGCTCTTCAGGTGTTGAGAGTGGTCGTCTTGGACGCATCGGTCTGGCTGGCGGCTTCGGCGCCATCCACATTGGTCAGCTCTGGGGCCCTTACTACAACTACATGGGCGCTAACGACGTATTCAACACAGCTGGATACGCGTTCTACCGCGGTAACTTCCGTCTGAGCAACGCGATTCGCTACGACATGCCTTCTACAGGCGGTTTCAGCGGTCAGATCGCTCTGATCACAGACGGTGCTGAAGGCGACGACGTCGTTGACGGCTTCCAGGTTGGTCTGGGTTTCAAAACTGACATGTTCGGTGTGAACCTGGCCTACAACGGCGACCAGGTTGCTGATGACAACGATACTTTCGGTATCGCTCTGTACGGCAGCTTCGGTGGCGCAGACCTCGGTCTGACATACGAAGATTCCGATGCTTCAGGCGACGCGACTCACTTCATCGCTGCCTTCAACAACGGTCCTAACGTATACCGCATCTCTCTGCAGACTGCTGACGAAGGCGACGCGATCGCTCTGGGTTGGCAGCACAAGCTGGGCAAGAAATCACGCGTAGCTGTTGAATTCCAGACAACTGATCTGGACGCAGGCGGCGACAGCAACCAGCTGGCTTTCTTCATCCGCACCGACTTCTAAGTCGTTTCGAAAGAAGAAGCAAAAAAGACCGGGCTTGTCCCGGTCTTTTTTTATGCTCGTTGTTTAGTTGAGCTCGGTTCTCAAACGCTTGGCCGCGATCGAGCTTTCC
>CALHMG010000262.1 GCA_938034705.1 uncultured Gammaproteobacteria bacterium
CAAGCTGAAGACCAGTATCGACATTGAAGCCGGGACCATTTCGTTCAAAGCCGTTGTGCGTGGACGGCCGTCGGTCTCGAGAACGTTTGACTACACGTCGGTCGCATCCGCGGTCAAAGCACCTGCCAATGCTGACTATGCGCATCTGCTGCAGGCGCGAATAGATGCCGCCAATTGCGACATCAACCCGAGAAAACTGCCCACGGGATTGATCGACGCCTCGGTACTGCGCGTGCGTGTTGATCGCGCCGAAGATCAGCTTTCAGAGGGAGTGCCCGATGACGCCCCGGATTCGGGCAACAGTGATGCGCCGATGGACGACGATGCCCCGACCGGTAACGAACCTGGGCAGTCGACAGGGGCAGGCTCATGAAGTCACTATTTTCATTGACCGCTCTGCTGACGCTGTTGTTTTCCAGCAGTGCGCACGCGCAGTATGAGGTCTATGACGACTTTGATCGCCCTGTTCTGAACTCCAAGCGCTGGATCGCAGGGTCTGTGGGGCCTGTCGGGGCGGTAGAGTACGCCCGCTACCTTGCGAAAGGGGAGCTGCGCATGCAGCTCTACGGCATCGCCGATCGTGAACGAACAACCGGTTCACGTGTTCGGCTGCGCAATCGTATCTACATGCACCCCGACGCTGTCGATGGTGTATCCGCTTTTCAGGTACGCACCAGAGTGCAATCGGCGCGCGTGCGCGGATGCCTGGATCCCGCCGCCGACATCACACGCGTCCGTCTTTTCACGGATCTGCTCTGGTTTAACGACGGTCGATCCACAGGCGTGGATGATTTTGAAGGTGATGTGTTCTCGTCTCTGGAGCTAACCCGTTCCGACCGCGATGGTCTGTCCGGAAAGGCTTTGAGGATCGTGGGTAGCGTCTTCAGGTGTGAAGATTCAGACTGCCGTCAGTTCAACCAGCTGGGTCAGTCACTCGAGTTAGGCGAGATCAGTAAAGGAACAATCGTTGACTTGAGTTCCGAGTGGGATAAAACCAACGGACTGATCAAGTGGCGCGCCAAAAGCTCGGGCACGACCCCCAAGGCGGCGGATTTTGAATATCTCTCGTTTGTGCCGAATCCGGTGCAAACGTTCAACACGGACTATTTCGCTACCGTCCAGGTCCGGGCAGAAGTCGCCGACTGCGACGTCGAAGGTTCAGGCAGTCGCAATCCATTTGCGACCATGGACGCGTCGATCCTTCGAGTCAGGCTCAAGCGCCAGCATTGACGCCTAGCTCTTAAACGCTACCGCGCCGATCTTCTTCGTGAAGATCTTGTTGTTTTTGCCGTAGAGGATAAAGCTGCCTCGAAAGAACATGCTGTAGAGCTTCGCCGCGGCCATGGCGACGTAGTTGGCCGGGTTGCCCTTGAAGACATACAGATTCAATCCGAAGACGGTGATGTCCTTGTACCCGTAGAACTCCAGCACCTGCTCCATGGTGTACTCGGTAAAGGTGTTGTAGTGGTCATAGTTCTGGGCGAGCGCTTCTGCCCCGGTGATCGGGTTCGCGCCGTTGAGAGCGTGCATGATGACGCGACCACCAGGTTTCAGGGCCTGGGTCATCAGATCCAACCACACGGGGATTTCTTCTTTGGTCAGATGATTGATTTCCTGCTCGCAGAAAATCGCGTCGTACTCACCGTGACTGTCGGTCAGAAATTCGAAAGCGCGAGCGGTCCGGCAGTTAAGTTCATGTCGTGTCGCGTGATCGATTTTCTCTGCGTAGGAATCGATGCCCAGCACGTTGCTGTAGCCTTCTTGTTTCAGCAGATTGACCATGTAGCCGGGTCCACAGCTGACGACGAGTATCGCCGCATCTTTCGCCGCCGGCATGTGCTCCAGATAGTTGTCTTTGTAAAACGCCAGAAACTTGTCGAATCCTTTCTCGATATCGGCTGGCCCTTCCCAGAAGGAGTCGAAGGGCTCAATCTGTGCGGCAAGATCCTCTGACCTTGGAACTGGCTGCGCCGGCGGCCGCTGTCCGACCGGTCGTTGGCCCGCTGCAGCCCCTGAAGCGGCAGCCATGGTTTCAGAGGAGATATCAGACGCGGTAGTGCTCATGATCGAGTTGAATCCGTTATGCAAGTTGGTCAAATGCTTGCGTTATTTTAACACACGGCTTCATGGCGAGGCGGGCGTCCAGCCGGTACACTCGCGCCTCGGCGGCTGAAGAGCCAATGCCGACCGAGACTGATTCTGGCGGGAAAATCACCAACTCCGCTCTTCATGAATGACCAATCGCGACCAACCACATGTCTACTGTTGAATCCGACAAACTGATTCGCAACAAGCTGGCCGCCGGTCGCGAATCGCCGCTCAAAACCTATATGAGCCTGACCGTCGGTGACGTCGGCAAGGGCCGGTTTGTACTTTATGAGCTCCTGATGATGCTCATAGCGCCCATGCCTGGCGGGCTCGGGTATTTGCTGCGTAAAAAACTTTATCCACGCCTGTTCGGCGGATTTGGTCGGGGCGTCATCATCGGCCGCAACGTCACGATTCGCCACCCGGACAAGATCTTCCTTGCCGATAACGTCACGATTGATGACAACGTTGTCATCGACGGCCGGGGTGCCGGCGAGGATGGGCTGATCGTTGAAGAAGGCGTGATTCTCAATCGCAACGTCATGGTGCTGTGCAAAAACGGTGGTATTCGTTTTGGCGAGAGAACCACGATTGGCGCAAATTCCGTCGTCGTGTCCATGGGGGGCGTTGATATAGGCCCGTCGGTGATGCTCGCCGGAGGCTGTTATCTGAGTGCAGGGGCGTATCAGGTCGATGGCGACGCCGAATCGCTGATGGACAACAGCGCCTACAGCGATGGTCCGATCGTGCTGGGAGAGGGTGCCTGGCTTGGCACGAGCGCGATCGTACTGGATGGCGCCAGAGTGGGCGCCGGATCAGTCATAGGTGCAGGTTCTGTCGTCGTCAAAGACATTCCCGACAACGCGATCGCCCTCGGCAGCCCGGCCAAGGTTCACCGCGAACGTACAGCCGGCGTATCTGTCGCCGAGACGCTCAAAGGCGCGTGAAAAAACTGTCACCCAAACTGACGCTCGGCATCAAGGCCGCAGTCACTGTCGCGCTGGTGGCTTTTATTGTTTCCCGGGCGGACTGGGTCAGCGTGGGCGACACGTTGAAGAACGCTGACCCCGTTCTCATAGCCGCAGTTTTTTTATTGATGGTTTTCTGCGTTTGCTTCAGCGCTTACAAGTGGCAGAAGCTTTTGGCGATTCACGGCGCACACTTCAAGTTCAGACAGCTTAATCGCTGGTATTTCGTCGCGATGTTCTTCAATAACTTTCTGCCGACCAGTATCGGCGGGGACGGCTATAGAATCTGGCAAACGCTCGACAACCAGCGCTCGCGTACCGCGGCGGTCGTCGCGGTTTTTGCCGAGCGGCTGTCGGGAATCCTGACGCTGTTGCTCATAGGTTTTGTCGGGGCGCTGATTGGATGGGTGATGTCGGGACACGTTTTGTCTCGAACCGTGGGGCAGTTTGGGGTTCTCGGGTTGATCATCGGCCTGCCGATTCTTGCCTGGTTGTTTGTGTTTGGCGGCCTGGAAAAACTTGGCGGAATGAAAAGGCTACCCAAAATGCTTCGTACGGTGTTCGAGCACGTAGACGACTACACGACACGGCCGGGGGAGGCCGCGTGGGCCGTGCTCGGGATCTCTGTGATCTTCCATTTCATCTCGCTCTTCTGGATGGGACTGCTTCTGCGTGCGGTTGGCGCGAGCGTGACGCCCTGGGATCTCGCGGTCATCGCGTCCCTGATCAGCGTCATTACGGTATTGCCAATTTCAATCAACGGCATCGGGGTCGTCGATGGTGCCTTTATCTGGCTGGCGGGGCAGTACGGTGTCGCCTACGAGTCCGCGCTCGGTTTCATGCTGCTGCAGCGGGCGTTGCTTATTCCGATCAGTATCGCGGGTGCCGTGTTTTATTTCACGGCCAGGCGCGTTCCCAAAGAGGGTGTGGACCTGTCGACCGAGGCTGATGTCTGATGTGTGGGCTTTCTGCAATTTTTGACCCGCGTGGTGTCAGCGCAACGGACATCGAGCGGATGAACGCCGCCCAGGAACATCGCGGACCGGACGGTCTGACGGCGCATATCGACGGCATGATCGGCCTTGGTCATCAGCGTCTCTCGATCATCGATGTCGAGGGCGGCACGCAACCGATATTCAGCGATGATCGACGTTGCGTCATTATCTTTAATGGCGAGATCTACAACTATCAGGAGCTGCGGCTGACGCTCGAGGCGGAACGGCCGCTTCGCACCCAGAGCGACACCGAGGTCGTGCTGCGTCTGTACGAACGCCACGGTCCCGGCATGCTTGAGATGCTTCGCGGCATGTTCTCGATGGTGATCTGGGACAGTCGCGACAGCAGCGTATTTATCGCGCGAGATCATCTCGGGCAAAAGCCCATGTACTACGCTCACGAAGGTGAGCGTCTGACCATGTCGTCGGAAATCAAAGGCGTGCTTGCGGTCTGCCCGCACTTACGTCAGATGAACGACGCCGCGCTGCACGAATACCTGACCCTGCGCATCATCACGCCACCGCGGTCCATGTTCAAAGGTGTCAGCAAGCTGCCGCCAGGACACTTTGCCGTTTTTAAAGGTGGCAGCCTCGAGATCAAGCGCTACTGGGATCTGGCCTATGCACCCAAGCTGACAGGCAGCGATGACGAGTTGCTCGATGAGCTCGATGCCAGGCTTGCCGAATCGGTTCGCTATCACCTGGTCAGCGACGTGCCCGTCGGCGCTTTTTTGTCCGGCGGCATGGACTCGTCATTGATCGTCGCGATGATGTCGCGGTTTACCGATCAACCGTTTCCGACATTCTCCGGGGAGGTGCCCTACGAAGGATACAGCGAGCTGCCTTTTGCGCGGGAAGTTGCCGAACAGTATTCGACTGTTCAACACGAGATTACGATCAATCCGTCGCTTATCAAAGGGCTGCCGGATCTGGTCTGGCATCTCGACGAGCCTTCCGATCCGCTATCGGTCTGCATGTATCACATCGCTCAACTCGCGAGTCAGCACGTCAAGGTTGTTCTCGGTGGCGACGGCGGGGACGAACTGTTTGGCGGGTACGATCGTTATTTTGGAAATCAGTCAGCGTCGTGGTACGCGATGATTCCGGAGGTTTTGCGCAAGCAGGTTTTTGGTCGACTGTTGCCGCTCGTCAAAACCGGCGGCTGGTATCGCAGCGTCGGGCATCAGCTGCAGTGGATGCATCAGATGGCTTTCTTCGAGGATGGTTTGCGCTACGGAAAAAGCCTCTCGTACTTTTATTATTCTGATGAGTATCGCAAGCGTTTCTATACCGACGAGTTCCTGAAAAAAGCATCGGTCTTCGATCCCGAAGCCAATATCGCAACCTATTTCGATGCGGCGAACGGAAGCGAGTTGCTCGATCGCATGTTGTATGCCGACAGCAACACGCGAATGGTTGACCACCCGGTGATGATTTCCGACCGAATGTGCATGGCCCACGGTCTGGAAGCGCGTTCACCGTTTATGGATCACAAGCTCGCGGAGTACTGCGCCAGCCTGCCGGGACGCGTCAAGGTTCGCGGGCGCAAACTGCGTGTTATTCAAAAAGCGCTGGTCGCCAGACTGCTGCCGCCATCTTTGCTCAAACGTGGCAAGCAGGGCTTCTCATCGCCTCTGTCCTATCTTCTGGCTGACGAATACCGACACCTGTATGAAGTACTGTTGCGCGACGCGCGTCTCGTCAGTGAGGGGTATCTGCGCGCTGAAGCCGTCACCGGCCTCGTCGACGAGCACCTCGCGGGCCAGGCCGATCACGGTCAGCGCCTCTGGCAGCTGGTAAACGCCGAAAGCTGGTATCGAATGAATATCGAAGGCATTGGCAAAGACGGTCTGGCTGAACTGATCCAGTAGTCGTAATCACCGGACCTGGCTTTGAATTCACGCGTGGCCACACGACTGACAATCGTTGTCGGCGACAATGATCGTCAGTCGCTATTCAATGATGTCGCCGGGGTCCACAAATACGCCGTTCAACGCAACCGCCCAGTTGATGCCCGATCGACCGCCTGCGGCCATCGCGCCCGCGAAGCCAAGGCGCATGGATTCCAGCACCTCATCACCGCGGCTCACCGCTACCTCGTAAATCGGGGCAATGATCGAGAACACGCCGGCACCATGATCGATGGTGACCTGATGCGCACCCGGTCCGTTCTGAACCACGGCCGTCACGAGGCCCGCTTTGGGTGCGACGACCGATGCGCCGTCGGCACTGACAAGCGTCAGTGACCCAATGGCATGATCGAATTCCTCAAGTTTGTCGCCAAATACCGGTTTTACAAATGGCAGGGTGGGCGAAAACTTCTCCGCACTCTTCCACGACAGCAATTCAGATTCGTCAGGCAGTTCACGATCGCTGATATCGGGGACCGCAATGTTGCTCTGATTGTGGCGTCGTACCATGAAGGCAACGTTTGTGGCCGGGTCGTTGTCCACGACGCTGGTGACAATATATTCACCGGGGACGAGGTCATGGGGCAGGCCGACCACACCAAACCACTCGATGCCGCGTTTTACGACCAGAACCTCCCGGCGGCCAAATCGCGCGACGGGTTTGGCTGTGGTAGCGCCAAGTTTGACGATGGCAACACTGCCGGGGGTGTTCGGATGTTCTGCCACGCCAACGGCCGGGCAGAGCAGACTGAAAACGAAAGCGGCGAAGATGGCTCTGAGGTTCACGACTGCGGCTCCACGCGATCCACCGTGACGCCCAGACGGCCACTCGCAAGCCTCGCCGTCAATTTGTCTCCGGCTTTCTGGGTGCCGGCGTCGCGAATAATGGTGCCGTCACCGTTTTCGAGGATCGCGTAGCCTCGATCAAGCGTCGCAATCGGGCTGATCGCGTTCAGGCGGGCACCCGCGGAGTCGAGCAGCTGCGACTGTCGTCGTGTCAGCTCCTGCGCAGCGCGAGTGAGGCGCAGCTCAAGGTTCTGACTGCGTTCCTTCACCTCGGCCAGTCGCCGCGAGGGCGCATTCTCGGCAAGTTTTCGTTCGGCCTGCCCGACGTTGAGCTTCAGCCGCGATGCGTTTTGTCTGAAAGCAGCAAGCTGTCGGCCGAGTAACGCGTCGAGTCTTTCGTTCCATTGCTCAAGGCGACGCGCCGGATGCACCAGTCGCCGGGCTGTCAGATCGAGGAATTGAGACTTGCGCTCCAGGTCCTGGGTGGCGAGCAACGCCAGACGAGCGCCAACGACGCCAAGCGAATGCAGAATGTCGTCGCCGTCGGGGCTGAGCAGTTCGGCGGCAGCCGTTGGCGTCGGCGCCCGCGCGTCAGCGACAAAGTCTGCGATCGTGACGTCGATCTCGTGGCCGACGCCGGCGACCACCGGAATTTCACAGTGAAATATCGCTCGCGCCACACGCTCGTCGTTGAAGGCCATCAGATCTTCGAGAGATCCACCACCTCTGGAAACGATCAGGGCGTCACAGTCCTTGCGCTCGCCGGCGAGCTCAATCGCATCAGCAATTTCGGCAGCCGCCGTTTCACCCTGAACGCGTACCGGATAGACCCGCAATGCCACGCCCGCGAACCGACGCTGAAAGGTCGTGATGATGTCGCGCACCGCGGCGCCGGTCGGCGACGTGATCAGTCCAACGCGCTTTGGCAACCAGGGCAGCGGCTTTTTATGGTCTTCGTCAAACAGGCCCTCGTCGTAAAGCTTGCGCTTCAGCCGTTCAAACTCCTGCTGCAGCGCACCTTCACCGGCGCGTTCCATGTAGGAGACGACCACCTGAAATCGGCCGTTGGCCTCGTAGACGGTCGCGCGACCGCGAACCAGCATTTCGGCGCCGTCTTCGGGCTGCGCCGCGGAGCGACCGCGGCTGCCCCGAAAAAAGGCACACGAGATCGCTGCGCTGTCGTCCTTGAGCGTGAAGTACGCGTGCCCGGAGCTGTGGTCCGTAACGCGTGATACTTCCCCCTGAATCCAGATATCGGGGAAGCTTTGCTCAAGTAGTTTCTTGCTTTGTCGCGCAAATGCTGACACCGACAGCACTTGGCGGTCGGAGCCGGTTGCGGTTCTCGATGATTTTCGTACAGCCATCGGCCCATGGTACTGGGTTGGGTTTGCTCTTCACAATTCAATCCTTATAATCCGCCGATGGAACGCATAGAAGACGC
>CALHMG010000263.1 GCA_938034705.1 uncultured Gammaproteobacteria bacterium
CGCGCCACATCAACGGCATCTGTTTCAACTGGCTCAAATGACAACAGGATTGCAGGACGGCTGTGATATTCGATAACCGCTGCGTTCAGCATTATGCGCTGAACGACTACTTTGGCGAACGGCGCGAAATGTATCGCGTCGCCGTGCATGACGACGCGGTGTAACCAGCTCACTCGACGCACCTGTCCATCACGTCGGTCACGCATCATTACCCTGGCGCAGGCTGAACGCTGCCTCGACCGGTTTTTGCGAGAACCTGCTGAGCAGCCCTACAGAAGTTTGCGCGGCGCCGGGCCTTTGAGCGGTATCTGCATCAGGTCTTCGCCCCAGATGATGTTGCCCGAGTAGATGGCGGACATCTCATGGATCAGTCGCTCCCTCACGCCGGGAACATCCATCTGTTCAGTGACGTGACTCACGACAAGCGTTTTGACTTCGGCCTTTGCGGCAAGCGTCGCGACTTCAAGGTGACCTGAAGAACTTCTGTTGTTGTCCTCGTTCAACGCGGTACCGGAAATGAAGTGACACATGTGCACGAGCACATCGCACTGATTTGCCAGAATTTCCATTCCCTTGCAGGGCCCGCAGTCACCCGAATACGCAAACGAGCCCTCGTCGGTGTCGAGTCGAAACCCAAAGCACTGCAGAAAGGGTTGCTGATGGATGACGTCGCGCACCGTCACGGTCCAGTCTTTGCCCTGCACGACCTGCTTGCTCGACAGCTCCATGACATCGGGACGGGGTCGTTGACGTGGCAGCTCGCCACCGCGTGCCGAATAAAACCCCAGGCTCCCGGGATGGCTGGTACGCGCCGTAAGATCAGCGTCAAAAACGCCGTCGTCGGCAAATAACAGCTCGGTCATGCGCGCGGTCTGCTTTGGCCCGTAGACCTGCAGCTCAGGCACCTGCCCCGCCCCCTGATCCCAGCGGGTCAGCACCAGACGCGCATAGTCGAGACAGTGATCGTAGTGAAGGTGCGAGAAGAAGAGATGCGTCACATCCGTTGCTCGCGTCCCGGCCTCAAGCATGCGTTGGTGCGCGCCCGGACCGTGATCGAACAATATGACGTCGTCACCGGTCGACACCATATAGCCTGAGCTCAGTCTCTTTGTTGACGGCGTCGGTGTGCCGGTACCCAGTAGCCTGATGTCCATCTGAATCACAGTTCCTGCAATAGTGCTGGTCTGAGGACAATCCTACTCTTTACTGGCTTGATACCGCACGCGTGAGCAATCCACGGTTCACGACATGGCCGAGTGCGGCTTTCGGCAAACCTGATATTGCAAAAGCCCGGAGATGACCGTCAGGTGCTGGACAGCATTCGCTCGACAACGCGGCGACCGAACTCGTGAGTCGGACCTTCCCAGTGAGGGCTCAGGCGGCCACCATCGAACGCAGGCGACTTGCGCCCCTGCTGCAACAGCTCGAGCACGCCCAGATCTTCGTGATTAAGCGACTCCCACATGTCGAAAGTGGCGGTGCGCGGTGCACCAAATTCATCAGAATCAGCCGCGTCACCAATCAGAAACACATGCAGCTCTTCGCGAGTCTTATCCGGTGCGATCGGATAGCTCGCGAGAACGGTAAACTGATCGGGGAAAACTTCTGCCGCAAAGTGCGGAAAGCAAAGAAACCACAGACCGCGTTTTGCGTCCCGGTCGGACAAGCCCGGGTAGTGCGGCAGGCCTTCGCCCCGCCCTGCTTCCAGAGTCGGGAACACATAGTCGTTGTAAAACACATGACTGTCCCATTCACCCGACCATCGCACGCTCATCGGGGCAAACTTGAGCAGCTTTTTGTGAATCGAGAACACGTGGTACCCCTCCATGTAGTTCTCGTAAATCAGCTTCCAGTTGGCGTTGACCTCAAAGTCCAGCTTGCCAGCCCAGCGTATGCTTGAGAAGTCATAACCCGGCGTCCGTGCCAGCATGGGTGCCAGCCAATCGGCGATCGGCTCGGCGTCGCCAGACACGTTGACAAAAATACAGCCGTTCCAGGTCTCGGTGCGAACCGGCATCAGATCAAGTTTGTCTCCGCCACCGTTTTCGAATCTGTCCATCACGTCCGGACCGCTGAAGTGCGGACGCGTTTGCAGTTTGCCGTCTAGCGCGTAGGTCCAGGCGTGATACGGACAGGTGATCGCAGGTTTTTTACAGGCGTCGGTCACAAGCTGCGCCCCGCGATGGCGACATACGTTGTGAAAAGCGCGTATTCGCCCGGCCCTGTCACGCAGGATAATCAGCGGCGCACCGCCGATCTCGATCGGCTTCATGTCTCCGGTTTTAGGCAGCTGCGCTACGGCGCCCGCGAACACCCAGGAACGACGAAAGCATCGCTCCTGTTCAAGCGCGAGCCATTGTTCGGACCAGTACGCAGCGTTGGGCAAACCGCTCGCCTCTTCAATGGGTGCGAACGCCTGCGCGAGTCCTTCCTCGCCAATGAGGTCTACGATCTGTGCGCGGGTGTTCGAATCGCTCATGTCGAGGCAGCGTGCGGTTTCAGGCGATTCGCATGCAGCACGTCGTAGTGTGATCGAAACTCGTCATGATGCTGCGCGACGTAGGCCGGTAAATCTGCAGGATTCACCGTCTTGCGCGACATCGCTTTCAGTCCATCGCTGTCACGCAGCGAGGCATGCCAGACTTCATCGTTGCCGTCGTACCAAAGCACCTCATCACGTGCGCCGGGCTCCCAGGAGAGCGCCTCGGGTATAAACGAAAGGCCCATGGCCTCGCAGTAGGCCTGCACCATTTTATGTGGATCTTCGAGCAGATCGTCGCTGTCGATGATCGGCACTTTCTCACCTGTCCTCTCAAGCAAGAGCTCAAACAGCTTCTGCTGCGCCCCAAAGCTGACCTCGTTCGGCTCAAATCCTTCCTCCATCCCGGCTTTTTCGTAAGACCGATGCAGCGACAGCAGAACTTTCGCCGGTTCACGAATCACAAAGCTATGCGTAATTCGATCAAGAAAGTCATCACTCCACATGTGATCCGTGTGATGCGGCATGTCTTTCATGAACACCGGTGCCTTTTGCGCCGCCTGAAGAATATCGTCCCATATTTTTTCAAAAGTCGCCTCGGGCCGCCTGCGTTCAGGCGGTGCCGGCCGCGGTGCGCGAGCGTCCGGCCCCTGATACCAGGCCATGCCAAACGGCTCATGAAAGCAGGTCAGGTCACCGCGCTGACGCATCATCCATTCAAACGCGGTCGAGGTTGAACGCGGCGTTGCCCACAGGCAATAAATCGGGTGATCACTCATTAGCTGGATTCCTGTAGTGACGCCAGTATCCGAGGCAGACCATCACCCTCGGGCGCGACGCCGAGCGAGCGAAAGACATTCCAGTACAACGCACAGTCAGAGGAGATGATCGGTTTGCCAATGGCGGCCTCGATGTCGCGCAAAATACTGACCGGGCGCTGGGGCAGTCCGTCAGCGCGCCGAAAGTTCGGCATGCCGATGATGACCAGCGCATCGGCGTCAGGCGCCTGCTCTGCAACAAATTCAAACGAACGCATGGCGAAATCACCCGGGAAGATCCAGGTCGCCTCGTTGGCTTCTTCCTGGGTCGCCACAAGACCGTGATCAACGAAATTACCCGAGTAGCGAATATCGAAGCCGCCATCGGCCAAAAACCGGGTCGTGCCCTCACGCCAGTCAGGCCAGAAGTAACCGCCATTCACTGCGACGGATTGTGCACCGATGCTCTTCAGTGCCTCTACCAGCGACATGCCGGCCATGTGCAGCGGCACCTGATAGGTATCGGCCATGGAATCACAAAACGCGCGAATGTCAGCCGGAGTCTTGCCACCAGCGTGGGACCAGTTGGTGCCGACCTGTCCGACCACGTCGGCGCCCGCGTTCGACATGCAAAATACAACCTCCTCCAGCAGATGAAAGTTGTTCACACGCTCGGTCAGCTGATGCGCATAGTCCGGTGTATGAATGAGTCGACCGTGTACACCAACACCCTCGGGCGCAATTCTGGTGAAATCGTGTGGCGCCGCATCAAAGTCATGGGGCGGCGCGGTGAACCCTACCTGATGCGGAAAGATCTTCTTGGCCGGGTCGTTCCAGCGTTCTGGCTTCATTGACTCACCTCGTGCTGACTTCGTTGTATAGATCCTGAAACCGTGTCAGGTTGCCGTTTGTACGCACCGGAAAATAGTGCCAGTATTTTTCTGCGCAGTTCAAGAAATAGATTCAGGCCCCGGCCGGCGAGAACCGAACCCGGCGACCTGAAGCAATACGTCAGTCAGTATCGGAAGTCAGATCATGCAAAAACACGCGCGTGTCGTCGTCATAGGGGGCGGCAATATGGGGGCAGGCGTTCTCTATCACCTGGCCCACATGGGCTGGCGCGACCTGGTTCTGATTGAAAAAGCGGAATTGACCAGCGGGGCCACATGGCACGCGGCGGGTCTAGTCAGTCGCATGGTCGGCGGACAGGCGCTCGGCGACATGCATGACTACGCCGTCGATCTTTACAAGCGCATCGAGACCGAAACTGACGTCAGCGTCAGCTGGCACAACTGTGGCTCCCTTCGTGTTGCAACCAGCCACGAACACATGGACTGGATTAACCATGTCCGCGACGCGGTGCTTGCCCGGAACCAGCAAGTCGAAATTGTCGATGCCGCCGAGGTAAAAAGACTCAATCCGCTTTACGACGTCGACGCAGCAAATATTCAGGGCGCCGTGTTCACGCCCGACGACGGCCACGTTGATCCTTCGGGGACCTGTCAGGCAATGGCCAAGGGGGCGCGACAGCTCGGCGCCAGCGTTATCCGCAACTGTCAGGTAACTCACACGCAACAGCTTGCGTCGGGGGAATGGGAAGTCATCACCGAGCAGGGCACGATCATCGCCGAGCACGTCGTCAACGCAGGCGGATATCACGCACGACAGATTGGCGCGATGGCGGGACTCGATCTGCCGATTACGACGATGATGCATCACTACGTAGTCACCGATGAGGTCCCGGAGTTTGGCGAAATGACGCACGAAATCCCGGTGACTCGAGATGACTATTTCTGTGGATACATCCGTCGCGAACAGGGATCTGCGTTGATTGGCCTTTACGACAAACAGGCCCCGCAAGCAGTTTGGCTCGACGGTTGCCCGTGGTCGAGCGCGAACGAACTGTTTGAGCCAAACTGGGATGGCATCACGCCATGGCTTGAGAACTGCTTCGAGCGCATGCCGGCCCTGACCAATCGCGGGATCAAACGCGTTGTAAACGGCGGCATTACGTACACGCCCGACGGCGCCATGCTGCTCGGCCCGGCGCCAGGCCTGAAAAATTACTGGCTCGCCTGTGGCGCCACGGTTGGTATCGCCTGGGGCCCTGGTGCCGGGCGTGCGCTCGCGCAGTGGATGACACAAGGGTCTGCAGATATTTCGACGCGGGCGTTCGATCCGCGGCGTTTTGGACTCTGGGCCGACGCGGCCTACGCCAAAACACGAGCGACAGAAGACTACACCCTGCGCCAGGCGATGCCCTTCCCGCAACACCAGCGCGAAAGCTGCCGGGGGATCAAAACATCCGGAGCACATTCGCGCACGACCGCTCTTGGGGCAACCTTCGAAGAGGCCGGCGGATGGGAGCGCCCTCGTTTATATGGATCAGAGCCGCTGGCCTGGCGCCGCAGCTCGGCCTTTGACCAGGTTGCCGCTGAATGTGAAGCGGTGCGCCAGCGTGTCGGGCTCTCGGATGTATCGGCGTTTGCCAAATTTCGAATTGAGGGGCCAGACGCCGAGGCCTGGCTTAACAGCGTTTGCGCCAACAAGATGCCCCGCCCGGGCCGCACCTGTCTGACACTGTTACTCAATCGCAAAGGCACCATCGAAGGCGAGGCCACGATCGCCTGCACTGATCCGCAGAGCTTTTATTTTGTCACCGGTGCACCGTCTGAGCGCAGGGTATGGGACTGGCTCACCCTGCACTGCGGCGTACCGATGGGGAACCTTAGCCTCACCAACGAGACTGACGCCACCGGCATTCTCTGTCTGGCCGGCCCGCGAGCCCGGGACGTGCTGGAAAATTGTACCGACGACGACATCAACAACAACGCACTGCCGTGGCTCAGCTGCAAAGAACTCACCGTGGGTACAACCCCATGTCTGGCACTTCGCTTGAGCTTCACAGGCGAGCTGGCTTATGAACTGCACGCGCCGAACGATCAGTTGGAAAACCTCTGGGACACGCTCTGGAATTGCGGCGAGGCATACGGCATTGCCGCCTTCGGCTCTAAGGCGACGGACAGTCTTCGTCTGGAAAAATTCTATCGCGGCGGGCATGAGCTCGCGAACGATGCCAGCCACAAAGATGTGGTGCTGGAACGCTTTGCGGCGACGGCAAAGGAGTTTGTTGGCAAAGACGCGATGCTGACCCGAAGTCCGTCGAGCCGCGTCGCCCTGCTCGCTCTTGAAGACGCCGACACCGAGGCCCTTGGGGGTGAAGCGGTATTTCAAAACGACACGCGCGTTGGTTCAATCACCTCGGCGGCTTTCGGTCATAGCGTCAATCAGTCGCTGGCCATCGCGTTCCTTGCCGATGGTGCGCACGCACCGGAGACACAACTGAAGGTATCGATACTGGGCACGCGGGTGTCAGCCCGCGTACTCCAGGACGCGCCGTGGGATCCGGCGAACGTCCGTCTCAAACAATAGATCGGCGGCGACAGGAAAATCCCGTCGCCTCACCGACGCCTCAACACTGCTTCAGGCGAGACGATCCTTGAAAAACGACACCGTTCTCTCCCACGACAGCTTCGCGGCTTCCTCGTTGTATCGAGGCGTTGAGTTGTTGTGAAAACCGTGACGGGTGTTTGGATACAGGTGTCGCTCGTAGTCGATGTTGGCTGCCTTGAGCGCTGTTTCAAAGTCGGGCCACATCGCGTTGATGCGCTTGTCATCCTCTGCGGACTGAATCATCAGTGACGCCTTGATGTTTGCAACGGCGTCTGTTTTCGCAGCGGCCCCGTAGTAAGGCACGCCCGCGCTTAGATCACTCCCCATCGTGACGGCGAGATGATTGACCGTGCCACCACCCCAGCAGAACCCAACGGCGCCAAGTTTTCCGGTCGACGCAGAGTGACTTTTGACCAACGCCGCGCTGTTTTGCATATCCTGCTTTAGCTTGGTCTGATCGAGACTCTTCTGCAGCACCTTGCCGTCATCGTCGTTACCCGGATACCCGCCGACCGGCGACAACCCGTCTGGCGCAAGCGCCAGAAAGCCTTCTGCCGCAAACCGCCGCGCGACATCTTCGATATATGGATTGAGGCCACGGTTCTCATGAATGACGAGTACCGCAGGGTGCGGGCCGTCGCTTGTGGGCTGCACGAGGTATCCACGCATTTCGCCGGATGTCCCGCCCGGAGAGTCGTAGTCTATATAGGTTGCCTTGATGCGCTTGTCGGTAAACGAAATCATCTGCGCACTTGCGTAGCGAGGCAGCAGCGCCTGCGCCATGGCGAGACCTGAGGCGCCGACAACGGCGATGGTGCTCGCCCGGTCGAGAAACTCACGGCGAGTCATTTCGCTGTGACAGTACTCATCGTAAAGATCGTAAATTTGCTCATCGATCTCGAGCTCTGTTGGCTCGATGTGATTTGCTTGTTGGGTAGACGCGGTCATATAACTTCTCCTTGTGCCATCGCAGTCGTACGAGTTTGAATCTTAAACTCATCTCACCGTGGTGTGACAACAGAGCATGCCCTGCTGTTCCGCCTAAGCCCTAATTGGACCTTCAGTTCACGCAACTCGCGCCGCACTGCGTGAACGAAGCGTCAAAGACGTGAACACGAGCGCCCACGCATGTTGCACACAGTCAGCGTGATGTGCACCAGTGGTGTCGATTGCGCCACCCGTCGCGTCACTGCCACGGGTCTACACTCACCCACACGACCGAACCAAAGAGCACCTGTATCGGTCTGAACATCAAGCTGCACCCGGGCAACCGTCTTAACCACGACCTCCGTGGCTGCACCCGTGACAGCGCCTGGCGTTTAAACCGGCCGCAAACGGCCCTGATAATGAGCAGCGCGCGGCCCGCTGACCTGAACCAGCCAACACGCTATCCACTGGATGATAATGCCGTCGCATTCCCCCCGTCGGTCAATGACAATGCATCCGCGCAAGACCCTTTAAACCAGTGTGAACCAAACCATGACAAAAATTGCCCTTATCGATGACTACGCCGACGTTGCACGAGGTTGTGCCGAATGGAGTCGATTGCCAGCGAATGTCACACTGGATATTTTCAACGACCATCTGGTCGATGAAGACGACATCGCCGCCAGACTTGAGCCCTACGATGTTGTTGTCGTTATTCGCGAGCGGACCCCTATCCCGCGAAGCCTGATCGATCGACTACCCAATCTCAAGCTGCTGGTCACACCCGGCATGCGCAACTACGCGATCGACATGCAGGCGTGCACCGAACGCGGCATCCCCGTTTGCGGCACAAGCCCCGGTCGCGCGGCAACGGCCGAACTGACGTGGCTGCTGATACTGGCACTGTCCAAGCAGCTGATAGCTGAGCAGCGCGGCGTCAACGAAGGACACTGGGGTGTTTCTCGTGTGATTGGCGTCGGCGGACGAACAATCGGTCTCATTGGCCTTGGCAAACTTGGCGCTCGCGTTGCCGAAGTCGCCCGCGCCTTTGAGATGAACGTGCTTGCCTGGAGTCCCAACATGACCGATGAGCACGCGGCCGCGTGCGGCGCACGCCGGGTGGAACTCGATGAACTCCTGAAACAATCCCAGTTTGTGTCGATCCACGTGATACTGGGGGATCGCAGTCGTGGTCTCATAGGCGCGCGGGAACTCGCGCTGATGCAACCCGACAGTTTTTTAATCAACACGTCCAGAGGGCCGATTGTCGATGAATCCGCGCTCATCGATGCTTTGCAGGCGCGCCGCATCCGCGGAGCCGGTCTGGATGTCTTTGATGTAGAGCCGCTGCCGCAGGATCACCCTTTCAGGACCATGGATAACGTCGTGACGACGCCGCACCTTGGCGGTTTTACCGAGGACAACTATAAAGTCTGGTTCGGCGAGGCGCTGGAAGATATCGAAGCCTGGCTGCAGGGCAAGCCACTGAGGGTGCTTGCCTGAGGTATCCGGCCACGCGACAACTCCCAGAGCGCGACTGTCGGTTTACAAAGTGCGCACGGCCGGTCGACTGGCTATTATGGGCTAACCCACATAATGCCGCATAAACCACGCCCAGCCGAAAAATGACAAAGCCTGTAGTAGGAGTAATCGGCAACGCACGAGTGCTGGATGAGCGATTCAACGTTCAGATGACGGGGATGAACAACTTTCATGCCCTGCACGACGTTGCCGGCGCGCTGCCGTTGATGTTTGCCGCAGACACTCGTGCGACAGACATCGGTGCGTTACTCGAGACTGTCGATGGCATCCTGCTTACCGGCGCGCGGGCTAACGTACACCCGGAGTGCTTCGATACCGAGCCCTCGGAGAGTTACGAGCCGTACGATCGAGAGCGCGACGATATCGCGCTGCCCCTGATTCGTGAATGCGTAGATCAGGGTATACCCCTGCTCGGGATATGCCGTGGCTTTCAGGAGATGAATGTCGCTTTTGGCGGCACCCTGCATCCTGAAATTCGAGACGTACCCGGTCGCATGAATCACCGGATGCCGCGACTTGAAAACGGCGAAGTCCACCCGGACATGGAAGTGGTCTTCGCCGATCGTCATGATGTCGATCTGACCCCTGGCGGGGTGTTTGAGTCACTCTACGGCTGCGGAAAAATCCGCGTCAATTCACTGCACGGTCAGGCGATTCTGGAATGCGGCGAACGCGTCGTTGTTGAGGGCGTGGCGGAAGACGAGACGATCGAGGCTATACAGATCGCCCAGGCCCCGGGCTTTGCGCTCGGCGTTCAATGGCACGCTGAGTACAGGAGCACTGAAAAGCCAGCCAACCACGTTGTGATCAAGGCTTTCGGCGAAGCGCTCGCTGCCTACCGCCATAAACGGGCCGGTCAACGATAACCGTCAAAAAAAAAAGCAGGCATCTTTCGATGCCTGCTTTGGATTACAGCCTCGTGAAACGGCGTCTGGTCTAGGTGCTCGCGGGCACGTCGTTCATGAAGCGCTCAAACTCTTCCTTGTCTGCGCGCCTTTTCGCGGCGGCGCGGAAATCACCAAAGCGCTTGCCACGTTCGGAAATCTCGTCTTTGATCTCCTGAATGCGATCGTGCTGCGTCTGCTGATACTCGTTAAACACCACGTTGTCGGAGTCAGCGCCGAGGTCAAAATCGAAGCCGCCACGTGCGCCTTTAAAAGGCATGACATGGGACACTTTGTCTTTCACCAGCGCGAAAAGATCTCTGACATCGCGCCCGGACAGTATCCAGCCAAGCACGATTAAACCGATTGGCCAGAACAGTACAAATCCGAGAACCATGCCCGCAATGTTCATGCCGGACCATTTGCCACGGCCGCAGGCGGCGGGCACGGCGTTAAACGTCGTATCAGCAGTATTGTGATCGGATGTCGTCATATTGATAGGTCTCCAGTTGCTGTGTTGGTCACTGTCTTGTCAGTGACTGTCTTGTCAGTGATTGCCTTGTTGAAAAGGCGTGAATTCGTTGGCTCACACGGCTTTCGGGTCTGTTGAAGCTAGCTATGTGAACACTGTTCGCATACTATATACCCCTAAATTGCACCATTTCAAGGGTTTCTGGAGAAAATGTGAACACTGTACGCATTTTTCCTTATATTCAGAGCTATGACTACTAAAAAACGCGCCTATCATCATGGCAACCTCGCCGAATCAATGCTCAATGCCGTGGACGACATCGCCACAGAATTCGGAATGGAGGCCGTTACGCTGCGCGCCTGCGCCAAACGGGTTGGCGTTTCCCCCTCCTCCGCTTTTCGGCACTACACCGACAAACGCGCGTTGCTGACCGCGTTCGCAACACGGGCGATCACGCAACTGTGTGAGTCTATTGAACAAGCGAAAGCAGCCGGCGCAAACGACGACGATGACGCGTTCACCGTCGTCTGCCTTGCGTACGTTGCGTTCGCCCTGGAGAAGCCCGCTTACTTTCGGGCCATGTGGTCAGAAG
Source organism: uncultured Gammaproteobacteria bacterium (assembly GCA_938034705.1). Taxonomy (GTDB): domain Bacteria; phylum Pseudomonadota; class Gammaproteobacteria; order Arenicellales; family CALHMG01; genus CALHMG01. Next base: position 11,108 of record CALHMG010000263.1, read on the forward strand.
AGACGATCTACACCAATGACGAGTCCTACCTCGCCGGTGCCGAAGCCCTCTGGGCACAACTCAAGCGCGGCTTTGGGGGCGCCATTGAAGACGATGATCCCGATGAATTCAGCTCTGAAGAACTGCTCGTCTGGTCGTCTGTGCATGGCCTCGCCAATCTCTTCGTCGACGGGCCGCTTTGGAAAACGCATTCGCGCAAGAAAAAACTTAAAGAGGCGAGAGCCATGATCAAGGTGCTGGGCAAATCACTGCAGGCGTAAGTTCGTGCCCGGCCAAGGCAAACCGGTCGCCTAGCGGCCGGGACGCGATTTGTACTGAGGCAATGCCAGCTTCAGGTGAAGCGCAATCGCTCGCAACGTAAAAGCGCCCACAAACCCGATCACCATCGCCCACGTTGCGGGCAGACCCAGCGTTGTTCCGAGGACAAACAAGACCGAACCGAACACCGCGGCGGTAACGTAAACCTCCGGACGCCTGATAATAGGCTCTTCGCCGCCAAGCAGATCCCTGAATATGCCGCCAAAGGTGGCCGTGATCACACCCATGGTGATCGCGATGAGGTTTCCGGCACCCGTGCTCAACGCGTACTCGGCTCCGGTCACCGCGAACAGTGCGAGCCCAACGGCATCGAGCCACAGCACAAACGTCAGTCGCGATTGTGGAATGTGCGCCAGAAAAAACATGATAACGGCAACGGCCGCGCATACCGCGATGTACGCTGGCTCTTTGACCCAGAACACCGGTCCCACATCAAGAACGAGATCGCGCAACGTCCCGCCACCGATTCCCGTCACCGTTGCCAGCAGCACAAACCCGATCAGATCCATCTGCTTGCGTGATGCGACCAGCGCACCGGTAATGGCAAAGATGATCAAGCCAAACCAGTTCAGAAACAGTGTCAGGTGTTCAAACATTCGGCGTGACTCCACGGATCGTCGACTCACGACCGCTTTGCGTGGGCTCGACCATTCGGTGCTCTGGGGTTAATGGCGGGTAAGATATCCGCCGTGGGCCAACTATAGCGGTTCCAGCGTGCGCCGGCATGGCGCACAGCTGCAGCAGCGCCATGCCCCCAGACCGTTGATCAAATGCCGGGAGACCGAGAGTGCCGCGTCAAAGCGCGGCAATCGCAAAGCCCGAATCGCGATGACGCCACGACGGGTCGGTGACAGATTCGATAAAGGGTTGAGGCAGGCGTACCGGTCGGCTGTTCGGCTTTAGTTCGCAACGCTGACGGATTGCCGGCGTCAGTTCTACAGATCGCTGACCAGAGTTCCGGAAAGGTCACCGTTTTCGAACTCGCTGACGTTCACATCAACCTCTTCGCCAACAGTAACCGGAGGATTACCGGCGAGCACACGAACAACGTTTCCGTCAGCAAGCTCAACCGTTGCAATCCAGATCCCCGGAGTCTTGCCGAGGTCCGCACCCGAGCGGCCGCGGCCGCCCGAATACCTCAGATCCATGCCTTCTGTTTTGACAAGCTCGAGCACCGTACCTTCAGCAAGTCTCTGGGAAGATACCGTGAGACTGTCGTCGCCATTCACCGCGGCGTAGAGCCCCCCGCCAAACCCGGCGATCAGCAGCAGGCAGATACCAAAAACCTTGACTTGAGCAGGCACGACACCCTCTCCAATGCGTGAATTTCCCTATAGCCTAGTCAAACAATGAGATTTTCGGGCGCAGCCTGAAGCCAAAGATGACAAAGTCCCGAACGACCAGGCCATCGGGCGGGGCGACCAAAAAACCACGGATCGCCTGAATCCGGTGACAGAACCGGTGAAACGAAACCCATTGTTCTGACAACGGTTCAGCACGCGCCAATCTATCCACAACGCGATGCTGTTACTGTCCGGATTCGTCCCACGGTCGCCAAGTCTTTGATTTGCGGTGATCGAGCGCAGACTGACACGCGACGCTCTCAATGCAAACTGGATCCACCTACTTCACGCACATTGTCCTGACGCTTTATATCGTCATTCTGGGCATGGCGATCTCGCGCTGCGTGATTCATCTGTCCGAGCTGCTGCGACACAGAGCAACCGTCAGTTTTTACTGGCTGCATGCGCTGTGGACCATTGTTCTGTATGTCGTGCTGCTGCAGCTGGCAGAACATATCTGGGGATTACGTTGCGCGCCCAACTGGAACAGCTTTCACTTGATCGTCGCGTTGGTAAATCCTGTACTCGCGTTCCTGGCGACCGAAACTCTTGCACCTCGGTTTTCCAGCAACAGCAACCAGGATCTGAAGAAACACTATTTCGATCAGGCACCGGTGTTCTACATTCTGCTCGCGCTGCTTACGATCAGTGAATCAACGGTCGACAAATTTCTTTCAAAAGACTGGACACTCTCTCTGGACGATGCGTTTACCATCGTGTTTGCGGCCGGGTTTATAGTTCTCGCGAAGTCAAAGCGCGAAAACCTTCACGCGGTCGTTTCCGTGATTGCGTTGCTGACCTTTTTGGTGTTTTCACTGGTTTTCTCAACCAACTACGCCGATGGACTCCCGCAGGAACGCCACGCGCTGTGCGGCTAGCGGTGATCGCGAGCTTATAGATTCGACCCTGCGGATAGTCGAGACGACGCGTTATCAATCGTCAGCCGCGATTCCGGCTCGTCTCACTGATTGTTATCGCCCGCGTCGCCGTCAATCATTCGCCTGCGGCGGCGTAAACGACCCACGGTGAAAGATGTACGCGGAATCCACGCGTAACGCGTACGCTCGGTTCGGGTCGGTCGAGCAAGCATTCGCGATGCGCTGAACAGCACCAGGATGCAGTGCGCCACTGCGATAAATGCAAACAGCGCCGACGGTCCATAAACATTGATCAGCGACGACGAAAGAAGCGGACTGAAGATCGCGCCAACGCCGTAAAAGAACATAAGCGACGCGTTGACCTCCACCATCTTGCCGGGATCCGTGAAGTCGTTGGCGTGGGCTGCGGACACGGAAAAGATGGGATACGTCGCGATACCAAACAGTGCCGCTCCGGCAAACACCAGGGTCAGATCATTTGAGCTGAGTCTCGCAATACTGGCGCAAACCAGAATGCTGAAAATCGACAGCCCGATCAGCACCCAGCGCCGGTCGAATTTGTCGGCGATATAGCCGACCGGAATCTGCGCAACCGCCCCGCCGATCAGTACGGTCGCAAGCCAGTAACCGATCTGCTTGGCATCGAGCCCCAGCTGATCACCATAAATCGGGCCAACCATTCGAAACGACGACGACGTCAGTCCCGCGACCACAACACCGGCCACACCCAGCGGTGACACACGGGCGGTCTCAAGCGGTCGCAGTCTGGGTGCCGGGGGCGTCTCCGGCTGTCGCGAGGTGGACAGCGTCAGAGGGAGCAGACACGCGCAGCACAGGATGGCGAGAATGTTGTAAGACACATAGGATGCGGGCTCGAGCACACCGATCAATAACTGGGCCGCAGAAGAAGAGGCAATATCGACAACGCGGTACACGCCCATCACGCGCCCGCGAGTGTCGTTGGTAACCTTGGCCTGCATCCACGCTTCAATGACGGTGTAGCACCCCGCCACACACAGACCTGTCATGATGCGCATCACGGCCCAGTGCCAGGGGTCGTTCGACAAACCGTGGGCGATCGCGCCGATTGCACCCGCTGCCGCGAATGCCGCGAAGGTTCGCGAGTGACCGATACTGCCCATCAGCCGCGGCGCCCAGAAACAGCCGATAAAAAACCCGAGAAACTGCGCCGAACCGAGCAGACCGATCTGGGTGTTGTCAAAGCCCAGCCGCAGACCCGACAGAACATCGAGCGGAGCAATCGCGCCGGAGCTCAGCTGCAGCAGCACGATAGACAGGAAGAGTGCTGCAAAGGTTATGAGTAGGCGCACGGAGAGTGCTCCTGATTCTGGCTACGACGTCGCCGCGAGTGTGTCACCGATACCGGGAGAACGCGAGTGCCCTCGGTCTGCTTAAACCGCACGTGTTGGTCAGCGACTGACGGGCTGCTCAGCTTGCCCCATCAGTCAAACGGAGCAACCGTGGCCTCGAAAAATTCTCTGCAGTTCATCGGGCACCACCCGGCGCTATACAGCGGAATGGGCCCGTATTCGCCCGCGATGAATAAACTTCTTTATCTCGTGTTGGTGACTCCAAACAGCTACGAATTCACACAACGACTACGGTCAAACGCGCCGCGAAGTCTTCAGCGACAGGCTTGTGCGAAACTCGGCGGCGAGGACGGTGTCCATCATATTCACACCATCAGAGGAATACGTTCACATGAAAATTCATCACACCAATACCGGCAACGGATATCGCGGTGCACGAGCGCTGCTCGTTGGCGCCGCGTGCGCCGGCGCGCTGATCTTCACTACCGCTAATGCGCAACAGTCAGACATGACCTTCTTCATTACCAGCGCAGGTCCCGGCAGCGGCGGCGACCTCGGTGGCCTCGACGGCGCTGATGCACATTGCGGCAAGCTTGCAGCCGCTGCCGGCTCCAAACTGACGAACTGGCGGGCCTACCTCAGCGTCGGCGCCAAGGTCGACCGATCCAGTGGCAGCCCGAAGGTTATCCCCGGCGTCAACGCACGTGACCGTATCGGTAACGGCCCCTGGCACAACGCCAAGGCTGTTCTCATTGCGAATAATATCGACGAGCTCCACTCGTCCGCGAACGCCATCAACAAGGAAACCGGACTTGATGAGAATGGCAACCCGGTTAATGCCAGAGGCGACAAGCCAAACAAGCACGACATTCTGACGGGATCTGACCCCAACGGCATGTACTCAACCGCGGGCGGAGACACCAGTTGCGGTGGATGGACCAGCAGCACTGAGGGTTCAGCCATTGTTGGACATCACGACCGTGTGGGCCTTAGTCTGGACAGACACATGATCTCGTGGAACTCGGCTCATGGCTCAGCAGGCTGCAGCCAGGACAAGCTGAAGAGAACCGGTGGCGACGGCCTGTTCTACTGCTTCCACTCCCAGTAAGGTTCTACGCGCCGGGGTAAGCCAAACGCCATGACGCACAAGACAATCATCACCTGCGCACTGACCGGTAGTGCACCCACTACACAAAAAAACCCGGCAGTGCCGGTGTCGCCGGAGCAAATCGCCGAGTCTGCACTCGCGGTTGAACGCGCCGGCGGCGCCATCGTGCATGTCCACGTGCGTGACCCCGAAACCGGCGCGCCAAGTATGGATCCGGCGTTGTATCGCGAAGTCGTGGCGCGCATACGCGACGCTGGATCCAACCTTATTCTTAATCTGACAACGGGACCGGGGGGCCGATTCATTCCCGGCGATGACATTCCAACCGAGCCGGCGGACGGCACTACGCTGACAACACCGGCCACCCGCGTCGCCCATGTCGAAGAACTCAAGCCCGAGATCTGCTCGCTGGATGTCGCAACCATGAACATGGGTAATGCGGTGTTCATGAATACACCGCCGCACCTTGCGGCGATGGCCGAGCGCATCAAAGCCGCCGGGGTAAAGCCCGAACTCGAGGTGTTTGATTCCGGTCACGCAAGACTGGCATCCCGAATGGTTGAAGATGGACTCATCGAAGCCCCACCACTTTTTCAGCTGTGCCTCGGCATCTCCTGGGGCGCCCCCGCAACGCCTGAAAGCATGATGTTCATGAAAAGTCTGCTGCCCGAAGGCGCCAACTGGTCTGCCTTCGGCATTTCGTCCGGACAGTTTCCCATGGCCGCCACCGCTACCGTGCTGGGTGGGAACGTGCGCGTCGGCATGGAAGACAACATCTACATCGCCCGTGGCAAGCTCACGTCAGGTAACGACGAACTCGTCGACCGCGCGGTCACGATTGTGCAGAGCGTCGGTGGCGATGTCGCGACGCCCGATGAGGCACGCACAATCCTTGGCCTGCACTGATACGTCGCTGAGCTGTTGCGCCGACTGAGTCCGGCTGATCAACGACGTTTATGGAATGCGTTTGTTATCGAAAACATTTGACCCTAAGCTTTGACCCGGGCAATGCATTTCGAGCAAACAAGGCACCATGACATCCGTAACCCCATTCAAAGTCGACTTTTCGCAAGAAACAGTCGCCGCCATAAATGCGCGAGTCAGCAGCTATCCCTGGCATGAAATGCCGGACGATGGGGGATGGGCGTACGGCACCAATCTGGATTACATGAAGGAGCTGTGTGACTACTGGGTGACCGACTTTGACTGGCAGAAAAGCCAGGCAGGCATCAATCGCTTTGACCACTTCAAGGCGCCGATCGACGGAATCGACATCCACTTTATTCATGAGAAAGGCAGCGGCCCAAGCCCAAGGCCGCTGGTGATCAGTCACGGCTGGCCCGGGACGATTGTCGAGTTTCTGGACTTTATCGATCTGCTGGCGCACCCGGAAAACCATGGTGGCAACGTCGAAGACGCGTTTGACGTCGTCGCACCATCATTACCCGGCTTTGGGTTTTCCGGTCGCCCGCCGCGCCCCATCGGTCCACGCAAAATGGCCGACATCTTCAACACCTTGATGACTGACGTACTGGGATACGAAAAATACATCGCACAGGGTGGTGACTGGGGCGGCGCGATTTCAAGCTGGCTCGGCTATGACCACGCACCGGCGTGTGCAGCGATACACATCAACATCCTCACCATGAGACATAAAGACGGGCCACAGGGCGCTGAAGAGATCGCCTGGGCCGCGCAGTTCGAAAAGGACCAGTTCGAGCAAAACGGCTATCGCATTCAGCAGGGCACCAAACCCCAGACGCTGAGTTACGCAATGATGGACAGTCCGGTTGGAGTCGCTGCGTGGATCCTCGAGAAGATGCACGGATGGTCTGATCTGGACGGCGAGAATGTCGAGAGCGTCTATACCAAAGATCAGCTTCTGACCAACATCATGGTCTACATTCTGACGCGGACATTCAACACGGCCTCATGGATCTACTATGGCCGCAACGAAGAAGGCGGCAGGATCCTGTCGCCTGAAGGCAGGCGGGTCGAAGTGCCAACCGCCTGCGCCGTGTTCCCTGAAGAACTGCTCGCATGGTCACCACGAAGTTACGCTGAACGCATTTATAACGTCACCCAATGGACGCAAATGCCTCGTGGCGGACACTTTGCGGCGATGGAAGAACCCGAACTGCTCATTCAGGACATCTGGAAATTTAACCGCAGCCTCGAGTGGTGAGATCAGCAAATCGTGCTGGGCCCTTGAAATGCTCTATTCCCGGCCCCATACCCCTGTTGTTACCGTAAATTCACGGGCCTGTATCTCAGGCACCAAGTTAGAATTTGAAGTGGTAGCTGTTTCAGTAATCAGTCAGGAGGCTCACAGCCATGGACCCAGTAAAACGTAAAACCCTCAAAGGCATTACCGCTGCCGCAACACTTGCAGCCGTGCCGGCCACCGTCTGCGCCGCGCTCAAGTCCAACACGCAACACAGTGACGTCAGCGCCGTTGTCGATCACCTGCAGGCGCACCTGTCTGAACGCGGACTTCGTGTTCAGGTGATACCGACGCCCGAACACCCGTCCATGTGGGTCCGTATTTCAAACGTCTCGAACGACACGGTGACGCTGGACCAGATCGCGCCAGGCCTGATCAGAAGCGACAATCGGCTTTATGATCTCAACAGCATGCTGAACGGCAAGGCGAGAAAGATCTACCCGAACACCGACTACACGCAGATGATCGTGCCGATGGCCGCATAGGTCTCGCACGTTAAAACCCGTGACCAAAACGCCTGACACCGAGTCAGGCGTTTTTTTTCATGTCGGGATATGTCGACAATCAGCAACCCGTTCTGCTATTCAGACTGTAGAGATTCGTTCTATCCGTGACCGCCGAAAGAGAATCACCATGGCAACAGAGAAATGGTATACGCGACCGGTCTTTTTCGTCACCGATGCCGAAGTGTCCTATGAGTTCTACACCCGAACGCTGGGCTTTACCGAAGCCTGGGCCTACCGTGAGGAGGATAGACGACGCGTCCTTCAGGTGAATCGTGGTACCGACTGTGAACTGATTTTAAATCAGACGCCGGAAAAGGCAGGTCACTCGCGCATTTTTGTTTCGCTTGAAGCCGACGAGCTTGAAAATTTCAAGACAGAACTTGCGCAAAACAAAATTCCGTTCGAGCACACCTCGTGGGGCTATCCGATGCTTGCGATACGCGATCCGGATGGCAACGAGCTGTTCATTTCGAACGTCGTCGACTGACGGTGATCCAGGCGCCCCGCTCGCCAGGCATCACCTGGCGGAGAATCCAATGCGAGCAACGCGGCTTCCGATCACCGCCAGCGTTGCACAGTGTCTGTAAGAGTCCACAGCGGCAGATTCCGCCTTAGTCCGTGCATCGCTTCAGCGGTCCGTTGACGAGATTTCGGTCCCAGGTCACCGTCAGCTGATCTTCAACAAGATGAAAGTTGATTTCGTAGTCACGATCGATGTCCTCGCCACAGCGGGCTCTCGCGTTTGAGTACAGACCAGGTGATGTTGCGCTCACGGTGACCCCGGTCAGCCGGCACCAGATCTCACCGTGACCCAGCCAGTCCGGTCGAATGTCGAATGGCTCGAAACGTTTTGTACCCGTTGGGATGATCAGAGCGCGTGCGCATTGCGCTTCGGTGCCCCAGACCCCGAGCAGCGGCTCGGGAACCAGCGAGAAAGCCGACGTGCTGAACGAACACAGCACGACGAACAATATCCTCGATCTGATTCTCAAGTGTTTCAAGTGGGTTAGCCCGTGTTGCGCAGTCCTGTCGCGATGCCATTGATTGTGGCCAGCGTTGGTGCCAGCCATTTGCTGTCCATACGATCTTCAGCCTGATCGAGACGTGCGAGCAGCCTGATCTGGATGTAGTTCAGCGGATCCAGATACGCGTTGCGCCAGCGTATCGAAGTCGCGATCGCTGGAAAATCGGCCATAAGCTCATCGGCATCGACAACTTTCAGCAAACTCGTCCTGGTGAGATCGAATTCACCTCGAATGGCGTCATAGGTGCGCTCACCAATTTCTTTATCGGTACACAGCGCGGCGTAGTGTCTGGATACATTCAGATCACTTTTGAGCATGGCCATCTCGGAGTTGCTCAGCAACATGTTGAAAAATCGCCAGTCGCGATACATCTGCGCAAGCAGCTCGCCGCGTCCTTCAGACAGCGCCTTGTTCAGCGCATGACCGAGGCCATACCAGCCCGGGATGTTCTGTCTCGACTGGGACCAGCCAAAAACCCAACCGATGGCCCTGATAGATCCTTTGGAGTAGTCGGCCTTTTTGCGGTGCGACGGCCGCGACCCGATGTTCAGCAAACCAATTTCCTGGGACGGTGTCGTCTCATAGAAATATTGCATGGTTGCCCTGTTGTCATCGGTCAGTTCACGAAACGCAGCCTCACCATCTCGCACAAGCTGCTCCATCATCGCAACGTGTTCGGGATTGTCCGACTGCCTGTAATCGGGATCGCTGGCCTTCATTAATCCAGAGAGCCCCACCGTCAGCTCATAGCGTGCAGTCTCGGCGAAGTTATATTTGAACGAGAGCACTTCGCCCTGCTCGGTAAATTTTATCCCGCCCTGAACCGTGCCTTTGGGCTGCCCGAGAATCGCGTCGTAGGTTGGGCCACCGCCTCGGCCAATGGTGCCGCCGCGTCCGTGAAACAACAGACAGCCGATGCCGTGCTGATCAGTAACTCTGATGATGTTCTGCTGGGCTTTATAAAGGTTCCAACTCGAGGCCAGAATTCCGCCGTCTTTACACGAGTCGGAATAGCCCAGCATGATCTCCTGAACGTCACCGGTCGCTCGAAGCAGCTTGCGGTACATCGGATTGTCCAGCAGAGAACGCAGAATAGTCTCTGACTGCTCCAGATCTGCCACCGTCTCAAACAGGGGTGCGATCTGAATGTCGGCTCTGATTTCGCCGGCGTTGTCGATTCCGATCAACCCCGCGAGCTTGGCCAGCACCGCTACCTCGAGCACGTGACTGGCGCTGTGCGTCATCGAAATCACATAGGTGCCAAAACACTGCTCGCTGATCTCCTCGCGCATGCGTGACATCAGTTCGAACACCGCGAGAACCTCGGCGCTCTGCACCGTAATCTGTCGATGGTCGAAAGCCACGTTGTCCGTGGATTCAATGATCCGGGACAGAAAGGCACACTTTTCTTCCTCATCCAGCGACTCGTAGTCAACGACCTGTTCAGCGTCATCAAGGTTGGCCGCGATTTCGTGCACGGCTCTCGAGTGCAGGGTCGACTCCTGACGAAGATCCATCTTTGACAGATAAAATCCGCAGGTATCAAACAGCTGGATGAGATCTTTCAGCGCACCACGCGCAAGGTTTCCTTCATTATCAAAGTGCAGTGAATCGTTGATCAGTTTCAGATCATGCGCAAACTCTTGTTCGTTTTCGTAAGCCAGCTGAAAATCTATGGTGGGTTCGTCGTTAATTCGCGCTTCGGTCAGCGCAATGTTCTCTTCCAGGCGCAATCGCATCACGTGCAGCTTGCGTCGATAGGGCTCACCCAGATACTTGCGCGGAAAATACTGCTTGGCGATATGAGACTCGGCCTCAAGTGAAGCGGTGAGTTCAGGGGAGATTTTGCAGTAACGTTCGCTCAGCGTCAGAATGCGGGCCAGAAATTCAACTCTTGTCGCGTACTCGTTCAGAATCTCGACGTGCTGCATCCGCAGCGCGTTGCGTGTGATATCGGCTGTCACAAACGGATTGCCGTCGCGGTCGCCACCAACCCACGTGCCAAACTGAAGTATTTTAGGAAGGTTAAGCGAGGCGCCCCGCGCTTGCGGGTACACACGCTTTATCGACCTCTCAAGGTCGCGGTAGATTTCCGGCACCACCTCGAACAGGCTCTCACGAAAATAATAAAGGGTGTTTATCACTTCCTCGTGAACGCTCGGCTTTTGCGGGCGCACCGAGTCGGTTTTCCAGAACAGCTGAATCAAAGCACGCAGTCGGTGCTTCACGTCCTGAATTTCCTCTTCGCGCAGGCTTGCGTTGTCCAACTGCTTGTATTCATCGTGAATACGTTTCAACGCTTCGAGAACAACGCGCCTCTTGGCCTCGGTCGGATGTGCGGTAAACGTCGGGTAGTAGTTCAGCCGTGATATCAAATCCATCACATCATCCAGCGACTTCCCCTGCTCTTTAAACTGGATCAGTGTCTCTTCGAAAGAATGTGCCCACGCCTCGCCTTGCGTCACGCGGGTTGCACGCTGCTGATCGTTAAAACGTTCCTCCGTGATATTCGCGAGATGAAAGAACGTGCTGAACGCATGAATCACAGACCCCAGCTGGTCGACCTCAAGCGACTCGATCTTGTTCATCAGCGTGGCAAACGCTTGCTCATCGACCTGCGTTCGTTGCGCGATAAAACCCTGACGCAACTGCTCGACGACGTCAAAAACCTCGCGACTCTCCTGATGCAGAATTACTTCACCCAGCAGATCAGGCAGTGTTCGGGAACGTTCGCGCAGCGAAAGCGAGGAATAGGTCATATCAGAAACAGGCGGCCTTAAGAGCGCTGCATTCTACCCGCAAAACCCTGTAGGTGATTCTCGGATACTGCCGCCGGGGCAGCCGTAGATCGGCTGCCTTCATGTGGTGCTTGCGCACTATATGTTGGCTCACGGTCAGTGCTTTTGCGCGACGACTACGCAAAGACTGAATCGATCACCGGTATTACGCGCTACTGCGATAGCGATACCGGTTGCGACAAACGTGCGGTCAGGTACAGACCAACCGACACAGCGGGCCCCACGCCCAGCGCAAAGATCACTGTACCAAGACCGACCACCCCGCCCATCAGCCATCCGCAGAGGATAACGCTCGATTCAAGCAATGCCCGGACCAGCGCGATGCGGGCGCCGGTCACCCGCTGCAGACCTGTCATGAGTCCGTCCCGAGGCCCCGGCCCAAGATTTGCGACCAGATACGCACCGCTGCCCAGGCCAACAATCAGAATCCCGATGACCACCAGCGCCAGCTTGCCGACATAGGTATCCGCGGTTGGAAGAAACGGCAGCGTATATTCGATTGTCGCCGCGATGATGAACACGTTGAGAATCGTTCCTATACCGGGACGCTGTCGAAGCGGTAACCAGAGCAGCAGCACACCGACGCCTACCACAAACGTTGCGGCGCCGATGCTCAGATCAAACTGGATGCCGATGCCCTGGGCAAACACCGTCCACGGGCTGACGCCTGCACCGGCGGCGATAAGAAAGGTTTCGCCAAGGCCAAACAAAAACAAACCAAACACCAACCAGAAAGCCGTCACCGCGCGCGGACGCAAACTAAACCTGTCGGGCGAACTCCACGAAACGACAGGCACTTCTCTTACAGCAAAAATCTGCACGCTGGGTTGTCCGGTATGTTGTCAGGGCTGGGACAGAGTTGGGCGATACTCGCTGAAATCGCCCGTAATGTCGCGTGCTATCTCATTGCAATCTCGACCGACTTCGACGAAACCGTCTACCGTTATGACAAAGAGGAAATCAGCTGAACGGGGATCATACCGGCTCGCCGCGTCGCACCTTTTCGAGAACGGCATTTATCTCCGCGTCCGTCATGGCGTAGTGCTGGCGTGCTTCGTCTGCTGAGATGTAGCCACCGGCCAGATCCTGTCTTACCAGCGCCGGATCGCGATCGGCCGGACTGCCATAACCCGCGCCTCCCGGAAGGGCCATGCGGACGAAGCGTCCGTGGGGCACAAACTGACGTCCTTTGCCCTTCATCGCGGTAGCGTCGTCCTGTTCGATGGTGGTCGGACCACCGTTGTGTCCACCGCGCCGACCGCGTGCCGGGTGATCAACACGATCGAACATGGCCGAGATATCAAACTCGTGCCCCGTGGTCACGCCCACATCCAGATACTGACCGAGTCCGCCACGCGTTCGACCCGCACCGCCTGAATCCGGGCGCAGCTCCTTGCGCCAGATTATGACGGGGCCTACCTGTTCGGTTGCCTCGACGGGCATGGTCATCACGCCGGAGGGGAACGCTGTTGCGTTCATGCCATCAAGCCCCGGGCGTGCGCCGGATCCGCCGGAATTAAACACCAGCACTTCGGCGCGGATGGCGCCCTCTCGTTCTTCTTCAGTTGCGTCAACGCCCGGTCGCACCGAGATCTGAAAGTTGCACAGACTGCCGGCGCCTTCGGCGGGCACCAGGTCGGGCAACAGTTTATCCAGCGCGTCGTAAACCGTATCGGGCAGCATATGGCCGATGACATGGCGAATCGCTACCGGCGCCGGGTGCAGCGCGTTAAGAATCGAATTCTCCGGTGCCGACACCTCAAAAGGCGCGAGCGACGCTGCGTTGTTGGGAATGTCGGGCGCTATCGCACATTTAAGCGCGTAACACGCGTAGGCCTTGGTGTAGATGTGCGGAACGTTAATACCCTTTCTTGAGATACCGGAGGTGCCGTCCCAGTCGCACACAATACGATCCTGCTCGATCGATATCTTGACGTGCAGATCAACCGGCTCGTCGTAGCCGTCGATGCGCATGTGGCCGGTCGCCTCGCCTCTCGCGAGCGCGTTGATTCGCTCGAGCGTTGCCTTTCGCGAATTCTCCAGAATAAAGTCGGAGATTCCGCCAAGGTCTGAGAGAGAAAATTCCTCCATCATCGCAACCAGGCGGCGATGCCCCACCTCGTTGCATGTCGACAGCGAATAGATGTCGCCAACAACCTGATCCGGTTCACGCACATTACCGCGCACGATGTTCACGAGAGTCTCGTTCACAACACCGGCATCAATAAACTTCATAATCGGTATGTAGAGACCCTCTTCATAAACCGAGTTGGCATCCACGCCAAAGCCGCGTCCGCCGATATCGACGACGTGGGCGGTACACGCAAAGAACCCGACAAACTCGCCGTTGAAAAACGACGGGCTGACAACGGTCAGATCATGCAGGTGCCCGGTGCCTTCCCAGGGGTCATTGGTAATATAGACATCGCCTTCGAGCATGTTCTCCACACCGATACGACGCATGAAGTGTTTGACGGCTGCGGCCATGGCGTTGACGTGACCCGGTGTTCCGGTAACGGCCTGGGCCAGCATGTCGCCGTCGGCGTTATACAGTCCTGCCGACAGGTCGCCCGCTTCGCGCACGGACGTCGAGAACGCGGTTCTTACCAGTGCCAGCGCCTGTTCTTCGACGACAGAAATCAGTCGGTTCCACATAACCTGGTAGGCAACATTGGAATGTTTTTTCATGACGATGCTCCATCAGTGTTCAGGCTCAGATCCAGACAGGCGTCCGCGAGTGCCGTCACGCCGCGATTGGTCGGCACGACAACAGTTGTTTCGTCTTCGGTGATTACGCACGGCCCTTTGGCAACGACACCAGGGTGCATATCGGCACGCCCGACGACCGTGGCGTCAACCACGTCGCTAAGACCAGGATCAAACAGCGCGCGGGCGCCAATCACCGGTGCGCTGTCACCACGCTTGACGGCGTCAACAGGCTCAACCGGCGCAGGCGATGTATAGGCGTTGACCGACCAGACGGTGATCTCAGCCTGCATCCCGTCAACCGAGCGTCCAAAGAGCTTGGCGTATTCATCTTCGAATCGCTTCAGGTAAACGTCGGCGTCCGGATTGCGAACCTCGGCATCGGTCAGGTCAACGGGAATCTCCCAGCCCTGACCGGCATAGCGCATGTACACCTTGTGATCGGCCGAGATCTTCGAACTCGCGTCACAGTTACGCACAAAAGCTTCGGCCTCGCGGTTCAGGTCTTTAAACAGCGACTGCACACGCGGCGCATTAAAGTCATCAATCGTCATGAATACCGAGCGGTTGGCTTCAAAACTGAACGGCGCTCGCAAAAAACCAATGGCGGAACCAACGCCTGCACCCTCGGGGATCAGACAGCGGTCTATGCCGAGTTTGTCGCAGAGTCGCGCCGCGTGCAGCGGAGCCGCGCCGCCAAAAGCGATCATCGTGTATTCAGATAGATCTTCACCGTTCTCAACGGCATGAACGCGAGCCGCGTTCGCCATGTTCTCGTCGACAACCTCGGCCAGCCCCCAGGCCGCTTCGAGGGCCGGCATGTTGAGCCGGGCACCAAGATGGGTGACCAGCGCCTTGTCCGACGCATCGGGATGCAATGCAATAGAGCCACCGGCAAAGTTGTCTGGGTCGAGTTTGCCAAGTACCAGGTCGGCATCTGTCACGGCCGGCTTGTCCCCTCCCTGCCCGTAGCAGGCGGGGCCCGGCTCTGATCCAGCACTCTCGGGGCCAACCCGAATCTGATTCATCGCATCGACGTGAGCAAGTGACCCGCCGCCGGCACCGATTTCTACCATATCGATCACGGGAATCGAAATTGGCATGCCTGAACCCTTTTTGAATCGATACGTGCGCGCGACCTCGAACACCCGGGCTGTCTTGGGTGTTGAATTCTTGATGAGACAGATCTTGGCCGTGGTGCCACCCATATCAAAAGACAGCACCTTGTCGAGACCGTGTCGAGCGGCAATGCTGGCGGCAAACACCGCACCACCTGCGGGCCCGGACTCCACCAGCCGCACCGGAAACTCCGCGGCGCTTTCCAGACTGATAATGCCGCCGCCCGAGTGCATCAGAAACACCGGACAGTCCGCGCCTTCTTTCGACAGACTGCCGTTGAGGCGACGCAGATAGTTTTTCATCAAGGGCTTGATGTAGGCATTGGCGATTGTGGTGTTGAATCGCTCGTACTCGCGCATCTGGGGAGAAACCTCGGAGCTCAGCGACACCATCACGTCCGGCAGTCTTTCGGCGAGAATGTCGCGAATCAGACGTTCATGGCTGTCGTTGACGTACGAATGCAGAAGACCGACAGCAATGCTCTCGTAGTTTGCGTCGGCAAGTGCATCCGCGAGCTTTTCAACTTCCGATCGATCGATGGGAACGAGCACGCCGCCGCGAGCGTCGATGCGTTCGTCGACAACATAACGCTGCTCACGTCGCAGCAGTGGATCCGGCAGGCGCAGGTTGAGATCGTATTGCTCAAAGCGACTCTCGGTACGCATCTCGATAACGTCGCGAAAACCCTTTGTCGTGATGAGCGCCGTTTTCGCGCCACGTCGTTCAATGAGGGCGTTAGTCGCAAGCGTCGTGCCGTGAATGATCTGACTGATTGAAGAAGGTGCGACACCAGCCTCGGCACACACCTTGTGCATCCCTTCGATAATCGCCGTTTCTGGCGCGCTGTAGGTCGTCAGCACCTTGGTCGACGTCAACCTGTCGCCGGCCTCCAGCACGATGTCCGTGAAGGTTCCGCCGATATCGACGCCCAGTCTGTTGCCCGGACTTGTCATGTCATCCCCGTAATCTTGTTGTTCGCAGTCACCAGCAGCCCGCTCGACCGCTGTTTCCTCGTCCAGCTTACCCAGCCGCCGCTATTAACTCTAATCATTGTTTATCATTCGGTTTGCATCTGGCCATCAATGTTCATTCAAACAAATATCGTTGATGGGTTGATCATCACCTGGCCGAGACCGCGCGACCGCGACTAACTTACAGCGCCGCTATGGCGTCGACCACCAGGCTGCCAAACTCGGAAGTTCGCGTTGTGCCCTGCGCGTCACTGGTGAGATGGCCAGCCGCGAGCACCTGATCGACGCCGGTTTCGATCAGCTCGGCCGCCCGGATGCTCTCGGCTACCGAAAACCGCTGACCCAGCCACTGAAGCATCATCGCGCCGGAAAGAATCTGCGCTACGGGGTTGGCGATGTCCTTGCCGGCAATATCGGGTGCCGAACCGCCAGCGCACTGGAACATTGCGTGGTCGTCGCCGATATCGCCGGACGCGGCGAACCCCATGCCACCCGTTATCCCGGCGCTCAGGTCGGACAGAATGTCGCCGTACATGTTTTCGAGCACGAGAACATCGAAGCTGTCCGGACGCTGGAGCAGATGAATCATGATTGCGTCGATGTAGGCATAGTCAACCGACACACCCGGATGGGTCGATGCAACTTCGTCAAAGATGCGACGAAAAAACGCCATCGCCTGAAAGTTGTTCGCCTTGTCGACACAGGTCACGCGGGACACGCCGTCAGCGGGTGCCCCTCCTCGACGATTGGCTAACTCGAATGCCGTTCGGCAAATTCGCTCGGTGCCGCGACGGGTCACGATCATCGAGTCGCTGTACACCTCGTCTTTGACGATATGTGAACTCTGATAGGCTGCAAAGAGACCTTCGGACTGTTCACGCAACACAACCAGATCAATGCCTTTGCCAACATTGGCCAACGGCGAGGGCACATTCGGGCGAAGCTTGACCGGGCGAACGCCTCGATACAGATCAAGCTCCCGTCTCGTTATGACAATAATGTCACCCTGGACTTCGGTCCCGTCTGGCTTGGTGACATCAGGCAGGCCCATGGACGAAAGAAAAATCGCGTCGGCCTCGTGGGCAACGCGTCTGGAGGTTTCGGGGAACGCCTCGCCATGGTCGCGATAGTGCGCCGCACCGGCTGGAACAGTGTCGAACTCGCACTGAAATCCACCCAGTTTTGTTTCAGCCGCTTTGATGACCTTGACGGCTTCGGCCATGATTTCCGGACCAATGCCGTCGCCTTCGAATCGCGCAATATTGAACTGCTTCAAGTCCCTGTCTCGTCTGTAGATCAGTCAGTGCTGACCATATCAGTTGACGATAACGTGTGCCGCTGTCGCTCCACGTGCTCAAATACGTGAAGCGGTATCACACAACAGAACCCGCTGACTGAGGCTGGCGTGACAAATTCGAGTTGAACGTTAAAGTATCCGTGTCAGACCACAAACCCTGACACGATTGATTGGTACCCGACATTGCCCTGCACAGCGACGCTTGTGTTGCGTACAGCGTTAGCGAAAATCGCTGTCACCACCGCTCCGGAACACTGCCCATGAAGCCACTGCACGATTCCACCGCAGACCGAAATAACCCAGAGCAGCTGCGTGAATCGGCCGCGCGCGACGGCTATCTGCTGCTGCGAAATCTGCTGCCCGCTGCCGACGTCATCGAGATCGGACAGGAACTGGCTCACACGATGGCCGAATCGGGCTGGATCACACCTGATGAACCTCTTGAGACGGCCACAGCCGACATCAGCAAATTCTGTGTTGAACCGCAGCCGGCTTTTATGGAGGTTTTTCACAAACAGCTTTCACTCAAGAGCATGCATGCGCTGCGATCACATCCAGCGATCATCGAACTGTTTGACGAATTGTTTGAAGAACCGACCTTTGCGGTTCCACATTTTGTGACTCGTCTGGCTTTTCCGCAGCATGAGGACTACGCGACGCCAGCGCACCAGGATCACGTCCACTTCGAAGGCAGTAAGCGCAACTGGGCTGCGTGGATTCCGTTCACCACGGTTGACGAGCAACGTGGCGGTCTGGCGATTGCCGCCGGATCCCACCACGACGGCGCCTACGACATGCGCCCCGCTCTCGGTGCCGGTCAGATGATTATCGACGCAGACTTGAGCGAGATGGACTGGCGGTGGAGCCCCATGGGTCCTGGCGATGTATTGATTCACAACTGCCTCACGGTACATCGAGGATTGCCCAACTCGACGACGAGCATGCGGGTTTCGGTCGACTACCGGTACCAGCCACTTTCAGAGCCCGTCGGTGCCAAATTTCTCGGAGTCTCGCACCAGATGAAGACCTGGGACGAGCTTTACGAAGGCTGGGACGGTAACGAGTTCAAACACTACTGGGCAGATCTTGATCTGGATATCGAACCCTTTGAGTACCGCTGGTACGACCGCCGTGATGAACTTGCGATTGCCATGGGCGAGCGCGCAGACCCCGAGGCGCTACTGGCGCTGGAGAACATCACGCTGAAACACCGGGACGAGAGCGTTCGGGAGCGCGCCAAGGCAGCGCTGCAGATTCTGCAAAGCAACGCCTGAGTCGCGCCAATTCAGCACAAAACCGCGTGGCGCCAAAGCTGCGCTACACCTGCTGACGCATTCACCAGGCTCGCGGAGCCGGCTGTCCTGTTTCGCTATCTGTCCGGGGCGTGGCCGGATCATCAGGGCATCGAACGCTGCTACAATCGCCGCTTGGCATTCGCCCGTGATCTTGACGATCAGCCCAGCACATTTTTGACAATGCACCCGTTCTGAGGATACAGACGCGTTATGAACCCACCCGTTGGCATTATTATGGGTAGCCAGTCCGACTGGCCCACCATGCGTCTTGCGGCCGAAATCCTCGACGAACTTGAGATCAGTTACGAATCACGCATCGTGTCCGCGCATCGCACGCCCGACAGACTGTGGGACTACGGCAAGTCTGCGGCCGAGCGCGGTCTGAAAGTCATCATCGCTGGCGCCGGTGGCGCAGCACATCTGCCAGGCATGATGGCGTCAAAGACCCGCATCCCCGTCATCGGAGTACCCGTGACAAGCAAAGCGCTTTCCGGTGTCGACAGCCTGTACTCCATCGTGCAGATGCCGCGCGGGTTCCCGGTCGCGACCATGGCAATCGGTGATGCCGGCGCCGCAAACGCTGGCCTGATGGCGGCAAGCATTCTTGCGGTCTCGGACAGCGATGTTGCCGAGCGACTTGAAAGCTGGCGCGCGGCGCTGTCCGCGTCCGTACCTGAAGCCCCATCCGATGCTTGAACCTGGCGCAACGGTCGGGATTCTGGGTGGCGGTCAGCTTGGCCGCATGCTGTCGGTCGCCGCATCGCGGCTCGGCTACAAGACATGTGTGTTTGAACCCGGCGCAAACTGCCCGGCGTCACACGTCGCCAACGAACACTGGCATCACGACTATGACGACACTGACGCCCTGGGCCGTTTTGCAACGGCGTGTGACGTCATCACTTACGAATTTGAAAACATTCCGACCGCCGCTCTGGACGTTCTCGGCGACAAGGTCAGACCCGGTCGACGTGCCCTTGAAGTTTCCCAGGACAGACTGACGGAAAAGACTTTTCTGCAGGAACTCGGACTGAAGACAGCGCCTTTTGCGACGGTGGATACCAGCATCGATGATGCGCTGACAAAAATTGGCGCACCGTCGATTCTCAAGACCCGCCGCTTTGGCTATGACGGCAAAGGTCAGGTGCGTTTGCGAAACGAGTCCGACGGCGCGAAAGCGCTTGCCGAAATGGACGGCGCGCCGTCAATCCTTGAAGGCTTTGTTGATTTTGAATTTGAAGTTTCAGTTATCGGAGCACGCTCTCTTGAAGGAAAGGTTGCCTGCTTTGACCCCGGCGAGAATGTTCACAAAGACGGAATCTTGCGCACGACCACCGTGCCTTCACGCCTGAACAAAGTTCGGATTGAGCAGGCCACGGAGCTGACCGCAAAAATTCTGAACGCGCTCGACTATGTCGGCGTCATGGGGGTTGAGCTTTTTGTGACTCCCGACGATCTGATCGTCAACGAAATTGCGCCGCGGGTGCACAACTCCGGGCACTGGACCCAGAACGGCTGCACCATTGACCAGTTCGAGCAGCACATTCGCGCAATCACGGGGGTGGCAATCGGATCAGGCACACGCCACGCGGACGTTGTGATGCAAAACCTGATCGGCGATGACATGGACGCGTTAGCGCAAATTGTCCTGGAACCCGATGCAGCCGTACACCTGTACGGCAAAGAGGACGTCAAACCGGGACGCAAGATGGGCCACGTAAACAGAATCGTAAAACCGTAGCCGGCCCACGATGAGTGCATCCAACGAAAAACCCTGCCCCTTCTGCAGTCTCGAAGGCGAGAACATACTGCGGGAAACACCGCTGGCGGTAGCGCTGGAAGATCCGTTTCCGGTCGCCCCCGGTCATGCGCTGGTGATCCCACGTCGACACGTGACCCGGCTCGGCGAGCTTGACGAAAAAGAACTGCTGCAGATTTTTGATTGCGTCACCCAACTTCAGGCCGAACGCTCTGATGCGCACGGGTTTAACGTCGGCTTTAACCAGGGTCGCGCCGCGGGCCAGTCCATTCCCCACCTGCACTGTCACGTGATTCCGCGCACAGCCGGCGACGTCGAGAACCCCCAGGGCGGCGTTCGCAGCGTCATCCCCGCACGGCAGCACTACAGCAAAAAGTGACGCCTCTGGCAGGCATTGTCGATTGAACGATCAAGCCGCCAGCCACTGGAAACCGGTAATCGCGTCATCTGTGGTCATGACGCTCGCGTTGCTGGGCGACGTGCTGCTCTACGCAGTCCTGCCCCTGCACGCCGATGCCTTTGGCATCAGCCTGGTCTGGGTGGGTGTCCTGCTTTCGGTGAATCGCTTCGTTCGGGTATTCGCCTACGGCATCATCTACAAAATCACCGATGCGGTCGGCACACGCAACATGACGGTTGTTGCGGTTCTCGGTGCAAGCCTGTCGACACTGATGTACGGGTTTGTCGATGGTGCCTGGGGCCTGTTGTTTGCCCGGGCGTTATGGGGCCTGTGCTTCGCGACGCTGGTGCTGTCTGTTCTGGCCTACGCCGTCACCGACACCCGAAAAGCCGGGACCCGCGTTGGCGTCAGTCAAAGCACACAATCAATCGGGCCGCTGATGGTCCTTCTCGGCGGAACCTGGCTCACGACAATTATCGGACCCAGAGACATCTTTATCTGGCTTGGCCTGGTCAGCCTGCTGGCACTGCCACTGGCGCTCACCCTTCCCAGGACAGCGACCGCGACAAAACCCAAACCCGCCAGGCCCACAACGCGCAGGTTCAAGCCCTCGCAACTGGATGTGATCCTGTTTCTGCTTGCGGTGGCTGTCGACGGCCTGTTCTCGTTCACGGCAACACTGATGGTGGCAGAACGCGTGTCGGTATCGGCCGCGGTAATCGGTGGTGGCGCGCTGCTGGCGTTGCGCGATATCACTCGAATGATCGTTTCGCCCTTTGCCGGGATGGCGGGCGACCGGTTTGGCGCGCGCACGGTGTTCGTCACCGCTCTGTCGGTTGTCGTCCTCGGCCTCGCCATCATCGGCAACGGCTGGCTGGTTACGGGAGCAATTGTCATGCTGTGCGCCAAGGCCGCGGCCATGGCGCTCGCACCCGCCGTCATTGTTCAGAGTGCCAGACCCGACGAATCCGCCATGGCGCAGATCGCCCGAATTCAGGCCGCCCGCGATCTCGGTGCGGCCGTAGGGCCGCTGATGGCCGGATTTCTGATCGCATTCGCTACAGCCGGCCAGCTGCACATCGGTGGCGCGGTTGTGCTGGGCATCGCCACCTTTATGTTCGCGACAGCGGCAGCGTACAAAACCGGGAACAGGTAGCCCTCGGTCACTTCAGGTTCAGCGAATACGTGTAGTGGTCTTCGAGCGTTCGCTCGTATCCAAGTTTTTCCTAAATATGCTGTCCGGCGAGATTGGTGGTACCGGTCAGGAGATCAAGCCGGCCGGCGCCATTTTCCCGGGCCCATTGCGTAGCTCGATTCATCAGTTTCTCGCCGACACCTGACTTTCTGAAGGCCGCATCTACGAAAAGATCATGCAGGATATAAATCTTGACCGCGTCTACCGAACAAAAGGTCGGATACAGCTGCACAAAACCGCAAACGGTCTGGTCCACGCGCGCGAGAAAAATATCGGACTCGCCATTGTCCATTCGCTCACGCAAAAAACGCGATGCGAGTTCAGCGTCTGGTGGACATTCGTAGAACTGTCGATACAGATCAAACAGCCGCGCAAGATCTTGCAGATGACTGCTGTCTGCCTTCATGATTTCCATGGTCTCGTATCTCTTGCGCCCTGCCGCCTGGACGTTTGCACTGTGCGTTCGCTGTACACGACCCAGGCTGACAAAAAGACCCGCCGCAACGTTCGTCATCGACGGCCTAACTGCCGTAGCCCGTCCTGGTTTCTTTTGCCAGACGTAGTGACTCGACAAAACTGTCGCTGTCCATAAGCGGAATGGCCTTGCAATATTTGGCAAAGCCCAGTGAATCCGTCAGATGAAGGTTTGCAGCCAGCGCCTTGTCATCGGGCATTTCATAGATGTACACCATATCGTACTCACCGTAGCTTCCGTACTGGGCAATAGGCTTGCCGCCAAAATCCGAAATGGCATCTCGATGGATTGCAGCGCGATCACGCATATCGGGTTTATCCAGCAGATCCTTCTTGGTCTCGTTGTGATATTTGACGAGATACAACACCAGTTGACTCATAATTTGCTCGCTCTTTTGGTTGTGAGTGATCTTCGCAGCAGTCACGATCCCCGCGACACGAGGCCCTGCTCCACATCGTGTCTGTGCTCGTCCGGGTTGCGTTCAGCGGGCGCCCCATAACCACCTCCGCCGCCGGTTCGCACCACAAGCAGATCGTCCTTTTGCAGATCAAACCCGCACTTGGAGGTCAGCGCAATCTGCTCGTCACCCCGCACCACCGTCATGCTGGCAAGGCCGCCCGGCTCACCACCATTGATACCGCGCGCCGGGGTATCGAATCGATCGCTGTAGGTTGCGAAGGTGACGTTATCCTTAAGCACGCGATAGACGCGTTCAAAGCCAAGGCCGCCACGCTGGCGCCCGGCGCCACCGGAGTTCTCAACCAGTCCATAGTTTTCGATGCGCAGAAAATCGTAGTCCATCTCCAGCGACTCAACCGGAATGTTGGCACAGTTCGACAGCGGGCAGTCGACGGCATCACAGCCGTCGTTGGCGCTGCCGGCGCCGTAGCCGCCGCCCAGAATTTCGAGATAAATGTTGTAGCCACTTTCGCCAAGATGGCTCAGACAGACCGGCGTCGTCGAATCAAAACCTTCGGCAATGACACGCTCCGGACACACCTGCTCAAGCGCGTTCATTACGGCGTTGAAAACCCGATGATTTGCCAGAAGACGCGCCCGCACGGCAGCAGGACGTGTGGGGTTGAGAATGCTGCCGACCGGCGCATCGACATCGATGACACGAGACGCCCCGTCGTTGAACGGGATATCCGGATCGGTAAGCACCGACTTGGCACACGCGACTGCGGCCGCAATCGTGGACGCGATCGGACTGTTGAGATTGGTCGGAACCTGCGGCGCCGACCCGTCAAACCGAATCTTGATCGAGTCACCCTCGATGTCTACCTGGGTGTGAATCAACACCGGATCATCAGACTGTCCGTCATTATCAAGCTGGGCGTCAGCACAGTAGCGCCCATCCGGCAGTAGTTCGATCGCAGCGCGAATTCGACGCTCGGTGTAGTCGAGCATTTCGTCCATTGCGAGCTTAAGATCATCTGCCCCATAGCGACGCGCGAGTGCCGTCAGCCGCTTGGCCCCTATTGAATTCGCGGCGAATTGAGCGTTGATGTCGCCGATGGTGGCTTCGGGCATTCGAACGTTCGCCGCGATAAGCCGCTCCAGCGGCCCGCCATGCCAGTCTCGATCAAGACTGTATCGCGAAGGTGGGATTATCAGACCTTCCTGATGCACATCACCGGCCTCCGGATTGAGCCCGGGAGCACCACCGCCCATGTCGATGTGATGGGCAACTGTGGCGATGAATCCGATCAGCTCACCTTCGAAAAACGCCGGCGTGAAGATAAAAATGTCGGGCACATGTTGCCCATTGCTGAACGGATCGTTACTGATAAAGAAATCTCGCTCACCCAGACTTTGCGCCGGATACAGCTCAAGGCATGGCGCCAGCGTTGCGGATATGGATCCCAGCTGAATCGCGGTAAGTTCAGCCTGAGCCACAACATCTCCTGCCGCGCTGATAATCGCGGCCGAACAGTCCTGGGCTTCGCGCACGATTGGCGAATGGGCCGAGCGAATGAGCTTAACGCCCATCTCGTAGCTCGCCGCGAGCAGTGCCTGATGAATGATTGCCTGATCTACGTTGTGCAACGCCATGGTTTAATCTTTGGCCTCCAGTATCAGATGGTTCTCGGCGTTTCGAATCGCGCTCCAGTTCGACGGGATATAAATAGTCGAGGTGCCGTCTTCCAACAACAGCGGCCCAACTGCCGGAGAGTTGCCAAGATCCTCACGCGTGACCAAACCACACGTGAAACAATCACCGTTCTCGGTAACGTCAATATGTTCAGCGTCGTCGGCCGCAGCCGCGTCAACCATCGGAGCCCGGAATACCGGAACACTGCCGGTTGCTGCTCGCGCACCCATTCTGAAAGTCACTATCTCGACAGCCTTGTCTGGAGGCTTGGAAAATTCGAAGACTCGCTGGTGAGCTTGCGCAAATGCTGCGGCAAGGCTCTCAACGTCAAGCGCATCGATTTCGCCGTTCACCGGAACGGAGACCTCAAACGCCTGACCCACATAGCGCATCTCGAGTGTCGGCTCAAAACCCAGAGCGCCATCAACCCCCTGAGCGACAAGATACTCCCCAGCCTCGGTCTTGAGCTGATTAAGCGTCGACCTGATCTTGCTGATCGACGAAGCCTCGAGCAGGGTCCGCTCGGTGCGTGAACGATGGTGCACATAATCAGATGCGAGCAGCCCAACCGCCGACAGCACTCCGGCATTGTGGGGCACAACGATCTTGTCGATTCCAAGCTCTTCGGCAACCCTTGCGGCGTGCAACGACCCCGCACCACCAAAAGGCACGAGCACGAAATCTCTAGGGTCGTGACCGCGCTCGGTCGAAACCTGCTGAATAGCGCGCACAATATTGGCTTCGGCAATGCGCACCACGGCGTCAGCAAGGTCGCGAATTGAAAGGCCAAGTCTCGTCGCGAGATCAGCATAGGCGTCGTGCGCCATTTGTACATCGACCTGCATCGTGCCGCCGAGGAATGAGCGCGCCTGCAGCGTGCCTCGAATCAAATGGGCATCGGTTACCGTTGGCAGCGTGCCACCACGGCCGTAAGATGCTGGACCGGGTGACGCACCCGCGGACTGTGGACCGACTCTCAAAAGACCACCGTCATCAACCCACGCGATCGATCCACCACCAGCACCCACGGTCGCAATGTCGATGACGGGTGTGCGCACAGGCAAACCGTCAATGCGGGTTTGCGCACTCAGCTGCGGTTCGCCGCCAACGACCAGCGAAACATCTGTGCTCGTACCACCCATGTCGAGAGTGATGATGTTGTCAAACCCGAGTTTACTGGCGATGCCGATAGCACCCACCACGCCAGCCGCGGGCCCCGAGTACAGCGCGGACACGGCGTTTTGTGCCATCGCGTGCGCAGGCATGCGCCCGCCATTTGACTGCATGATGCTGAATCGACCACTGAAGCCACGCTCATCTGCCGTGCTCACCAGCCGAGCAAGGTAGCGCTCGATAGCCGGCTGGACGTACGCGGCCAGCACCGTGGTTGATGTTCGCTCGTACTCGCGAAACTCGGCAACCACATCGACGGAACAGGTGACCACGACTTCAGGAGCAACAGCGTTGACGATTTTTGCGACCAGACGCTCGTGACCCGGATCGATATAGCTGTTCAAAAAACATATTGCGATTGCGTCGTATGCGCCTTCACTGATGAAATTCGCGATTGTTCTGCGCAGCGCACGCTCATCCGGTGGCCGCACCACGCTACCGTCAGCCCCGATACGCTCGTCTATTTCCAGAATCTGACGACGTTCAACAACAGGACTGGGTTTACGGTAGTTAAGGTCGTAGATCGAGGTGCGATCATGACGCTGCAAAGCGAGCACATCGCGCATGCCTCTCGTAACCAGCACACCGACATTGCCGCCCTTTCTTTCGAGTACGGCGTTGGTGGCGACGGTCGATCCGTGAACGAGGTCGACGATGTCGCCATATTCGATCCGCGCAGCGTCGAGCGCGTTGATGGCACCGACGTCGGGCTGGGCAGGTGTGCTCGGCACTTTGACCACCGACACCTCGTCACCCTGGACAACGACCAGGTCCGTGAACGTTCCACCGACTTCAACACCTACACGCATTTCGATTTTATTGTCCTGCTACAAACGATACGTCAACGTAGCAGGAACTCGCCGCGGTTGTTCGCGTCTACTCCAGCATGCGGTTATCCTTCTCCCTGCGATCGCTGATTCGTCGACCGCCTGACGATTCCGCCACGCCGCACAATCGCCACCAGCCTGGATAAATGACATGACCCAACCAATTGCCATCATAGCCGCCAAGGCTCCGGTTAAAGTTGAACTTGAGAAAGACAAAAGTTACACGTGGTGCCGGTGTGGCCGATCAAAAACACAGCCGTTTTGTGACGGATCACATGTGGGCACAGGAATTACACCGCTCAAATTCACGGCGGAAAAAACAGAATCAGCGGCCCTGTGCCAGTGCAAGTCCAGCGCGAACGCACCGTATTGCGACGGAACCCACGCAAGCCTGGGTGATCGCGCTGTTGGAGATCCGGCGCCGGCTCCGAAGTCGGACATCCCCGTAGCGGTGCCGACGCCTGAAGAACCGACGGTTGCCCGTATTCATGACATGGCGCGTCACGGACTTTCAAAAACCGGACACCATGGCGAGATGGGAGCCATGGGGGTACCGCGAAAGGATCTGCCGCACTGGGATGATATTCAGATTCTGCCGGCACAGATGGCTCGCAAGCCGCTGCTTGATGATCAGCCTGTCGCCACTTCCGTCACTATCGGCCCGCGCGCTGCCAGACCGCTGCAGCTTGATATACCCCTGTTTGTCTCCGACATGAGCTATGGCGCATTGTCGGAGGAGGCGAAAACTGCACTCGCTCGGGGTGCGCAGCTCGCCGGCACCGGCATCTGCTCCGGTGAAGGCGGCATGCTGCCAGAGGAACAGGCCGAGAACTCGCGCTATTTTTATGAACTCGCTTCCGCAAAATTTGGCTGGGACCCGCAGCTGGTGGAACGCGTTCAGGCGTTCCACTTCAAAGGTGGTCAGGGCGCAAAGACCGGAACCGGAGGTCACCTCCCTGGAGACAAGGTCCAGGGCAAGATCGCCGAGGTGCGCGGCCTTGAACCCGGACAGGCAGCGATTTCGCCAGCCACGTTCGCAGATCTGAACACGCCGGGCGACTACAAAAAAGTTGCCGACGAAGTTCGCGAGCGCTCAGGCGGCATTCCTGTCGGCTTCAAGCTTTCGGCAAACCATATCGAGGACGATATCGACTTTGCCCTTGAGGCGAGTGCCGACTACATCGTGCTGGACGGCCGCGGTGGAGGAACTGGAGCAGCGCCTCTCATTTTTCGCGACCACATTTCCGTGCCCACAATTCCGGCACTGGCGCGCGCGCGCAAACATCTGGATCAGAAAACCGGTTCCGAGGTGACCCTGGTTATCACGGGTGGCTTGCGTATGCCCGAGGACTTTGTCAAAGCCATGGCGCTTGGCGCCGACGCGATCGCCGTTTCCAATTCTGCGATGCAGGCCGTTGGATGTATCGCAGCAAGAATGTGCAACTCAAACAACTGCCCTGTTGGCATCGCGACACAAAAACCCGAATTGCGAAAAAGACTTGACGTGGAGACCGGTGCACAACAACTCGCGCAGTTCTTTGCGGCAAGCGTTGAACTCATGCAGGTTCTTGCCAGAGCCTGCGGTCATAGTGGTCTTGATCAATTTCGACACGACGACATCACAACGTGGAAACGTGAGTTAGCAGATCTTTCCGGCATTCGATTCGCCGGAGTGTCGCGGTAAACATCACAAACGACAAACGGACCACGAAAATGTTGACCAAGACGCGGTCCGTCCGAACAAGCGCGTTAGCGGTTCCCGGTAGTTTCGGCAGGACCGCACGGTGTGCTGAATGCAATCCTGCCGATCTGATTGGCTGACGGTGAACTGAACCTACGCGGCTTGGTCGTCCGTGATCTGCGCATCGTTGGCGACCGGGACCTTTTTCACCAGTTTCGCGATCGCAGTGTTGCGCGCGCGGCTGGCGTTGCGGCGGGCCCCGGAGCCGTAGGCAAAATCGAGAATGGCGTCGAGTTGATCGTACTTCTGGTGCTGTTTTTTCGCTTTAGTCATCATTTTTCCCTCGTTATCAGAGCGTGTGGTGGCCGTTAGCTGATGGCCATGTCGCCAATATAGGGGTGTTCGAAATATAGAAAAATAGACCCAAACCACAATCACCTTTGCGTATAGTGCAAAGATGGAAAACATCGAACAATTACGGCTTTTTCTGGCCGTCATCCGCACCGGCAGCTTTTCCGCAGCAGGCCGGGACCTGAAACTGGCACCCTCTTCCGTGAGTCGGCAGATCTCGGACCTGGAGGAATCGCTGTCGGCGCAGCTCTTTACGCGCACGACCAGACAACTGACGCTGACCGAGGCCGGTCACACCTATCAGTTTCACGCGAGCCGGATTCTCAGTGACATTGTCGAGGCACGCCAGGCGCTGCAGGAACTCGACGCTCGTCCAAGCGGCACGCTCTCGTTAACCGCACCTATCGCGTTCGGCCGCCGCCAGGTCGCGCCAATGCTCAGCGGGTTTCTCACACAGCATCCAGACATCGATATCGAATTTGGACTCACCGACCGTCGCGTCGATCTGGTTCAGGAAGGCATCGACGCGGCAGTTCGCATCGGTTCACTGCCCGATTCAACACTGGTCGCGCGGCGAATCGCGCCGATGCGCAGAATTGTTTGCGCGTCACCTGCGTATCTTGAAAAACACGGCACGCCCAAAAGTCCTGAAGATCTCAAAAAACATCTGTGCCTGACCTTCAGAATGGGTGACACCGGAAGTCTGTGGCGCCCGAGCGCCGACGTCTGGCGATTCAAACAGAAAAAGGGCGTACTCAACGTGCCCGTGACCGGGCCGCTTAAAACAACCTCCGGTGACGTACTGGTCGAATGCGCCAGAGACGGTGTCGGGCTGATCCTGATTATCGACTGGCTGGTCAAGCCACACCTGGAGAGCGGTGAGCTCGTACGCGTACTCGACAAACACAGCGTTACCACGTCGGCCCGGGACGAAGAAGCGGTGTATGTCGTCTATCCGTCCGCCCGATACGTTTCAACCCGGCTGCGCTCGTTTGTGGACTACGCGGTAGACCACTTTGACAAGCTCGCGCTGGACGACAGTCGCCAGTCCTGATCGTCCAGGCGAGAACGCCAGAACTAGAATTGCCAGCGCAGCAGCAACGACGCTTCATGGGTTGTACTACTGCCGATGCTGTCGACGAGAGGACTGTCGGCAGCGTCGTCCAGATAGTGTTCGATTTCCACAGAGCCGAGCAGACTCAGACGGTCGCTAAAGTAGTATTCAGCGCCCAGACCCAACGTCGCGGATTTAAGGCCGCTGCCTGGCGTAAAGGCCGCGTAACCGGTTCTTGCAGCCTCCGCTGGCGTCACGCCAAATTCAGTACGCATGTACTCAGAGTCGGCGCCGCTCAAGTCGAAACGTGTTGACAGTCTCAACCTGTTGTCGGCAACAAATCGTTCGTAACCGGCACCGACAAACCACACCAGGCCCTTGTTCGCATCTCCGGTGATATCCGGCTGCAGCGTCGCGAAGATGCTCGCGTTGCCAAAGCGTCGCGCCAGCGTGAACTGACCTTCGATGGTGGAATCAATATCGGTCATCCCGACGAGCGCAGGATCATCGTCGGCCTCACGGCCTTCTTCAAATTCGATAAACGCGGCAAGCTGTGTGTCCGGGCCGAGGTTGAACAGCGCGCCCGCCTCGCCCAGGGTCAGAAAGTATCGATGCCCGCTTTCAGTCCGGTAGATCGCGCGCGCCAGCACATCGACTTCCGTTTCGTTCGTCGACGACCCTGCGTAGCCCGGTTCACTTTCGACACCGATGCCCGCGTCAAAGTGCCATCCGGCAGGCTTATCCAATGCATACCACGGACTGAACGGGTTCTGGACCAGCGGGTCCGGTTGCTGCGCCGTAGCAATGCTGATGTGGGAGAGCCCCAGGCTGGCGATTAACAGGATGATGGATTGATGTGCATTCATGGGTTCGGGACCTTTCAGGCCGGGTTTCAGGGACCCGCTATCCTGGACCTGCATGCCGCGCTCGCCATCGGGCAATCGTTGGACTACGCGTCAGTCACATGTGCTAATTTTTCAGAAAATCAGGCACTTAATGGGCTATCGAACATATGTGCGATGGCCGCTACTGGCGATTCTGCTACCAACACGGCAGAGGAATATCTGGCTTATGAACAACATTGAACCGGCGCATCAGGCCGAGCGAATCCTGACGGCAGGCGCCCTTATGATCGTGGCTACCACCGCCGTCTTTGACTTCTTTCAGGATCTTGGCGAAGGCGCCTCGGTAACTGAACTCGTTCTGGACCTTGGCTTCTCGGTGTTTGTGGCCGGCGCTCTGATTTACATCTGGATCCGCCGCCCCCAGGCCACGGCGGCCAGAAACCGGCAGCTCAAACTTGCCGTTCAACGCACGCGTGAAGACGTCAACCTGTGGAAGAGCAAGGCCGCGAGCATGCTCAGAGGGCTTGGCGAAAAAATTGATGAGCAGTTCGAAGCGTGGGATCTCACAGCGGCGGAAAAAGATGTGGCACTGCTGCTGATCAAAGGCGCGAGCCTCAAAGAGGTAGCGATCTCCCGGGGTACCACTGAACGCACCGTGCGACAGCAGGCAAGTGCCGTGTACACCAAGGCCCGGCTTGAGAATCGGGCGGAACTCGCTGCATTTTTTCTCGAGGATCTCTCCTTGCCCCACGCAAGTTCCTGAGCAATCCACTCGAGTTTATCAACGCGGTATGGATTCTTCTGGTGCCAGAACACCTGCCGTGAAATCCGAATACGGACGAATCGGCGCCGAGAACCATCGTTTCACGCCAGTGACCGGACATGATTCGGTATTGCGAACCGATGTCGGCGTGTTCAGTATGATGGACACTTATTGATTTATCGGGGCGCTTTCAGACATGTCAGACCAGACCGACACCCTCAGCGACAGACATATTTTTCAACCGGGCGAGTCCCCGAGTTTTTGGCAGCCGGTACCCGCCAACGGTTTTGTGCAGTGCATCCTGAACTCAAAAACGATCAACAGTGAAAGCCGATTCTCAATGGGCACTCAAACCGTCGCCGCGGGCGGTTACGTGCGCGAGCACTCCCACAGCGATCACGAGGAGGTGATTCATTTTCTGTCTGGCGAGCCCATCGTCACGCTTGACGGTGAAGAGACTCGCGTGAGTCCGGGAACAACAGTTTTTCTTCAACGAGATCGAAAGCACAGCTTTATCAATGACGGTTCTGAACCGGTGACCTTCCTCTGGTTCTTAATGCCGGGCGGTCTGGAGGATTTCTTTGAGGCGATCGGCCGTGAACGCGACCCGGCCCAACCTGCACCGGAGCCTTTCCCGCGGCCAGACAACATTGAACAGATAGAGAAAGAAACGGTATTCGGCTGGACGCAAAAAACCGACAGCGACTGAGTACCGACTCGCCAAGCAATCGCGTCAGGGCGTTGGTCAGTCCACCGATCTGCCCGTCACGAAGCTGTAGGACTCGCGCACCAGGTCGAACACAACGTCGAGCTCATCGGCGGTCTGGGGCGTGTAAATCATGACAAACCCTTCCCACCCCTGACGTCTTTTCGCCCAGGGATGCGCGATAGCCCAGCCCGCGTCCACCGCGGCTCGCGCCGTTTCAGGGTGCAGCGACGCGTGCAGGCTGCCGTCGGGATGCATGTGAGCGAACTCACGGCCGCCAACGATCGCATCGGGGCGAGCGAGCGCGAGTCCGTCGACAAGCCGAAAGCCTTTGGCGCCCGGCAACGAGATCACCGTGTTTCCGATTTCAACGTCCGGGATTCCGGCAACTCGCTGCAGCAGCTCGGCGGAGAGCGCAGGCACTGGCTTCACGTCGATTTGAACGTGAGGCACCCCGTCCGTTGTCGCAGGCCGCGGCGTCGTTCGGGTTGGCCAGTCGCTGGACGCAGCCCAGGCTGAACTGCCCACCACAAACGCACACGCAACAACCGCTGACTGAAAATACGAAACCCGAAACTCCATCGACCTGCCTCCTGTTAAAGTCTCCCGATCGGGGAAACTGTCTTAACTCATCGGCCGTGGAAAGCGTTGCTGACAGCAAAGCTGTCTTCGAACCAGTTCCACAGTTTTACTTTCCCATCGAGCACCTTGACGCGCAATGCGAATGTGAACTCCTGCGTTTCCGCCCCTGACTTGGTAGTCAGCAGCTTCATCCGCCCAAACACCGCGACGGTATCGCCCGACGCAAAGGCATCCTGGTTTTCCCAATGCGTCGTTTTTACGTTTTTGGAGAAATCAGCCAGAAATCCAAAAATAGCATCCTTGCCTTTCCAAGGACCAATCCAGGGCAGGCTTTTGTCGCCTTCATTATGCCATTCCATGTCGTCCGCCATCAGCGCGGACATCGCATCCATATCGCCTTTGCCCATCGCGTCCATGAAGGCCATCGTCGTATCAAACGATGCCTGACTCGTGCTGTCCATCGTCGCCAGGGCTGAAGCGGTTTGCGTCACACCTGCGCCTGCCAGAGCCGCGGCGGATGCAAGCAATGCATTTCTTCTGTTCATCTTTCTCTCCTTTAAGCCCTGGACGCGTCCGTCACCGAACGCGTCGAGAGTTTCATTCAATTGAACTACTTGCCTTTGAGCTGTGCCAGCGCACCGGCCCAGTCTTCGACGTGATAGGTTTTGATGATCTTGCCGTCGGCGAGCGTATGTATGTCGATCGTCAGGATGTCAAAGCTGCGACCCTGCCCGTCGACACCAAACAACGGACCCACCGGTGTACCGGTTGCACGGCTGCGAACCGTGACCACGTTGCCATCGGTGTGCATGGCCTGAACGGCCCAGTTGAGATCAGGGATGAGCTTGGCAAAGCCACCCATCTGACCCAGGAAGGCTGCAGAGGATTTGTTCTTGCCTGAATAGTTGCCGATGCTTTCCCAGCTATCGGCGGTCGCTTCTTTAAACGCCGCGACGTGAGATTCCGAGCCCGGATTACTCAGCAGGTCATAGAATTTCTGCACCGTCGCGTTATTGTCTGCCGAGGCGGTGGACGCCATGGCGAGTGAAAACAGGGAAAGTAGCGCAGTACGTCTCAAATGCTTGAACATGTGTGTGGTTCTCCAGAATAAGCAGTCAATTCCTGTGTCGCACCCTGTGGGTCCGACACAAACGCCACAATAGACAAATTCTGATTATTCGATAATATATGATTAATAAATTGTACTGTTCGGATATCAAGAATAATGATTGATCAATTGCGCCAGATGGCGATATTCGCGAAAACGATCGACCACGGTTCATTCCGGGGTGCCGCCCGGGAACTGAGACTGTCGCCATCGGTGATCAGTCACCATATCTCCGCTCTGGAAGAGCATCTTGGCGTGGCGCTGATGTACCGCTCGACCCGCAAACTGACCCTGACGCGAGAAGGCGAACGACTCCTTGGCGCAACGCGCAAGATGCTTGAAGCTGCAGAAGGAGAACTTCTGGAACTCACCAGCCAGGCGACAGAACCCAGCGGCGAGCTGCGCCTTACGGCGCCGTCCGTTGCTTCACAATCGCAGTTGATTGATGCGATTGCGGCTTTCTCACGCGCCCACCCGCGGGTGCGCCTCACGGTTGATTTTTCTGACTCACGTCGAGATCTGATCGAGGATGGATTTGATATCGCGATACGCATGGGCTTCAACGCGAAGAACACCGCCACATCCCGCGTCCTGTTTCACGTCGAGCGTACGCTGGTGGGTTCTACCGACTTTGTCGCCAGCAAGTCCCCCGTCGACAACCCGAAGCAGCTTGAAGACTGGAAGTGGCTTGGGCTGGCTCCTGTACAGAACGTACCCCTGACCTTTCAAAAAGGCCGCGCTCGACCGGTGACGATCAAGCCCGACATTCTCATCTCGTCGAATGACGCGCAGGCGCTGTATCGGCTGGCTCGCGCCGGCGCGGGACTGGCAATCATCCCTGAATTTCTCGCGACCAGTGATTTGAAATCTGGCACGATTGAACACGTGCTGCCGCAGTGGGAGGTCAAACCGATCGATGCGTTTGCCGTGTGGCCGGCTAATGCCCCAAAGAACGGCCTTGTTCGGTTGATGGTCGATGAGTTGAGTCGACACTTGAGCGTCGAGTAGCTTTGACCAGCGCCGGGACATTGCCGAGGGGATTGAACCCGAGGTTCTCATCGAAATCAGCGAACGTCGAAATTACGTGTCGGTCAAAGGGCAAACGGTAGTGGTTTAACGCAACACCGACCCGCCGCACAAACGGCGAATCGTACTGACCGACCAGTAACAGATTTGAATTCGTCATCGCAGTATCGAAGCATAGATGCCGTCAGCCAGACAATATCCTCGTTACGCAAATCGACAGCAGTTTTCATACCTGACTGAATAGCCCATGAACGGGGGCAGAAAATCGTGATCTCCGGCGCGGGCCAAGCGCGTTTTCCTGGTCGTTTTCGAAAACATGGATCGACTATCCGTGTTTCTTTCCAATAAGCTATACGCACGCCAACACGTGCCACGATCCTGGAACGCGACAACCCCGCGTGTATGTCGACTTCGGGTTTGTCGATTTTCGTGAGCGCCTGCTACCTGACAACTGGAAGCCATGAGATTTACACCACCTCCTGCCAACGCGGTGCATCGCGTCAAGCGAGCGCTTGACGCAATCGATCGCCATGAAAACAAACTCCACGCCGTCGCCCAGCGGATCGATGACATTGCGCTTGCCGATGCACATCGATGTGACGCACTGGCTGCGGCTGCTTCCACAGCCGGACCGCTGCACGGGGTTCCGTTCGTAATCAAGGACATCATCGACATCGCCGGTGTGCCGACCCGGTCCGGATCACTGACGCGCGCCGACAATCCAGCGGCCACGCGCGATGCACCGGTGGTGTCCAGGCTGCGTGCGGCCGGCGCTGTACCGCTGGTAAAAAGCAACACGGTCGAGTTTGCGAGTGGTGGCTGGGGCACCAATGCCAACATCGGCACGCCGTGGAACCCCTGGGATCTGGAAAATCACCGAATTCCAGGAGGCTCCTCAAGCGGCACCGGCGTCCTGGTAGGGTCGGGCATTGTTGATGCCGGACTGGGTACCGACACCGGCGGATCGGTGCGCCTGCCGGCTTCCTTTTGTGGGTGCGTTGGCCTCAAGACTTCGATTGGCCTGATCAGTCGCAGTGGCGTAACGCCACTGTCGCCTACCCTCGACACGGTTGGTCCGCTGACCCGCACGGTTGAACTTGCCGCGCTGATGCTTGAGGCAATGCAGGGCCAGGACATCAATGACGCCACGACCCGCGAAAGCCCGGGACCGATTGATCTGTCGGATCTGCAACGAGGCAATCAGGGCTTACGTATCGGCTTCATTGCAGCGGACGCCATGCCGGGCCTTTCAGATGACGTTCGAACATCTTATGAATCAGCACTTCGCATGCTGGAGCAAAGCGGTGCCAGTGTGGTTGCATGCGAGCTGCCCCACACGCCACCGGGCTATCAGGACATCGGCAAACATCTTTCGATTTGCGAGTCATACACAACGTACCGCGACCTGATCGAAGACGACTCATCCAGACTTAACGACGTGGTGCGTGCGCGCATGAGTGTGGGCAAAACGGTATCAGCGGCAGATCTGATCAATCTGCACCGTGAGCGTGACAGGGCGATCGCTGACTTTGACGCGGCAATAGATGCCTTCGACGCGATTGTCATGCCAACCACACCGATCACCGCGCCGTTGCTTGATGGACTCGACGAGACGGACGGCATCGTCGGCAGCAACACCCGAATGGCCAACTATCTCGAGCTCTGCGCGCTCGCAATACCCATCGATCTGACTCCGGCGGGTCTACCAACATCGCTGCAGATCGTCGGGAGACGGTTTTCAGATGCACTGGTACTGCGAATCGGTGCAGCGTTCGAAAAGGTCCGGGGCGATTTCAGCGTGCCTTCGGACCTCAGTGCGCCGTGACAAACGGCTCAACGCGCATCGTTATCCGATAGCAACATCGTCAGTCATCGTCCTGAATGGTGATCGTAGCCTGACTCCTGGCGATGCCGGCGTTGACGGGATCAGTCAAACGCAACTGCATCTGCTCGGTCGGTTCTGCAGTTGAGTCATCGCGAAGCACCAGTTGCGTCGTCCTTGTTAACTGGCCCGGTGCGAAATCAAGCGTTCTGGTGAATCCAAAATAGTCGCTACCGCCGCGCGCGGAACCTGCGCGGGTGAATATTTTCACCTGTACCGCCTGTGACGAAGACTGAGACAGGGACACCGTGATATTGATGCTGCCCTGCCCCTCGTTGACAGAACGGTCGGCAATCGACAGGCTCGTGCTGGCGTCGTCATCATCGATGATGGTCACGGTCGCAACCGCATCGTCAATCTGTGCGTTCACGGCATCGATCAGCCGAAGCTCGAACTCTTCATCAGATTCGCTCGTAGAATCGTTGATCAAGTTCACCGAAACCGGCACCGAGATCACGCCGGCCGGTATTGTCACGATTCTGGAGAAACCGAAATAGTCCGTACCGCCGCGTGCGGTTTTTGCCCGCGTAAACACGCGTACTGAAGTCACGCCGGAAGATGCCTGATTCAGTCTTAACGATGCCGTCACTGTGCCACTGGCCTCGTCAGCCTGAACATCCGCCATGCTGATACCAACCGGCGTTGAAGTCGCGCAGGCGTTCAGACCCGGGAGAGAAATCGGGGCCTGTACGGGAAGATGCTGGGCACCGAGAAGGACGGGAACATTCGACGAACCGCCAACGTTGAAACAAACTCCACCCGAGCCGCCATTGTTTGCGACCTGAAAGTCAAAACCGTCCACATCGACGCCGGCCGTTCGGAAATCAAACACTGCATTGTTTGACTGAACGGACGCCCCGTCCTGAGTCTCCAATAGTCTCGGCTGAACACTTTGCAGATCAGAACCGGAAACATCAATGGAGTATCTGACTTCGGCTTTGCCGCCACCGGCGGTTCTTACAGACCAGACGCCCGTGACACAGTCTTTCCAGATCAGCACCGCACGATCGAGACGACTTTCGTAATAAGGTTCACCGCACTCGTCACCGGGACCAGCTGCACGAAAAGAGGCAACGGGACCGTTGGGTCTTGGCTGCAGCCCGGCTCCCTCAACCACGCGATACACGCGATTGGCGGCGACGTTGTCATAATTTTCAATGTTCCCGTCCGGCCACGTCACCTGCAGGTCGACCGAGTTGTTCTGCCCGAGCCCGAAGTGCAGTCGATCGTGGTTCTGGGAGAATCGGTGGTAGCCGCTACCCTGCTCGCGCAACTGAGACACACCGTTGGCGGTGGCGACTACCCGAGCACCCTGGGCGTTCGCGACGGATGAAGTTCCAACGAGTTCCAGCTGGATCCACCGGTTTCCGTTAGGTACCCCAAAGTACATCTTGTGGGGACCCGCATTTGGCAACACCGGAAACGTTGTCAGCCCGTTACTTACGAACAGGTCAAGTGAGCCGTCGTTGTCAAAGTCAGCTGTAGTGGCGCTGTCACCCCAGCCTTTTCGCGTCGTCCAGCCGCCACCTACAGGTCCACTGGCACCGCCCGCGTTAGGCACCTCAACGAACGTGCCGTCACCCTGATTCTCAAACGCCCTGTTGGCGATGTTGCCACCACCGCGTTTACAAACAAGATACAGATCGACGTCCATATCGTTATCGAAATCAGCCGCAACGACGCTCACACATTGCACAGGCTGTCTGAAACCGGCATTGAAGGTGTTCGTGGTAAAACCGCTGCCATCATTACGA
This sequence comes from uncultured Gammaproteobacteria bacterium, assembly GCA_938034705.1. Classification (GTDB taxonomy): domain Bacteria; phylum Pseudomonadota; class Gammaproteobacteria; order Arenicellales; family CALHMG01; genus CALHMG01. Next base: position 49,700 of record CALHMG010000263.1, read on the forward strand.
TACATGCGAGGCAGAAGTGCGCCGTCTGCTTCCGAGGCACCGATCAGCTGAAGATCCGAAATCTGATTCGCGCTCTGAACGGTGACGTAGGCCGGCTCATAAGCACGGGTGCCCGGGTAGATCATGATCCGCCACTCCCCGGTCGCGGGGTCGTAGCCACCATAGAGATTTACTGCCCCGTCTCGGCCAGCCGGAAATCCGTGAAGACGTGAATCAAGCGGATCCAGCTGAAACATCT